>CAYZIX010000001.1:0-117898 GCA_964478395.1 uncultured Candidatus Solibacter sp.
TACTGGGGATTTACGGCGAGGCAGCGAGAGCGAATGGGACGTATTACATCTCGACAGTGCATTCGACGCGAGTGTGGCTGGGCGGGCTGCTGGTGTCGAGCGACGGTAATTCGATCACGCGGGACCAGTTGGGGTCGGTGGTGAATAGCGGGACCGAGACGCTTTCGTATTACCCGTACGGCGAGCAGCGGACGGGTGCGGCGACGAACGACCGGGAGAAGTTTGCGACGTATTTGAGGGATGAAAATACGCGGCTGGATTACGCGCAACAACGGTACTATTCGAGCACGTGGGGGAGGTTCACGACGGCTGATCCGGCGTCGGTCGCCCCGTCAGAGCCTCAACTGTGGAATCGATACACATACGCGTGGAATGATCCTGTCAACTTGTATGACCCCACGGGGAGGCTCCCTGCTGCACCTCCAGGCTGTATTGACAGCGGGTTCGCCCCTTCAGGTGGCGCCGTCAATGCTTCAAGTAATTGCCCACCGGGTTACATTGAGGTCGAATGTACATCTTGTGGATGGACATCGATATCACCGACCAGGCAGCTGTTCGAAACAGTCTCGGCGGCGGAGGAGAGTTGGGCTGAAAGCGTGTCCTTGGGCATTGATGGATTCGACGCGACAGTGTCAGATGAGGGGTTGAGGAGCATGGTAGCCAACGGCCTCATCGATGTTGGAGCGAGCGGTGCCATTGTAATCGTTGCCGGCGGACCGGTCTCCTGGACGACTATCGCAGGGGCTGTGGTCCTTACGGGCGTCACTTACCTGGCAATAAAGTAGATTACGCGAATTGTATCCAAACCTCGTTCAGGGACCTGGGACAAAGAGAGAGAAAGCAAATGTTGGAAGCAGTATGAGGTGGCCTGTGCAGCATGTCGTGAAACTGGCGGATGCCGCAGTTGTTACAATGCGGCCATGGAGCGGTATGGTCGCTGTATGAAAGGACAGTAAATAACTACTCCATGAAAAACCCAATAGCCACACGCCATCTGTTGTTTTGTCATTCTGGTGGTGACACACAACACATTAGCGTCCATATTTTTAAGCCCACGATATCTGCAGACAAACGTATGCATTGCTGTCATTATCGCATTTCTGGTATCAGCATAGAAAAAGACAAATACGCCGTCGGCGCAGATCCCGTTCAAGCACTTCAGTTGGTGATGCATATGATTGGTATTGACTTGGCGATGTTTGCCCGGGATAGTGGGGGCTCATTTTATTGTTGCGGGGAAACAGGGACAGGCTTCCCGGAAGAGTACCCCTAGCTGCCAATATGACAAACTGGGGCGGCTGATTAAAGCAAATACTCTGTCCGGCGTTGCGCGGCCTCCTTTTCCGGCTGGCGTCAGGCGGCGTGGAACTCGGAGCCGATGCGGCGGGCGACGACGCGGTCGCCGGCAGAGGACCCGGCTGCTTCGAGCAGGCGGGTGAGCGGCTCGGCCACAGGCTCGTGGCTCAGATAGAAGGTCTGATGATGCATGCCCATGACGCGGTCGGCACGTGCGTCGTTGGCCATGCGCCAGGCTTGTTCGGGATTGCAGTGCACGCGGATCCACGGGTCGTAAGCTCCGATGGGCATCAAAGCCAGGTCTGCACCACCCAAGCCGCGGAAGGTATGAGTCATCGCGGTGTCGCCGGCGAAGATCACACGCCGCCGGCCCACCTCAATCACGTAGCCGTTGTAGCCGCGCCATGTGTCGGAGCGCATGCGAGCGCCCCAATGGCTCACCTGGAAGGCTGTGATTCGCGCCGGTCCGGCCTGCGCGTGCTCGCCCCAGCCGAGTTCGGTGACGCGCCCCCAGTTCGGCACCCGCAGCAGATCGGAGGTGCCGCGCGCGGTAACGACCGGCGTCTGGCGGTTTTCAAGCGCCCGCAAGCTGGGCAGATCGAAGTGATCCATGTGGGCATGAGAGAGCAGTACGAGGTCCGGCCGCGGCAGCTCGCCGGGGCCGAGGGCGGGCATCACCAGGCGCTTCGGCCCCAGCGTGAACAAACCGAGATCCAGGCCGATGCGACGGCTGAATACGGGGTCGGTCAGAATGGTGAATCCGTCAATCTGCAGCCAGACGGTCGAGTGGCCCAGCCAGGCGGCGTGCAACCCGTTGCCGGGCCAAGCGCGCAGCTTGGGACGCGCGGGCGCCGATGGGACGTCGCGGCCCGCGCCGTGGAAGAGAACTTCGAACAGGAATGGCGAAGTGCGATAGGCCGCACCTACGCCCAACGCCGCCGCGCCCAGTCCGGCGCCCACGATCCAGCGCCGCCGATTACCGGAATCAGCCAAAACGCTCCTCCTTCCAAGGGTCCCCGTTCATATGGTAACCGTTGCGCTCCCAGAACCCGGCCCGGTCCTCGGCGGTTAACTCAAGCCGGCTGATCCATTTGGCGCTTTTCCAGGCGTAGAGCGCCGGCACGACCAGCCGAGCCGGGCCACCGTGCTCCAGGGTGAGCGGCTGGCCATCATGTTCCGTGGCGATGAGCGAGTCCGCGGCCAACAGCGCCTCCAGCGGCAGGTTGGTGGTGAAGCCGTTGTCGTAACCATGCGCCACCACAAACCGGGCGCCCGGAGCCGCGCCGCCGGCCAACTCAATCAGGCGGCTGACTGCAACCCCGGTCCACGTGTTGTCGAGCCGGCTCCAGCGCGTTACACAATGGAAATCGCTGAAAACGTTTATCTTTTCAATGGCGTTGAATTCTTCCCAAGTGAACGCGCGCGGGTGCCGCACCAGTCCGTCTACGCGCAGCCGCCAAGTGTCCAGGCCAATCTGAGGTGGTCCATAAGCGTCCAAGACTGGCCACTTCCGGGTTAATACCTGGCCGGGTGGCAGGCGCACGGCGCGCCGTGTGTCCGGGCTAATCATCGTGGGCTGGGGATCAGGGCTGTGCATATTTTGTGCATTTTCAGTGAGAAATACTCCGGGCCGCGCTCACTGACGAACTGAAGGCCAAGGTGTAGCTTGCGAATAGAGAATCTGGCTCTGCTGGTATGGATGATGCTCGCCGTCATCGGATTCGGCCTTGCGGCCGATCGAGGCGCGCCGGCCGAATACATCGGCGGGACGCTCGAAGGTCTTCCGGACGGTGTGCCGGGCATGGTGCGGACCAACGATCCGAACTCGTTCATCTTCCAGGCGAAGCGGGTGACGGTGCGGGTTCCCTATGAGCGCATCAACTTGATCGAATACGGGCAGAAGGTGGATCGCCGGCTGTTGGAGGCGATTATCATCTCGCCGCTCCTGGCCATGAGCAGGAAGCGGGCCCACTACGTCACAGTCGGCTATGAAGGCGAGGACGGCAGGCAACAAGCCATGCTGTTGCGTGTGGACAAGAATGCGGTCCGGGTGGTGCTGGTGAGTTTGGAAGCGCGCACCGGCCGCAAGGTGACCTATATGGACGAGGAGGCCCGCAAGGCGGGAAAAGGGTGATGCAAACGATGTTCCGGGTGAGGGCGCTATCCCTCATCCTGACGGGATTCGTGTGCCCAGCTCAGGAAATCAGCGCTCCGGCCAGCCATCTTGAGGTGCTGAAGAGGATTTATGTGGATCGTTTTGGAGGCGGTGAGAGCGCGGCGCAGATCCGCGACATGGTGATTGCCAGCCTGCAGCGGACCCATCTGTTTGTCATCACGGAGAATCCGGACCGCGCCGACGCGGTACTGCGCGGCTCAGCCGCAGATCTGGCCTATACCGACGTTTTCCAGAGCGGGGAAGGAGCCAACACGCGGTCGAGCGTGAGCGCGGGGCGGGGCGCCAGTTCGAAGCTGCGGAGCTACGCCTCGCTGGCGGCGGGTGGCGGCGACAGCGAGACGATGCGCATTCAGGAACGCAAGCATGAGGCCTCGGCCAGCGTGCGGATTGTCAGCAAGGATGGCGACGTCATCTGGTCGACGACACAGGAAAGCGGGGGCGCGAAGTTCCGCTCGGCCAGCGCCGATGTAGCCGATAAGATCACCCGGCAACTGCTCGCCGATATGGGCCGGCAGAGGGCGCCGGCTCAGACGGCTGGCAGTCCAGATCGTTAGACAGCGGCTTGTCCGGGCGGCGGGGGTGCTATCCTGGACTTCTCGTGGAGAAGCAGCCGGCAGCCTATCAACGGAAGCCGTCCGGTGAGCGCCGCCTGATGGTGGCCGGGCTCGAACTGTGCGAACTCCGCCGCCGCGCCGGCATCTCATTGGACGATGTGATCGGCCGCACCAAAATCAGCCGCCGTTTCCTGTTGGCGATTGAAGAAGGCTGTTATGAGGAGTTGCCGGGCGGCGTGTTCACGCGCAGCTATCTTCGGCAGTATGCCGAGGCGGTAGGCGTCGAGCCGCAGCTTCTGCTGGATCATTGCCAGAAGAACAGCGGCCCGGCGGAAACGCGCGCGGCCGCCACGCCACGCCCGTGGCTGAAGGTGCTGCTCTCCGGCCTGTAGAATTAGAAGTAAAGCCCCGTGCAGCCAAAAATCAAAGAGTTGACCGATTCGGTCAAGGACGCCGCGCTCGAACTACGCCAGGAGCGTAGTCTGGGCGCATACTTCATCAGTACGGAAGCCCACGTTTACGCATTCGCCATTGCGGCGAATGTGCTGCTGTCGTTCTGGCCATTCATGCTGGTGATGATCGCGCTGTTGAAGAGCGTGTTCCATTGGCCGGAGGCGGTGACGGCGCTTTACGCGGCTATCAAGGATTTCAACGCCGGCGATACGGGCGAGTTCCTGGTATTCAACCTTCAGCTGGCCACAGCCTGGGGCCACAAAGTGGAATGGGTGTCGCTGTTCATGCTGCTGTTCACGGCCAATGGTGTGTTTCTGCCGTTGGAAGTGGCGCTGAACCGCGCCTGGGGCGTTAAGGTCAACCGGCCACTGTGGAAGAACCAACTGGTCAGCATGGGTCTGATCTTCGCCTGTGGCGTATTGGGCCTTCTGTCGGCGGCGCTTACCGGTGGCGGCATCGAAGTCTGGCAGGCTGTGTTTGGATCGGACCGCATGATGCCGGCTCTGCTTGTGCAAGCCATGGCGAAGGTGGCTTCCATCCCGGTGACGGTGCTCATCCTGTTTTTGGTCTATTGCTTCCTGCCGAACCGCAAGGTGCCCAAGCGGCTAGTGCTGCCGCGGGCCATTGTGGTGGGATTTGCGCTGGAAGCGCTGAAGTGGATTAACCTGCTGATTTGGCCGTGGATGCGTGCGAAATTCAGCCGCGAGTTCGGCGTATTCGTCAACTCGGTGACGATTCTGACGTGGAGTTTTCTTTCGGGCCTGGTGGTTCTGGCCGGGGCCGAATGGACGGCGCGGCGGGCGCGCCAGGAGTTGGCCGGAGGGGGCTCTGACACGGAGATCGAATCTAGATAGAATAGGGGCGGACTCGTTCCCCCAAGCCGGGTTCCCACACTGACGTTCGAGGTTGCTCATATCATGGTCGAAAAGAAGGAACTGACGCGCCGCGATGCTATCAAAACGGCTGGCGCGGCCACTATCGCCGGAGTCGCGGCGGCGCATCTGGCCGGCGCGCCGGCGATTATCAAGGCACGGGCTGCCACTAATGCCGTGAAGTTTGGCATGGTGGGCACCGGCAGCCGTGGATGCTATCTGCTGAAACACCTGAAGGGCATCGACACGGGCAACTGCGTCGCCATCTGCGACCTGACCGACGATGCGATGAACAAGGCGCAGCAGACCATCGGCGGCAACCCCAAACGTTATAAGGATTATCGTGAGCTGCTGGCCGACAAAAATGTCGAGGCCGTGTTCGTCACGACGCCGCTGTTCATGCACTTCCCGGTGACGAAGGATGCGCTCGAAGCCGGTAAGCATGTCTTCTGCGAAAAGAGCATGGTGTTCAAGCCGGAAGAGGTGCACGCGCTGCGCGCGTTGGCGCACTCGCGGCCGAAGCAGACGTTGCAGGTGGGCTTGCAGCGCCGCTACAGCGCCATGTATCAGGCCGCGCGGGCGATGATCGACAAGGGCCTGCTGGGTGAAGTCACTTATGTGCAGGCGCAGTGGCATCGCAACCCCGGCTGGAAGATGAAGAAGAACGTGCCGAATGAGCGGATGGCCAACTGGCGGCTGTTCCGTGAGTATTCGGGTGGCCTGGTGGCCGAGCTGGCGTCGCATCAGATCGATGTGGCCGACCGCATGTTGGGCATGACCCCCGAGGCTGTGATGGGCCTTGGCTCGCACGACTTCCTGTTCGATGGCCGCGACATTCTCGATAACGTCCAACTGATCTACAAGTATCCGAAGGGCCGCCGCCTGGTGTGGACCGGCATTCCGGGCAGTTCGCACTGGGCCGGCGTGGGTGGCGCGCGCACCGAGATGGGCGAAATCATCTGCGGCACGCAGGGCACGATTCACATCACCATCGGCGACGACAACAACCGGCCGATCGGCATGTGGTTCCGCGAGCCCAATCCGCCGTCGAAGGTGGACGAGGCCAAGAAAAAGAAGGAAGGTTTCAAGGCCGGCTCGACGATGGTGGCCGCCGCGGGCAGCCGTCCGCTGCCGATTCTGCTGGCGCGCGACCAGATGACGGGCAAGGAGAGTTTCCTGGAGCGCGAAATGAAGTTCGCGCGCCTGTGGCTCTATCAGAAGGGCATTATGGTGCCGGAGGAAGAGGTGAACCCGGTGGATACCGAGCTTTCCAGCTTCTTCCGCGATGTGCGCACGGGCGGGCGTCCGCTGGCTGATCTTGAAGTCGGTCTGCAGGACTCCATCGCCGTGATTCTGTCCAACCTCGCGCTCGACGAAGGCCGTATGGTTTCCTTCAATGAGATCGAGAAGATGGGCAAAGGCGGCGCCGCGCCGGCTAAGGCCAAGAAGGGCTAAGCGCAAAGCTCAGTTTTGTAAATATCCGACGGGCCGCCCGACGATGGGCGGCCCGTTCTGCGTCTATGGCAATAGAATAGGAGAGCCATGCCCGAGATTCTCTATCGCAACCGCCGCGCCGTGGCGCTGGAAAATGAGCACCTTGAGATTGCCGTCACCGTTGAAGGGGGGCACATCGCCGTCATCCGGGATAAGGCGAGCGGCATCAATCCGCTGTGGACGCCGCCGTGGCCTTCAATTGAGCCGTCGACGTACGACGAGGCCAAGCACCCCGAATATGGGCGCGACAGCGAGAGCAAACTGCTGTGCGGCATCATGGGTCACAACCTGTGCCTGGGCCAATTTGGCGGGCCGTCCGATGCGGAGGCTGCCGCGGGCATAACCGTGCACGGCGAGGCTCCCGTAGGCCTTTTTGATATCAATGTTGAAGGCGACACGCTGACCGCGCACACGCGGCTTGAGCGCGCCGGACTCGATTTCACGCGGCAGATCCGGTTGCCGAAGGACGCGCGCCGCGCCGCCATCACCGAGACGGTAGAGAACCTCTCGTGCTACGACCGGCCGATTGCATGGACGCAGCACGTAACGCTGGGCCCACCGTTTGTTGAGCGTGGCAAGACAGAATTTCACGCGTCGGCGACCAAGTCGAAAGTGATCGAGAGCGACTTCACCGGCGGCAAGGGCTACATGAAAGTGGGCGCGGAGTTCAACTGGCCGATGGTGCCGACGCTCGACGGCAAGCTGAGGGACATGCGCAAGTATCCTGCCGAGGAGGTGTCGGCGGCGTTTTCGACGCATCTGATGGACCCATCACGCGAGACGGCGTACTTCCTGGCCTGGAGCCCTACGGCAAAACTGGCGCTGGCTTATGAATGGAAGCAGTCGGACTTCCCGTGGCTCGGCATTTGGGAAGAGAACCATGCGCGCATGTCGCCGCCGTGGAATGGCCGGACCATCACGCGTGGCATGGAATTTGGCGTGTCGCCGTACCCGGAGACGCGGCGGCAGATGATTGACCGTCACGCGCTGTTCGGCGTGCCGGCCTACCGCTGGGCGCCAGCCAAGTCGAAGCTGACGGCGCAGTATTCGATCCGGCTGGAGCGGCTCGAATCAACGGGCGAACTGGAGCTATAAGCCGAGCCTGGCCGCGATGCGTTCGACATCGTAGACGCAGCCGGCCCAGGGGCCGCCGCTGGCGTCCTGGAGCAGAGCCCAGAGGCGCGTAGCGGCGGGCAGTTCGGGATCCGGAGCAAGATCGGGGCGCGGCGCGCGCGAGGCGAGAATTAGCGCGCCCTGATCGGCGCCAAAGACCTCGGCGCCGTGACCGACGAGATTGATGGAGCCTTCGAGCCGGTTGCGGTCGATGACAATTTCGATGATGTCGCCGTCGACGAGCCGGCCGAGCGGGCCGCCGGCTAGCGCCTCCGGCGCGACATGGCCGATACAGGCGCCGGTGGAGACGCCGCTGAAGCGCGCGTCGGTAATTAACGCCACATTTTTGCCGAATTCGAGATATTTCAACGCGCAGGTGAGCTGAAATGTCTCTTCCATACCCGAGCCAAGCGGGCCGCGCCCGGCCAGCACGAGGATATCGCCGGACTGAATAGCGCCATTCTTGACGGCCTCGATGGCGGCGGTTTCGAGCGTGAAGACGCGCGCCGGGCCGCGCTTGCGGTAGACACCGTCTTTGTCCACGACCGACGGGTCGATGGCTGTGGACTTGACGACGCTGCCTTCGGGCGCGAGGTTGCCGACAGGGAAGCAGACGGTGGACGTGAGTCCACGCTGGCGCGCAACGTCGGGGCTCATGATGATCTCGCCCGAAGGTACGCGCTTGCGCAGTTCCGCGCGGCGCTCGCTCTGCTCCCACCAATTGAGCACTTCGTCGAGCGTGAGCCCTGACACGGTTTTCACGCGCGTATCGAGCAGACCGGCCCTGCGCAGATGTAGCATCACTTCGGGCACGCCGCCGGCGAGGAAGACCTCGACTGTGGCGAACGACTGAGGGCCGTTCGGCAGGGCGTCGACAATGCGCGGGACGGCGCGGTTGACGCGCTCCCAATCGTCACGCGTTGGGCGGCTCAAACCGGCCTCGAAAGCCACTGCCGGCAGGTGAAGAATGAGATTCGTCGAGCCGCCGAAAGCGGCGTGGACGACGAGCGCGTTCTCGATGGACGCCGC
This sequence comes from uncultured Candidatus Solibacter sp., assembly GCA_964478395.1. Lineage (GTDB taxonomy): Bacteria > Acidobacteriota > Terriglobia > Bryobacterales > Bryobacteraceae > Paludibaculum. The sequence goes on from CAYZIX010000001.1 coordinate 8,988, forward strand.
GGTGAGAATGTCGCGCATCGGCGTCCGGGTTTCGATCAGCGTATTGAGCGCGCGCGCCGAGCGGCGGGCCATGTCGCGCCAAATGGGCAGGCCGGAGGGCGAGAGCGCGGCGTGCGGCAGCGTCATGCCAAGCGCTTCCGCGACCACTTGAGACGTGGCCGCGGTGCCGAGGAACTGGCAGCCGCCGCCGGGCGAGCCGCAGGCGCGGCAGCCCATCAACTGCGCGTCTTCAAGCGAGATTTCACCGTGCGAGAAGCGCGCGCCGAGCGATTGGACGCGGGCGGTGTCCTCGGCGTTTTCCGCGAGTAGCGTGACGCCGCCGGGAACGAGGATCGACGGAAACGCGCGCGCGCCGGCCAGCGCCATCATCATGGCGGGCAGGCCCTTGTCGCAAGTGGCGACACCGATGACGCCCGCGCGCGTGGGCAGCGAGCGGATAAGGCGGCCGAAGACGGCGGCGGCGTCGTTGCGGTAGGGCAGCGATTCATACATCGCCGGCGTACCCTGGCTGCGGCCGTCGCACGGATCGGAACAATACGCCGCGAAGGGCACGGCGCCGAGCGATTTGGTCTCGCGCGCGGCCTCCTCAACCAGCAGGCTGACCTCCCAGTGGCCGGTGTGGTAGCCGAGCGCGATGGGCGTGCCGTCGGGCGCGCGCAGACCGCCGTGCGTGGAGAGGATGAGGACGTCGGAGCCGCCCATGGCGGCGGGCTCCCAGCCCATGGCGGCGTTCATGGTCCAGCCGAACAGGTGGCCGGAGGGCGCATGGCGCAGCATCTCCGGCGTGTAGGGCAGACGGCCCTGCGGGCCGCGAGCGCGGGTGGGGACGTCGTAGAGGGACGGGTCGCGGGAGTCGAGCGTATCAGACATGGGAGTTTCCCCAATCATAGCCCCGCGCCGCGATGCTTCCGGCTAGGGGCGGTTGGCCCAGACCGGCGCGGCGCGGTCGAAGGCGCGCGGCGCAATGTTCCGGACGCGGAACCAGGTACGGTAATCGTTGCCATAGGCTCCGGCGGTGGCGAAGTCGCAGAGACGCACGGTGGAGCCGTCGATGGCGGTGGTCTCCAGCAAGAGCAGCGGCGTGAAAAGACCGGTGGCGGACGCCGGGGTGAGCGTGAGGCGGGAGGCGTCGAACTCGGGCAGCGCGCCGGCGTCAAAGGTGTTGTACGTGGGGTCGAACGCGAGCAGCAGCGGGCCGGAGTAAATGGAAACGCGTCCGTCCTGTTCGCGTTCACCGGCCCAGTAGTGCGGCGACATGTCGAGGTGCAGCGTGACGGTGTCGCCGCCGCGCCACAGGCGGTCGAGACGGACATAGGTGCCGGCGGCGGCGGCGTGCGGCACGCGGTTGACCGAGAGCGTGGTCTTGGCCGACCAGGACGGGATGCGCAGATAGAGGACGAAGCGTTCAGCACGCGGCAACTGGAGTTGCACGGAGACGTCGCCCGAAGCCGGGTAGCGCGTGGTCTGGACGAGCTTCAGGCGCTGGCCGGATGAGGTGGGAATGGTGATGCTGCCAGGGCCGTAGTAGTTGAGCACGATGCCGTCCGGCGCGGCCAGCGCGGCCCATTCGGTGAGCAGGCCGATGCCGCGCGGCCCATTGACGGAACAGCAGTTCAGCTCCGGGCTGCCAGGCCGTGCCTGAAAGACGATCTCGTGGGCCGAAGCCTTGCGCGTGCCTTCCATCGGGGTGTTGTAGGTCCACCAGGAGCCGGAAGGATGCTGGGCGCCGAGCAGGCCGTTGAAGGTGGAGAGCTCGAGTTCGTCGGCGACGCGCGAATCGGCGGTGAGCCGCAGCATGTCGACGCTGAGATCGATCCAGGCGACGGTGCAACAGGTTTCGATCGCGCCCGGGTGGTAGGGGTTGCCGGTGGTCTTCTCGCCCGACGAAAAGCCTCCGGTGTTGTGACGGTCGCCGCGCAGGATGCTGGTCCAGATGTGTTGGAAGGCGGTGTTTAAGCCGGCGTCGCCGCTGAGGCGGTAGAGATCATACATGCCCTGGAAATCGTGCAGGCTTTCCCAGCGATTGCCGGGAAATTCGTACATTTCCCGGCCGGCGAGGGCGAGGCTGAGGTAGCGCCCGGCGCCGGGGCGGTCCCACTCGTCAACCACCCAGCGAGCCATGGCGAGATAGGACGGCTTGCCGGTGGCGCGATAGAGGCTGGTCATGGCGTGGATAATGGCATAGTTCATCTGGCCGAGCGAGCCATCGTTGGTGAGACGGAAATCGCGGTCGAGGAACTGCGCGACCAGCAGGTCGGCGGCCTTTGTAGCGGCGGCGAGGGCTTCCGGGGAGCCGAACTCGTCGTGATAGAGCAGCAGGGCGCGGATGGCCCAGTAGTGGCCCCAGATGTCCCAGTTCTTGCCGGTGAGGCGCTCGGCGCGCTTGAACGGGCCGAGGTAGCCGTCGGGCGCTTGGGTGGCGATGAACTCATGCACGAGGCGGTCGAGGTTCAGCTTCTGACGCGGGTCGTGCTGAAGGCGGTAGTTGAGCAGCGCGGCGCAGAGGTATTTACCGATGAATTCGCCGGACCAGGGCAGGAGTTTGCGGTCCGTCTTGCGTTCGCGGTCGCGGAACATCTGCAGCAGAGCTGGATTCGATATTGGCGCGCGCAGTTCCCAGGCTTCGAGATTGGCCTTCAGCCGAGCGCCGAGGAAGCCGTCGAGGCGGTAGTCGATCGCCGCGGGCCGGTGAAAACGCGGGGCTGCCTTGTCCGGCGCCGGCGCGGCCAGGGCGGATCCCAGAGCAAATGACATCCAGAATAATAGCTTCACTTGCATGATTTCGTCCGAGCGTATCACGCGGCAGTCCGGCGGAGGTTTCGCGTCAGGGGCGCGCGGCGCGGAGCGCGCGTTCGTAACGGCGGTCCGGAATGAGCCAGGCGATGGCAATGGCGATGTAGATGGCGAGCGAGGCCCATTCGGCGACGAAGGCTAGTGCAATGGCGGCGGCGTAGGCAACGATGGAGAGGATCTCCTTTTTACCCGTTCCAAGAGCGCGGGCAAACGCCGTTTCCGGGCCATGATGGCGGCGCAAGGCGAAGGTCAGAATGGCGTAAGCGATGGCGGCGCCCAACAGCACCGTGCCATAGACGGCGACCGGCACGGCGGAGAGATGGTTTTCCCCGAGCCAGCCGGTGGCGAAGGGCACCAGCGACAGCCAGAACAGCAGGTGGAGGTTGGCCCACAGCACGGCTCCGCCAAAGCGCTCGACCGCATGGAACATGTGGTGATGGTTGTTCCAGTAGATGCCGACGTAGATGAACGACAGCACGTAGGAGAGAAACACGGGTGCCAGCGCGCAGAGCGCGGCCAGCGTGGTCTCGTGCGGGACCTTCAGCTCGAGAACCATGATGGTGATGATGATGGCGATGACGCCATCACTGAAAGCTTCCAGACGCCCTTTGGACATGCGCTTCTTCCCGGCGCCGCGCGCGACAGGAGCTGGCGGCAGCGTGTCAGGCAGGGTAGCGCATTGCGGGTGGGGCTGTAAACCGCGTCACGGCTCGACGAAGAATAGCCGCTCAGTGACGAGCCGCAGGCCGCGCCGGCCTTGCAGGAAGACGGCGGCGAGCGGCGGATGCGGCGAGACCTGGTGCGGATCCAGTTGAACGGGCTGGTGAATCTGGCGATGTGAGCGCGGCGCAACTGCGAGGCTTCGACATTTCCACGCACAGGAAGGACGTTCAGCGAGAGATCCGACAGACGAAACGGGTGCCGTCGATCCCGCAGTTCTGGGCGCGTGGTTGCACCAGTTGACGAACGCGGTGCGGATTATCGAAGGCTCTTTCCGCGAGATCCTCGATGTAGACGGCGAAGCGCAGGTGGGGATTTTGCCAATGAAGGTGCGCGAGCCGGTGGTGCAGGACTGGGGCAATGGCCTGACGGGTAAGCCTGCGGAGATCGTTGCGGGAGTCGCGCATCCCTGGCGCCGGATCCGGGGGGATTCAGATTTGTCGCGCGAGATTCCCGTTGGTGAATTGAACATAGCGAGATATAATCAGCGCACTTATGCAGACCCTTGGCTTGGCGGAATCCACGCCCCGCACCGAAAATAGATGGCGAGCCCTATTCTGGCCAACGATTAAAAACGAGTGGGATTGTGATTATGTCACGACGCAGGGGTTCTGGCTGTGCTTTATCATCGCCGCGTTCACGGTTGTACTAGGTGCGTTCACCGGGTCGCTGGCGTTTTCCGTCTTTGAAGGATTGTTCTACTTTCTGGCGGCGCTCGGCGTGCGGCAGCGGAGCCGGGTGGCGGCGATTATGGCCTTTGCCGCCTACGTGATTGGTTCGTTCGTTCTGCAGCGTTATACGGGAAACGGTTTCGGCGTAGTGAGGATCATATTTTTTGCCCTACTGTTTTCTAACATCCGTGGGAATTGGCTTTCAGCGCGCTGGGCAAAGCAAACGGTGATGGTGGAGCCGGTCCGGTTAAACCGGACTTTCGGCGACAAGCTTGCGGATCAGTTGCCGGTCTTTCTTTGGCCAAAAATGCGATTTGTATTTTATATAGTGGCTGTGATTGAGATCGCGCTGTTGCTGATGGCGCTGTTCATGCCACTTGTGTGAGGTTTGCCGTTCCGCCCGTATCGCGAGGTCGCCGGGGGACCTGCGCCGGTCAGTGCAATGAGTTGTACGCGGACTCCTTTGGCCGGTTTCGCCGCACTCAGAAATCGGAGAAGCTAGAAGCATGGACAGACGCTCATTCCTCACGGGCGGATCGCTTGCCGCGTTAGCGCCGATGGCGCAGGGCGCGGCGGCGCCGCGTATTGCATACGGCGGCATCAGTATCGAATGCAGCACATACAGCCGGCTGCGGACGCGGCTGGGCGAGTTCACCATTCTGCGCGGCGCGGCGATGGATGAGAGTCCACGCTTCAAGTTCCTGAAGCGCTATCCCGTGAAGTTCATGCCGACGCTGGTGGCCTCGGCCGTGCCGGGCGGGCCAGTGGAGCGGAAGACCTACGAGACGATCAAGGCCGAGTTCCTCGACCGCTTAAAAGCACTGCTGCCGTTGGATGGGCTGTTCCTGCCGATGCACGGCGCGATGACGGTGGATGGGCTAGACGACGCCGAAGCCGATTGGTATGTGGCGGCGCGCAAGCTGGTGGGGCCGAATTGTCTGATCTCGGCGATGTACGACCTGCACGGCAACATCAGCCAGACGATTATCGACACGCTGGACATGCTGTCGGCCTACCGCACGGCGCCGCATATTGACCGCGAAGAGACCATGGTCCGCGCCACCGATATGCTGGTCCACTGTCTGGAGAAGAAGATCCGGCCGGCGATGGTGTGGGCGCCGATTCCGGTGCTGATGCCGGGCGAGCGCAGCAGCACGCAGTGGGAACCGGCCAAGCGCCTGTATGCGCAACTGCCCGGGTTGAACCGTACGCCGGGCGTGCTGGACGTGAGCCTGCTGGTGGGCTATGTGTGGGCGGACCAGCCGCGTTCGACCGCGTCGGCCGTGGTCACCGCCACTGACGCCTCGGCGGCGCGCAAAATCGCAGCCAACCTGGCGCAACAGTATTGGGACGCGCGTAAGCAGTTCCAGTTCGGCACCACCGTAGGCACTCTGGAAGAGTGCATCGAGAAGGCCATGGCGGCCAAGACGCAACCGGCGGTGCTGGCCGACTCCGGCGACAACCCGACCGGCGGCGGCAATGGCGACCAGGCGACGGTGCTTGAAGCGCTGCTGCGGCACAAGGCGAAGCATGTGGTGTTCGCGGGCATTGCGGACCGCCCGGCGACCGAGGCGTGCTACAAGGCGGGCGTCGGCAAACGCATTCCGCTTTCGATTGGCGCGACTCTGGATCCGCTGGCGAGCAAGCCAGTGAAGGTGGAGGCCGTAGTGAAGACGCTGCTCGACGAGGCCAACCCGGCCAAGCGCGAGGCGGTGGTCCAGATTGAAGGCATTACGCTGGTGCTGGCGGCCTACCGGCGGCCGTATCACGACATCAAAGATTTCACGCGCTTCGGGCTGGATCCGAAGGCGTTCAAGATTGTGGTGGTGAAGAGCGGCTACCTGTCGCCGGAGCTTGATCCGATTGCCAATCCGAGCCTGATGGCGCTGACCGACGGCGCGATCAACCAGGATATCGTGCACCTGCCGAAGAACCAGCACCGGCGGCCGACGTATCCGTTTGTCGACGATCTGAAGTTCACGCCGAAGGTATTTCAATCCGCGCGGAGCCGGGCGTAAGACCTGCGGAGTGCCACGAACGCGCCGCATTAACGGGCGCGGTGGAGGCCGGTCTTGAGACCGAGCACGCGTTCGGCGGCGGGCAGATTCAGCACTTTCGCGAGAAAACGAGTTCGGTCGGCGATGGCGCCGATGTCATCGATGTCGTGTGCCGTGTCGTACCACCTCAGTTCTTTCGGGCCGGTGGCCGCATTGTAGAAATCGAGCGCGTCGCCGTGCGGTACACCAGGGTCGAACCAAGCCGACTGGAACAGTTTCGGAATCGCCGGAGCATGGCCGATGTAGCGTCCGGCGTCGACGACTGAGATTACTCCCAGGAATTGCTCCAATTCAGCGCCGAGGCCTTTGCGGATGCTCTGCGCCCAGGGGTGGGGACTGGTTCTGAGATGGATGCTCATGCCCAGCAGGCCAGCCTCAAACACGGCGGCTTTGAAGCGTGGATCGACGCTTGCGGCGACGGCGCCCATCATGGCGCCGAAGCTGTGACCCGCGACCGCGATGCGGAGCGGATCGACGTCGTCGCGCTGTTCGAGCAAATCGACCGCGCGGCGCAGCGCCACAACGGAGGCGATCATGCCATCGCGATACTCTTCGGCCGAGTGGGGAACGGCTGATTGCGGCGCGTTCAGGCTAAGCGACACGGCTCCGCATTGCGCGAGCAGGATGGCGTCGCCCAGCCACGCCGCAGCCCCTTCCGAGTGCATCCACACAACCGCCGGTTTCCTGCCGCGGACGTGTGGAACGGCCAGGAGGCCGTCCGTGCGCTGCCCTGTTGGAAGAGAGTAGCTGATGTCGTGAAGGGCGTATGCGGCGCGGTCGTCCTTCAATACGAGTTTTACATCCAGTGGCGCAGCCGGGTCGTACGAGTAGAGTCGTTTCAGATCGCCGAGGGACTGGGCCGAAGCTACCGCGGACAGCAACGTCATGCAGGCCAGCCATAGGGGCAGCATGGATACACCTTACAGCACGTGGCGCGTGGCCGGCGGTAAAACTGAAGTATGAGGCGCAAGGCCGGTGTCGTCATCGAAAAAGACGAGCACGGCTTCTATGCGTGGTGCCCGAAGCTGAAGGGATGTCAGTCGCAGGGCGGCACGCTGGAAGAGGCCATGGCGAACATCAAAGAGGCGATTGAGCTCTACCTGGAGACGCTGCCGACCGCCGAGCGGGGCGCGTTGCTCAGCCGGAAAATACTGACGACCAGCGTCGAAGTGAATGCCTATGCTGCCCAGATGGACGGCGGCGGACGCCGAACGGGCGCTTCTGGCAGCCGGCTTCGAGATGCTGCGCGCGAGCAGTAGTTGAGCGTTTAATGTATCGTCTGCTCCGGTCAAACATCTGGATCGCATACAATGGAAGTTACCGGTTCGCGGAGTCCCAAGTCTTGCCCACGCAGCGCCAAGCTCTTGTCGCGGTTTACCCCGGCAGCTTTGATCCGATCACCAACGGCCACCTTGACCTGGTGGAACGTTGTGCGCCACTAGTCGACCGGCTGGTGGTGGGGGTGCTGAAGAATGCCCACAAACATCCGTTGTTCTCACTGGAAGAGCGGGTGGAGATGTTGCGGGAAGTGGTCAAGCCGTATGAGAACGTTGAGGTGGACAGCTTCGACGGGCTGCTGGTGGATTTCGCACGGCAGAGGGGAGCGCGGCTGCTGCTGCGCGGTATCCGGGCGATTTCGGATTATGAGTACGAGTTGCAGATGGCGCTGATGAACCGGCGCTTGGCACCCGGAATCGAAACCATGTTCATGATGGCGGGCGAGGCCTACTCATTCATCAGTTCGAAGCTGGTGAAAGAGGTGGCCGGACTGGGGGGCAATATCTCCGGCCTGGTTCCTCCGTCCGTCGAAGAAAAGCTCAAGCAGCGTCTCATGCGCTGAGATTGAGCTTGGCCTGTTTCTCGAACGGCTCCAGACAAGATGCAACAGAACCCTATCCAACTCTCAGACAGAATCTCTCTCATCAGCGTGAGCTCAACAGCGCGCGTGTCGGCAGAGGCCGAAAAACTGCGCCGCGCCGGGGCGGACGTGGTGGATTTCGGCGTGGGCGAGCCCGATTTCCCGACGCCGGAGCGGATCAAGCAGGCGGCCGTCAAGGCGCTGGAGCAGAATTTCACGCGCTACACGGCCATGGCCGGTGTGCTGGAATTGCGCGACGCGGTCTGCCAGCGCCACAAGTTGGATTTTGGCACCGACTACAAAGCGAATGAGTGCGTGGTGAGCGTGGGTGGCAAGCACGCCATCTTCAACACCGTGCAGGCGCTGATCAACCCGGGCGACGAAGTGATTATCCCAGTGCCCTACTGGGTGACCTATTACGATGTGGTGAGCTATGCCAGCGCCAAGCCGGTGCTGGTGGAGACACACGAAAGTGAAGGCTTCGCACTCACGGCCAAGCAGGTGGAGCGGGCGCTGACGAAGAAGACGCGGCTGATCATCATCAACTCGCCGTCGAACCCGTCGGGGGCGCTGGTGGAGCGGACCGAGTTCGAAAAGATTGCGGCGCTGGCCAAGGCGCGGGGCATCTGGCTGATGACCGACGAATGCTATTGCCGGTTCCTGTACGACTCGAAGCCGTACTCGGTGGCGTCGGAGCCGGGGATGAAAGAGACCGTGATTGTGGCCGGGTCGCTGTCGAAGACCTACGCCATGACGGGCTGGCGCGTGGGCTTCACGCTGGCGCCGGCGGCGGTGTGTTCGGCAATCACGAAACTGCAATCGCATTCGACGTCGAACGTGACCTCGATTGCGCAGAAGGCGGCGATTGAGGCGCTCACGGGCGATCAGAGTGACGTCGATGTGATGCTGGCTGAATATCAGCGGCGGCGGGACTTCGTGGTGAAGCGGCTGCGCTCGATTCCGGGCGTCAACTGTGCCGAGCCGCGTGGCGCATTTTACGCTTATCCGAACATTGGCGTGGCGCTGAAGAGCGACGCGATGAAGACGCCAATGCAGTTTGCCGAAAAGCTGTTGGCCGACAAGCACGTCGCCGTGGTGCCGGGCGAGGCGTTCGGCACTCAGAAGCATATCCGCATCACCTATGCGGCCTCGATTGAGACCATCACCAAGGGATTGGACCGGATCGCCGAATTCATCGCCGAACAGCAGAAGTAACGATGCCGATCGAGATTGCTCCCGTATTCCACGAGAAGGTGTGGGGCTCGCCTGAAACGGGCCCCTGGTTTGATTCGCACGGCGCCAAGACCGGTGAGGTGTGGTTTCAGACCGACCCGCCGCTATCACTGCTGCCGAAGTTTCTGTTCACCACTGAACGGCTGAGCGTGCAGGTCCATCCAAACGATGAACAGGCACATGCGCGCGGGCTTGCCAACGGTAAGACCGAGATGTGGCACGTGATGCGGGCCGAAGCGGGCGCCACGCTGGGTCTCGGCTTCAAGCGGGAGCTGACTGTTGACGAAGCGCGGCAGGCAGCGCTGGACGGCTCGATTGTCGAACTGATGAACTGGGCGCCGGTGCGCGCGGGCGAGACGTATTTTGTGCCGGCGGGCACGGTGCACGCGATTGGCGCGGGGCTGGTGGTGTGCGAGATCCAGCAGAATTCTGACACGACGTACCGGTTGTTCGATTACGGCCGGCCGCGGGAGTTGCACCTCGATGATGGGCTGGCCGTTTCCGATCTGGCGCCATACACGTGGCGTGAGGAGAGCGCGCCGGGCACGGGCGTGTGGCGGAGCGTGGTGCGGTGCCCGTACTTTGAGACGTCGGTAGGCCAGATTCACGAAGCCGTGACGGAACCGGGGCCGGAGGCCGACTACCAGTTGTACCTGCTGCTGTCCGGCGAGGGGACGCTGGGCGGCAAGGCGTACCGGGCGGGCCAGTGCTGGCTGGCGCGGCGCGGTGAGGCGCCGTTCGAAATCCGGCCAGAGAAGACGACGCATATCCTCCGCAGCGGCCCGCTGGTAAGCTGAAGGTGATCCGCTTGAAGTTCGCGACATGCGTCGCCTGATTCTTGTCTCAATTCTGTTAGCCGGCTTGACGGCCTGCTCCAGCCGCTCAGAGCAGGAGCCCGTACTGGGCGAAGCGTTTGTCGGCCCCGCGACTCTGCAACTGCGTGAGGAGCTGACCTCGCGCGCATCGTTGGTTGAGACGTTGCACCACGGTGACAAGGTGGACATCATCGGGCGGCGGCGGCGCTTCTACAAGATTCGAACCAAGTCAGATAAGGAAGGCTGGCTAGACGGACGCCAACTGCTGTCGACGCGCAACATGGCGGATCTGAAGAAGCTGGCTGAGAGTGCGGCCACGGCCCCAAGCCAGGGCCGGGCGACGGTGTTTGAGACGATGAACGTGCACACGTCAGCGAACCGCCAGTCGCCGAGCTTCTTCCAGGTGACGCAACAGGCGCAGGTGGACGTGATTGCGCACGAGCGGGCGCCGCGGGTTCCATTTGAAGCTCCGGAGTTCAACGATTCGGCGGCGGTGGCGGCGGAACTGAAAAAGGGGCGCCGGGTAGAAAGAGCACGGGCGGGCGGCGAACGTCCTGCACCGCCTCCGCCACCAGCGGTGCCCGACAACTGGCTGGAGCTTTCCGGGCATCCGGATGGTGTGGCGCCGGTCAAGAACAAGCCGGCGGCGCCGGGCGGGACAGTGGGTGGGACGCCCACCGACGACTGGACGCTGATCCGGGCCGCGGACGGCCGCGCGGGCTGGGTGCTGGGCCGGATGCTGCTCATGTCGATCCCGGATGAAGTGGCGCAATTGGCCGAGCGGGCACGCATCATGGCCTACTTCCAAATAGGGACAAACAGTTCCCACGGCATGTCGAAGCCGGTGTGGCTGTGGGCGACGCTGGCGGACCGGAATGTCGACTACGATCTGGATTCGTTGCGGATTTTTGTGTGGAACTTCCGGCGCCACCGTTACGAGACGTCGTTCATTGAGCGAAACCTGCGCGGCTACCTGCCAATACGGTTGCACGGCGGGCCGAACGGCGAGGTGTCCAGCTTCCACGTGGTGGTGGAAGAAAAGAATGGGCCGGTGGTGGAGCGCACCTATACGTTGCAGGTCTACCGGGCCCGGGTGAGTGCGCGCAAGGCGGCCGAACTGCCGCCGACATGGCTGCCGGCGTCGAGCGGTGGTGACGCGCGGCGGGCGCGTGCCGTTCAGCCGGATAAGAGCGTCGGCGAGCGCGTGAAAGGGGCGTTGAAGGGGCTGAAAGGCGTCTTCAAGCGCTGAAATCAACGCGGTCCATGGCGAGGAGTTCGCGCACGTGGGGGTGGGGGCAGGACTCGAGACCGTCAACGGGTCCGAAGTAGATGACGCGGCCTTCGTACAGGATGACCACTTGGTCTGCGACGCGGCGCATCAGGTCGAGATCGTGCGTGACGACGACGCTGGTGAGGTGAAGCTGGCGCTTCAGGCGGAGCATGAGCGAGGCCATGCGGTCCGACATGATGGGATCGACCATCGTGGTGGGCTCGTCGTAAAGGACGCACTCGGGCTGGGCGGCGAGGGCGCGGGCGATGGCGACAGCGCGGCGGTGGCCGGTGGAGAGGTCGGCTGGAAAGGTGTCTTCCTGATCGGCGAGGTCGACCATTTCGAGTAGGCCGCGGACCACATCCATCTTGTTGGTTTCGTTGTAGTCGTCGCGCAACTCTAAGGAAAACAAGATGTTTTCTCCGACTGTGAGGGAGTCGAACAGGGCTCCGCTCTGGAAGACCATAGTGACCTTCCGCCGGATCTGGCGCAGCGCGGACTCGGGCAGGTCCGTGATGTCCTGGTATGCGACGATGACCCGGCCGGAGTCGGGCTTGAGGAAGCCCATGATGTGATTCAGGCTGACGCTTTTGCCGACGCCGGAGCGGCCGATGATGGCGAGCGTCTGGCCGGCATCGACATAAAAACTGCAATCGACTAAAACGGGCGTGTCGAACGTCTTAGAAACATGGCGGAACTCGATGTAGTGTGCCGAATTGTCCTCTACCGGGGCCATGCGAGCCAATCCTCCGCCGTATTGATGTTACCCAGACTCTCGCCGGGATGTTTCTGAATGGTCGTAAGCTTCACACTTGTAAGCACTTGCCACGCCGACAGGCGATCCGATGCGATGGCATCGATAATCACCGGGAGCGTGCGCCGGTGGTAGGCGGCACAGAGCGGCTCCGGGCGGCCGTCCGCGGCGGCAACAGCCACAACATCGGCCGGTCCGGCTGCCGCCGTGGCGAGCAGGCGAGTGAGCAGGGGTGGCTGAACGCCCGGCAGGTCGCAGGCGAGAATCAAATTCCAGTCGTGTGGGCTGTGACTGAGGGCGGCTTCAATGCCGCTGAGCGGGCCGCGGCCAGGGTGGTGGTCATCGATAGTGGTCAGGCGCAGATGGCGGTAACGGGCCGGAGCGCCGACCAGCGTGACGTTGCCGCAAACGGCGCGGACCGTGGCGGCGATATGTTCGACGAGCGTCGAGCCGCCGTAGGCGAGCAGCGCTTTATCGCGCCCGAGCCGGAAGCTGGCGCCGCCGGTGAGCACGTATCCACCTGCCGCCATGAGACAATTCTAACAGCAGGGAAACTCAGGCGAATCCCCGTTGGTTGTGAACGGATGCGGGTTTATAATCGAACAAACAAATCGATGGCATTGTGTTTCATCCTGGCCGGCGTGATGCTACTGGCGCCGGAGGCGCGAGCGGCAGAACCGGTTACGCGTACGGTGACCACGGTGCGGGCCGACAGGCGCACCGGGCGGCTGGTGCGTTCGACGGTGGTGACGACGATGGAGGCGGGCGCGCGCGAGACCAAACCTCGCGACGTGGCGCCCAGCCCGGCGGCGAATATGACCGAAATCCGTCAGGTGATTGAAGAGACCTCGCGCGCCTACCAGGTGGATCCGCTGTTGGTTCATTCGGTGATCGGTGTGGAGAGCAACTACGATCCGCACGCGGTGTCACCGAAGGGTGCGCAGGGGATCATGCAACTGATTCCGGCCACGGCACGGCGCTTTGGCGTGGTGGACGCCTTCGATGTGCGGGAGAATATCACGGCCGGAGTGAAGTACCTGAAGTATTTGCAGGATATGTTCAAAGACGAACGCCTGGCGCTGGCCGCCTACAACGCCGGCGAAGGCGCGGTGCTGCGTTACGGCGCGGTGCCGCCATACCCTGAGACGGAAGCCTACGTTTACAAGGTCGGCCGGAACTACGGCGAGGCGCGCCGGCGCCAGCAGGCGCAAGCGCCGCCGGAGCCGGCCATAGCCAGCGTGCAGCCGCAGGCTCCGCCGGCTGAACCGCTGCGGAGCCTGGAAGTCGCCACGGATGCGCAGGGACGGATCCTGCTGCGAACGCGCTAGGAGGAACGAGACTGAAAGCCTGGATGCAACGACGTACACGGCCGGGCAGGATGGCCCGCGTGGTGGTATTGGTGGCGTGTGCGTTGACGTTCGCCTGGGCGGCGCGGAACTCAGATCCGGCGGCGTTGACCGGGGCGCGCGTGACCAGCCAGGGTGACACCACACGCGTGACGCTAGAGCTGAACGCGAAGGTGAAATACCGTGCGGAGCGGCTGACGAAGCCGGACCGGCTGTTCATCGACCTGATGGACACTGAGGCAAAAGTGTCGCGCAAGGCGCTGCATACCATTACGGTGGACGACGCGCGTGTGGCGCAGGTCCGCGTGGCGCGGCGCTCTGCCGACGTGACGCGCGTGGTGCTGGACCTGAAGCGTCCGCTGGAGCATCAGATCACGCAGACTTCCAGCCCGCACCGGTTGATTATCGAGCTACGCGTGGCGGGGGCGCCGAAGGCAGCGGCGGCGAAGGCAACCGAGACCAAGGTGGTGGAATCCCGGCCGGTTGTAGCGAGGCGGACCGAGCCGAAGGCTCCGGAACCAAAGCCGGCAGAGCCCGTGCCGCCGGCGCCAGTTGAGACGAAAGGGACCGACTACCGCACGCCCGAGGCCAAGGCGTCAGCGCTTCAGCCCAGTGAGCCGAAGACGGATGCGCCGAAACGGGTGCCAACGCCGGAAAAAGAGGCGCCGCCACGCGCGGCCGGGCCGACCAGCCTGGGCAACCGGTCGCTGACGCGCGCGTTGGGACTCAAGATCAGCCGTGTGGTGCTCGACCCGGGCCACGGCGGGCATGACCATGGTACGACAGGGCCGGATGGGTACACGGAAAAAGAACTGGTGCTCGACGTGGCGCAGCGGCTGGGGGCGCTGATCGAACAACGGCTCGGGGCCGAAGTGTTCTACACGCGCAAGGAAGACGTGTTCGTGCCGCTGGAAGAGCGTACCGCACTGGCGAACACGAACCGTGCGGATCTGTTCCTGTCCATCCATGCCAACTCGACGACGGCGAGCGGAATTTCGGGCGCCGAGGTCTACTACCTGAATTTCAACACGTCGCGCGAAGCGATGGACGTGGCGGCGCGCGAGAACGCGTCGCACGGCAAGACGATTTTCGAGCTGCGGGAGCTGATCCAGAAGATTGCGCTGAAGGACAAGCTGGACGAGTCGCGCGAGTTTGCGACGAAGGTGCAGGATTCACTGTCGTCGGCCTGGACGAAGATGGATAGCTCGTCGCGCAACCGGGGTGTGAAGAAGGCTCCGTTCGTGGTGCTGATTGGCGCGTCGATGCCGTCGGTGCTGGCCGAGATCGGGTTCCTGAGCAACCGCCGCGACGAGAAGATGCTGAGCCAGCCAGAGCAGCGCCAGCGGTTGGCCGAGGCGCTATGCGACGGCATTGAGCGTTATGCGGCCGGTTTGGGGCAGGCCTCGGCTAGTGCTCCCGCCAGCGGCCGGCGCGGAACTCCGCGATAAAGCGATTGGCGTCCGGCAGTTCTTCCTCGACCTGCACGACGCCGCTGAGCAAGTAGAGCACGGCGAGTGGCAGCCCAATGACTGTAACCGAGAGCAGCCAGAAGAACCACCAGTTGCCGAGAAACTCCCAACGGACAATTCGGGACGGGCTCATGGCGGGCAGTATATCACCCACGTCAGAGCATTCCATTTGACGGCCGGCAGTGCGTGTTCCCGCGTAAGCCCACTAAGAGCCAGGGCAGGACGGAAACGACAAAGAAGTACAAGGGTAAGCGCAAAGACTCATAGAAAGGCGAGGCGGAATAACGGCTGGGCGCGGAGCGTCTGGTTGGATTACAGTACGGCGACGCAGTTGCGGCCGTCGCGTTTGGCATCGTAAAGCGCGGCGTCGGCAGCGCGGACAAGGTCGTCGACAGAGCAGGGATGAGCGTGATCGAACGAAGTGGCGCCAAAGCTGGCGGTGAGCGTCAGAGAGATGTCGTCCACTTCAATGGGCTCCTCGGCGATGGCTAGACGGAGGCGGTCGGCTTGGGCGGCCAGCATGGCGGGTCCGCAGCCGGGCACGACGATGAGAAATTCCTCGCCGCC
Organism: uncultured Candidatus Solibacter sp.; assembly: GCA_964478395.1. Classification (GTDB taxonomy): domain Bacteria; phylum Acidobacteriota; class Terriglobia; order Bryobacterales; family Bryobacteraceae; genus Paludibaculum. The sequence goes on from CAYZIX010000001.1 coordinate 24,541, forward strand.
ATAGCGGCCAAACGAGTCGTAGGAACGCATCTGGGCATGGATGCGTGTGGCGACGGCACGCAGTATGGCGTCGCCGCACTGGTGGCCGTGGGTATCGTTGATCTCTTTGAAATGATCGAGGTCGATCATCAGCAGGCCAAGATCAGAGCGTGTGCGGTGAGCGCGGTCGATCTCACGGGCGAGGATATCGAGGATGGAGCCGCGGTTCCAGATGCCGGTGAGGCCATCTTTCATGGCCTGCTCGCGCAGTGCCTCCTGGGTTTGCATCAGCTCGGCCTGCAAGGTGACAATGCGGCTGCCGGCGCGCAGGCGAACCTCGAGTTCGGGCTTGTCGAAAGGTTTGACGACATAGTCGTCCGCACCGGCGCTCAACCCTTCGACGACGTCTTGGCGGAGGCCGCGCGAGGTGAGCAGAATCAGGTAAATGTAGCGGGCGCCGTTCAGGGCCCGCACACGGCGGCAAAGCTCAAGACCTGAGCAGGCGGGCATCATCCAATCCAAGATGGCGATGGCCGGGGCATCGTCAGCTTGCAGTATGCGCCAAGCCTCGTCGCCGTCCCTCGCGCTGACCACGTTGTAGCCCCAACCTTGTAGCGACGACTCCAGTAGCCGCCTCATTACTAAGCTGTCGTCCGCTACCAGTACACGCATAGCCTGGGAGGGCATGAGTCTCTCCTAAAATTATATCAATCTTGCAGAACGGCGCGCCATGTGCAGGCTTTGATACAATTTTTCTTTCGATGGCGAAAACAGAACGCGAGATCCGCGCGGACATCATCCAAGTCGGCAAGCTGATATACGACAAGGGCTGGGTAGCGGCCAATGACGGCAACATCAGCGTGCGGCTTGACGGCGGGCGAGTGCTGTGCACGCCGACGGCGACGTCGAAGGGGCTGATGACGGCCGACGACCTGATTGTCTGCGACATGCAGGGCAACAAGCTGGAAGGGCGCAAGCAACGCACCAGTGAGATTGCCATGCATTTGTTGATATACCAGATGCGGCCAGACGTGAATAGCGTGGTGCACGCGCATCCGCCTGTGTCGACGGGCTATGCGGCGGCAGGCCGGGCGCTGAACTTGGCGCTGTTGCCGGAAGTGGTGATCAGTCTGGGCTGCGTTCCACTGGCCGATTACGGGCTGCCGGGGACGCCGGACCTGACGGCGGGCATGGAGCCGTTCATCCCGAAGCATGACGCCATGCTGATGGCCAACCACGGCGTGGTGAGCTATGGCCCGGACGTGTTCAACGCCTTCTTCCGCATGGAGACGGTGGAACACTACGCGCGCATCTCACTGGTAGCGGAGCAACTGGGCGGCGCCAAGGCGTTGCCGCGTGCGGAAGTTGACAAGCTGTACGACGCGCGTGGGCGGTATGGCGTGAAGGGGCTGGCCGGCGTCGAGCCGGGCTGCCCGGTGTCAGCTGAAGATATTGGCGCCGGAGGGCGCCGAGCGGGTACAATCGAAGTCACGCGCGAGGAATTGATCGCGCTAGTGGAAGAAGCATTGCGGGCACGCGGCGTCGCCTGACGCGCGGCCCGGAATAAAGAGAGGAAGACTCGATGGGTGAAGCACTCGGAATGGTCGAATGCCGTGGCCTAGTGTCCTTGGTAGAGGCCGCTGATGCGATGGTGAAGGCCGCCAAAGTGACGTTGGTGGGTTGGGAAAAGATCGGATCCGGCTATGTGACGGCGCTGGTGCGTGGCGACGTGGCCGCCGTCCGGGCTGCCACCGACGCAGGGGCCGCAGCGGCACGCCGCGTGGGCGAGCTGGTGGCGGTGCACGTGATTCCGCGTCCGCACCCGAGCCTGGAAGACGTCCTGCCGATCGGCAAGTCGTCGGCGAAGTAGGCCAGGCGCAATCATGACGCTTGGACGCGTCGTCGGAACTATTGTCGCCACGCGCAAGGATCCGCGCCTGGAGGGCCACAAGCTGCTGATTGTCAAGCCGGTGACGCCGGATGGCAAGGACGAGGCGGGCTACCTGGTGGCCATCGATACGGTGAGTGCGGGCAACCGCGAGTTGGTGATCACCGTGGCGGGCTCCAGTGCGCGCATGGCGGACGGCTGCAAGGACAAGCCGGTGGATTGCGTCATCGTGGGTATCGTCGACGGCGTGAGCCTCGACGAGCCGCGTTGAGGCGTCTGGAGAGAAGGCGCGCGTGCAACTGGGACGAGTGATCGGGCGGGTGTGGTCCACAACCAAGAATCCTGGGCTGACTGGGCAACGCCTGCTGATTATTCAACCAGTCAAGGCTGACCTGACTGCTTCCGGACGCTGTCTGATCTGTACAGACTGCACGGGCGCTGGCGCTGGCGAATTGATCTATTGGGTACGAGGCCGTGAGGCCTCGTTTCCATTTACGCCTGCCGATGTGGCGTCGGATTCGACAGTGGTGGGCATTGTGGACGAGTTGAACCTGGGCAAGAAGAAGGCGCCGGCATGCTGATTGCACGCGTGGTGGGCGACGTCACGGCCACAATAAAGCATCCTTCGCACGAGGGGTGCAAAATCCTGTTGGTGCAGCCGCTGGATCTGGACGGCACGGACCGCGGCAATCCTGTAGTGGCGATTGATAGTGTGAACGCTGGCATCGGCGAGCGCGTGCTGCTGGTGCAGGACGGCTACGCCGCTTTCACCGCCGCAGGCCACAAGTTGGCGCCGATGGACGCCGCCGTGATCGGCATCATTGACAACGTGGAGCTGACCGCGCCATTGCAGGCGCCGGCCGTAACTCCGGAAAAACCCGCCAAGACCACCAAGAAGCGCCGCAGCTAGTCGCGCGGAGCGGTTTGGTACGATACAGATTCAATATCATGACGCAGGCCGCACGCGGTGTAGGCGTGGCGATGGGGGCACTGCTGATTCTGCACTCCGTTGCCTATCCACTCCAACGCCGGAAAAAGAACGAGGACTACACACAGACACTGGAGGCGGCTCCGGAACCGCCGGCGGCTGTCGCTTTGGACAGCACACGGCTTGGCTGGCGTGTGGCGCCACTCACCGCGCAAGGGTTGTTGTCGCAGCAGACGCGCGAGGCGTTGAAATACCTGACCGGAGCGGCGCGTGGCGTGCGTGTTGTGAAGCTGCGGGCATACGTTTCAGGGCCCGGAGATCTGCGGCGCGTGTCGCAAATTGCCAGCGAGTACTTTTCTGAGCGGAAGTTGGCGCTGCCGGTGGTGAGCGTGGTGCAGGTGGGTGCGCTGGAGCGCGAGGGCGCACAAGTGGCCGTGGAGGCTCTGGTGGAGGAGCGCAGGGCGGTGAACTCGCGCGGCGTGGCGTTCGCCGCGGCATCCGGAACGTCGCCGGGCAAGGCGCTGGAGGCGTTGCGTGAACGTTTAGAAAGAGCCGGCGCGTCGACGGTGCTGGGCTTGACGTGTGCGGTGACGTCCAGCCAGATGTTCGATGAAGCCAGACAGGTGTCGGGCCGGTTGTTTGCCGATGTGACGATGACACTCATGCAGGCGCAACGCCTGCCGGAGGCGCCACGTGCGGTGTGCGAAGCGACGGCGCGGATGCAGCGCGAGGTCGGCGGCGGGGCTGCCTTTGGAGAAGGCACGGCCGCAGTGGGCCCGGCGCGGCTGGCCGTGAGCGGTGCGCAGATGGCGTTCCGCTATCAGCAGGCCGACGCGCGTCTGGCGTATCAGAGGATCGAGAAAACATTGAATGCCATGGGCGGCAGCCTGCGGCGGGCGTTAGTGCTGAGCGTGTATCCGCTGTCAGAGCCGATGGCGGAGCTGGCGCGCGCGGTGGGCAGCGAATTCACTGAAGCAGCACGTCCGCCGGTTGGTGAGACACTGCGCTATGAAGGACTGCCATCGCTGGATGCGAGCTTTGCGCTGGAGGCCGTGGCCCTGGCGCGTTGACTTAAGATAGTGGGAGGTTGAACGAGAATGTCACAGAAACCAGTTGTTACGTTTGGGGAGATCATGCTGCGGCTGGCGCCTCCCGGCTACGAGCGGCTATTCATGTCGCCGATGCTGCAAGCGACGTTTGGTGGCGGCGAGGCCAATGTGGCCGTGTCGGTGGCCAACTACGGCCAGGCGGCGCGCTTTGTCACCGTGCTGCCCGATAATCCGGTCACTGACGCCTTTTGCTACCAGATGCGCGGCTTCGGCATCGACGTGAATTTCATCCGCCGCGCAGCGGGGCGCTTTGGGATTTATTTCGTCGAACCGGGCGCCAATCAGCGGCCGTCGAAGGTGGTCTACGACCGGGCCGGAAGCTCAATTGCCGTCGCCAAGCCGGGCGACCTGGACTGGAAGGCAATTTTCGCCGACGCTGGCTGGTTCCATGTAACCGGCATTACGCCGGCGCTGTCGCAATCGGCTGCCGATCTGGCCATTGAGGCCGCGCGTACGGCGCGCGAGATGGGCGTCAAGGTCAGCTGCGACCTGAATTACCGGAAAAATCTTTGGAAATACGGGAAAACAGCCCAAGAAGTGATGAGCGAACTGGTGAAATACGTCGATTTCGCCATCGCCAACGAGGAAGACTGCCAGAAGTCGCTGGGTGTGAAGGTGGACGTGGATGTGGAGTCAGGCAAGCTCGATCAGAAGCAGTATGAGCTTCTGGCCAAGAAGGTGCTGGACACATATCCCAGTCTGAAGCTGATTGCCATTACGCTGCGCGAGAGCTTTTCGGCATCACATAACGGTTGGTCAGCATGCCTGCACGATCGTGAACAGTTCATTGTCAGCCGGCGATACGACATCACGCACATCGTGGACCGCGTGGGCGGCGGAGATTCCTTCGCGGGCGGGCTGATCTACGGTCTGCTGAACCTGCCGACGAAGCAGGACGCGCTGGAGTTCGCTGTGGCGGCGTCGTGCCTGAAACACTCGGTACCGGGCGATTTCAACCGCTTCACGAAAGCTGAAGTCGAGGCCCTGCTCAAGGGCGGCGGCAGCGGACGGGTGCAGCGCTAGGCCAAGCGGCCACGGCCCACGGAAGCGGGTCGGCATCCGACGGAACATTCAAACCGAGAAACAGAAGCGCCTGACGCAGTGCCGCGTCAGGCGCTTTTTCGTCCACGGGCGGCGCCAGCGTCTGTTTGCTGAGCTTCTGGCCATCGGGTCCGGTGACGACCGGTACGTGCAGGTAGCGCGGTTGCGGGTAGCCGAGCGCGCGCTGGAGATGCAACTGGCGCGGCGTGGAGTCGAGCAGGTCGGCGCCGCGCACGATGTCGGTGATGCCTTGTTCGGCATCATCGACCACCACGGCCAACTGATAGGCGAAGTATCCGTCGGCGCGCAGCACGACGAAATCGCCCACCTCGTGTTCGACGTCCTGGGTGAACTCACCCTGCCAGCGGTCAGTGAACGAAACAAGGCCAGAGCCGACACGGAAGCGCCAGGCGCGGGGCGCGCGGCCAGCTGGCAGCCCGGCACGGCAGCCGCAGCGGCCGTCTTGAACGTCGCGGCGCGAGCAGGCGCATCCGTAGACAAGGCCTTTGGCGCGAAGGCGGTTGAGCGCGTTTCGATACCTATCTTTTAGGCGGCTTTGCCAAGCTGGCTGTTCATCCCACGATAGGCCGAAGCGTTCGAGCGTGTGGAGAATGGATGCGGCGTCGGCGGGCGAACAGCGGGGCTCGTCGATGTCCTCAATCCGGACAAGCCATTGACCGGATTGAGCTCTGGCGTCCAGGTAGGATGCCAAAGCGGCCACCAGCGAGCCCATGTGAAGGGGGCCGGTGGGCGAGGGTGCGAAGCGTCCACGGTACATTATCCTGTTCCCATTTTCTTCGAAGCGAAGGCCGATGATACGATGCTCGCAGTGCGAAAATCTGGGATTGATTTTGGCGGTTCTATGGTAGCTTTGGGGAACGGCTTTGGCCTGGCCACCGTGAGCTCCTCCCCCGGCGGCCACCCCGTTACACCACTACCTCGGCGACGCGGTGTGTGGTGTGTCTTTATGGCGCTGACAGCGTGGGCGCAACTGCCACTGCCGCCGCAAACGGCCGAGGTGAAGCTGTTCGGCGAGCGGGTGGTCAGCCTGGAATCCGGTGAGCGTGGCGGGCGGCTGGTGGAGCGCACCCTGGACGGCCGCACGGCGCGGATTGTTGCGGCGGGGGCGGGCGTTGAGGACGTGCGCCGGGTGGAGATCAAAGACTACACGCTGGACGAGCAGGGCACGCTGGTGGTGTCGATGGGCGTGGAGCACTCACTGGGACGGTCGTCGCGGCTGGCCGGCTTCTACCCGCGGCAGGGCGAGCCGCGGATCATCGAACTGGAAGACGTGATCTGTCTGAAGGTGGCGGCGGAGCCGGGCGGCGGGGTGTGGTGCCTGGGGCCGGGCTTTGGCGAGGAGTTGCTGCACCGCATCAGCGGACCGGCTAACGGGCACTGGGAGCTGATGCCGAAAAAGACCGTGCCGCTGGTAGGTAACGCGGGCGGGCAGGAGTTGACGGCGTTTGATCCGGGCGCGGTGGGCGTCGCGGTGCTGACGGCTCCGGAGGCGGGCCGGCTGGTGGCGTTTCTGCCCAATAGCGAAGCGGTTTTCGAGATCGACACACGCACGGGCAAGGTGGAGCGGCACGAGTTGCCATTTCGCGCGCGTGGGCGGTCGTTTGTGACGGTGGCGGCATCGCCGGCGGCGATTCACGCGCTGCTACCGCTGATCCATGAAGGTGAAGAACAACTGACGACGCCCTACGGCTTGTTCCGCTGGGCGAATGGCTGGCGGCGGGTGGGCACGCGCACGTGGCCGCGCGGCACGACGCTGCTGGGCGCAGACGAAAACGCGGTCCGGGTGTGGAACCGGACCGCGCAACGTGTGGAGACGACCGCTTACTTGGAATCGGCCACGACGCGGAAGCCGATGTAGTCAGCGCGCGTGGTGACGGGCGATTTCGGGTCGGCTGGGGAGTCGGCACTGCCGCCACAGACCTTGCCCTTGCCGTCCTTGGTGACCACCCATTCGGCGACGTTGCCGGAGAGGTCGAAGACGGGCTCCTCGCCGGTGCCGGCAAAGCTGCCGACGGGCTGCAGGAGGGCGCCCGCGCCCGCGCCTTCGACGATGGATGCCAGGCGGACGGCGTCGTCGACGTTCACCGTGTAGCCGGCCCAGTTGTCGAGCGTGTTCTCGTTCTTCGAGCGGCCGAGCAGGGAGCCGAGCTCTTCTTCCGTGCCCAGGCGATAAGTGCGGCCGGTCTTCTTCGAGAGCCACTCGCAGTAGGCTTTGGCGCGGTCGAACGTGATGCCGTTGGCCGGATAGTTATCGGTGCCGGGCGCGACCGCGTAGCTCGCATCAAAGGCATGGAACTGAGCGCGGGTGACCTCGAAGCGCCCGATGGAGAAGGCGGCGCGGTCCACCAGTGCGGGCACGTCAGACATCTTCTTCGTGGCCACGAGCGCGGCGAGTTTCGATTCGGGCTTGAGCGCCTCGTTGAGCTCCTTGGAGGTCTGGAACAGATACTTGTCGAACCAGGCCAGCTCCTCCACCACCTTGCGGCGCTGGTGGACGTACTTGCGCGGACCATGCGCCTCGCCAGGGAAGAGGAAGAACTTCACGTCGGTGTTGCCGTAGTGCTGCAGCGCGCGGTAGTGCTGCCAGCCCTGTTCGGTGGGCACCTGGCGGTCGATGGTGCCGAAGAAGATGACGGTGGGCGTCTTCACCTTGTCCATGCGGAACAGCGGCGACTTCTTGATGTAGAGTTCGGGGTCGTCCATCGGCGTCTTGCCGAGGTAGTACTGCTCGAAGGCGTCGCCGAAGACGGCGTTGCCCCAGTCGCTGGTCCAGTTGACGTCGCCCGCGCCCGCGCCGGCAGCCTTGTAGCGCGTGGTGCGCGTGGTGAGCTCGATGGTGATGATGGAGCCGTTCGACCAGCCGAGCACGCCGAGCTTGTCTGGATCGATGATCCCTTTGGCGATGAGCGAGTCGACGCCCTTTTCGACGTCAATCCACTCCAAATCATTGTATTTGCCGTTGGAAATGGACTCGCCCCACTTCAGGCCGTAGCTGGACGAGCCATGGTAGTTGGGCTTGAGAATGAACGCGCCGCGTTCGGTGTAGAGCTGATGCGGGTAGGCCCAGCTTTCGCTGAACGTGTCGTGATCGGCGCCGTGCGGTCCGCCGTGGATCATCACGACCAGCGGATACTTCTTGCCCGCCTGGTAGTTGTGCGGGTAGTAGAGGAGGCCTTCGACCTGCTCGTCGAGCGCGCCCTTCCAGTAGACGAGTTCGGTCTTCGAGATCGGCTTCTTCTTGAACGGCGCGTTCAGCTCGATGAAGGGCTGGGCGTCGCTGATGGCGGAGCCGGCGAGCTTGGCGAGCATCCAGACCGACGGCGTGCTGGCGGTGGAGTAGGCGTAGACAATGGTGGCGCCGTCGTCGGAAATAACCAGGCTCTGCACGCCGGGCGTGTCGATCCAGGCGCGGGTCCACTTGTCGCCTGCGCGAGTGTAGCGCGCCAGCTTGTTGCGCGCGCCGTTGGCGAGCAGGGCGAGGAAGCCATCGGGCGTCACGTCGACGCCGCCGGTGAGGCCGTTCTCCCAATCGAGATCCACCTTGGTGAGCTTCGCCGCGCCGAGGTCGTAGTAGTAGAGCAGGTTGACGCTCGCGTTGTAGAGATAAGGGTGCGTCGTATAGGGCGCGGAGAAGTAGAAGCCCTTCGAGTCGTTGGTGAACGAGAAGCCGCGCGGGTAGAGATTCTGGCCCGCGAACAGTTCGGTGCTCTGGCCGGTTTTGAGATTGTGCAGGAAGACGACGGGCTTGATCTTCTGGTTGTAGATTTCGGCCAGCGAGCGGTTGTGAATGGTGAGCGCCCAGGCGCCGTCGGATGAGACGGTGACCGACGTAATACGGTCCATATTAGTGGTCACGCGCGTCGCCTTGGAGCCCTTGATCTCGAAGCGGAACAGGCGCACCGGCGGCTCGTGCTTCTCGTCGTCGACGGGGTTGGTGGTGTCCTTCAACGCCTTGACCTTCTGGTCGAAAAGCGTGGCATCCTCGGGCGCGGCGACCAACAGAGTGTTGTCATCGATCCAGGCGAAGTCGCGCACGCCGCGCTCGAACTTCGTGACGGCCCAGGGCTCGCCACCGCCGACGTTCAGCAGCCAGATCTGGCTGGTGGCTTCCTTGTCAGAGGCAGATTTGCGCGACGTGACGAAGGCGACGCGCTGGCCGTTGGGCGAGAACTTTGGCGAGGACTCGCTGTCCTGGCCGCGTGTGAGTTGAACTTCTTCGCTCTCGCCGACGCGCTTCAGATAGAGATGCGAGATGGACTCGCCCTTTTCCTTGTCCATGCGCGCGCGGGTGTAGACGGCGATTTTGCCGTCGCGCGAGAGTTCGACGCCACGCGTCGATTCCTGCAGCAGGATGTCGTCGACGGTCCATTTTTCGCCGGCGCTCAGCGCACAGACGAGCGTAATCCCAAGAATAATGCTCCGCATGTTGACTCCAGTTTCAGAAGGCTCGCAAGTATTGCAGAGGTGTGCGCGGCGTGGCGCCCAGATGTTTAGCGGCGTGCAAGGCCCAGTAAGGGTTGCGCAGCAGCTCGCGGCCGAGAGCGACAAGGTCGGCGCGATTTGTTTTAACAATCTCTTCGGCCTGGCCGGCATCGGTGATCCAGCCGACCGCGGCCGTGGGAAGGCCGGTTTCACGGCGCACGCGTTCGGCGAAGGGCACCTGGAAACCGGGCGCGGCGGGGATCTTCGCGTCGGGCACCTGGCCGCCGGACGAGCAGTCGAGCAGGTCGACGCCGCGGGCTTTCAGCAGCGCGGCCAGCCGCACCGTGTCATCGACGTCCCAGCCGCCAGGCGCCCAGTCCGTGGAGGTGACGCGCACCAGCAGCGGCAGCTCTTCGGGCCAGATGGCGCGCAGCGCATCGACCGTTTCGAGCGTAAAGCGGGCGCGGTTTTCGAACGAGCCGCCATAGGCGTCGGTGCGATGGTTCGAGAGCGGCGAAAGAAACGAGTGGGCCAGATAGCCGTGCGCGTTGTGCAGCTCCAGCGCCTGGAAGCCGGCGGCGAGAGCGCGGCGCGCGGCGGCGACGAAGAGGCTCTGAATGTGTTTGATCTCGTCGACGGTGAGCGCGTGCGGCGTGCGCTCTCCCGCCTGGAACGGAACCTCACTGGGCGCGACCGTGGGCCAGCCACCATTGTCGAGAGAAAGCTGCTCACCGCCGTTCCAGGGCAGCGCGCAACTGGCCTTGCGGCCGGCGTGGCCGATCTGAATGGCTGCGACCGAGCCCTGCGCGCGGACGTTGGCGGCGATGCGCGCCAGCGGGGCGATGTGCGCGTCGTCCCAAAGTCCGAGGCAGCCGGGGGTGATGCGGCCGCGGGGCTCGACGGCAGTGGCTTCGACAATGATGAGACCGACTCCGCCGGCGGCGCGCGCCGAGTAATGCGCGAAGTGCCATTCGTTGGCGACGCCGTCGGTGGCCGAGTATTGGCACATCGGCGGCATGGTGACGCGATTGGGAATTTCGATTGAACGCAGGCGCAACGGAGTAAAGAGTGCGGGACCAGCCATTCAACGATTATGACAAGCCGGCGCGGCACGTTTGAAGTCACATACAATCAGCCTTGGACAAACACGCCATGAGACGAACGATTCTATTGCTGGCCGCGACCGCGGCACTCTACGGGCAGACGCAATGGTGGGAGCGCGAGCCGCTGCGGATTATCGACCTGGAGACGTCGATGCACAAGATTGACTACCGCGATCCGGCCGAAGTGGCGGCGCGCAAGGCCGAGTTGGGCTTCAACGCCGAGCACTTTGAGGTGATGGGGATGCCTGGCGGGCTCGACGACCAGAATTTCTACTTCCAGTCGTCCACCGCCGGCAAGGTGAACCCCGATTACATGAAGCGCTATGTGCCGGAGGCGCACAAGCGTGGCATCCGCGTGTTTGTCTATTTCAACGTGCACTGGCACCGCACAGTGTTCACCGACCAGCATCCGGACTGGCGGCAGATGCGTTCGAACGGCAAGCCGCTGGACGGCGTCTACCAGACCGGCAGCGACTTCTGTGTGAATACGAAATACCGCGAGTGGGTGTTTCAAATCCTGAAGGACCTCGCCGCGTACGGCATTGACGGCATCTTTTTCGATGGGCCCATCTATCGTGCCGACACCTGCTACTGCGAGACGTGCCGCGCCAAGTACCGCAAGCTGTACGGCACGGAGATGCCGGACAAGTCGAAGCGCAAGGGCGCGGAGTTCGCGCAGCTGCTGGACTTTCAGGCTGAGAGCCTGACTGAGTTTTTGCGCGACTCGCGCAAGGTGCTCAAGAGCATCAATCCGCAGATTGCGCTCTACATGAACGGCGGCGTACGCGGCGCCAACTGGCCGACGGCGAGGCTGAACCGCAAGCTGGTGGCCGAGCAGGATCTGCTGGGCAGCGAGGGCGGCTTCATCGGCGGCGACCTGACGCGCGTGCCGCTGTGGAAGCCGGGCCTGAGCGCGCGGCTGCTGGAGACGCAGGCGGGCGGCAAGCCGACCATCATCTTTTCCGCGGCCAGCCTGAAGCCGTGGACGTTTTCACTGCTGCCGGCGCCGGAACTGCGGCTGCTGTACGCCGACAGCATCGCCAACGCGGCGGGCGTATGGTTCGGGCTGACGCCGTTCGAGCTGGACGAGCCGGAGATGGAAGGGCTGGCGGCGATGAACCGCTATCTGGCGGCGAACCGGCGCTACTACGTGAACACACGGTCAGAGGCGAAGGTGGCCGTGGTGTGGAGCGAGGTGACAGCGGACTTCTATCCGGGCGGCGGCGCCAACTCGATTGATTTCGACCGCACGCGCGCCGCGGGCGTTGGCGATCTGAATCAGGAATTCGGTGGCGTTTCCGAGGCGCTGATGCGTGCGCATGTGCCATTCGACGTGGTGGACGACGTGACGCTGGAAAGCGGTGCGCTGAGCCGCTACGACGCGATCTTCCTGCCGAACGTGGCCTGCATGAGCGACAAGACCGCGAATCAGTTGCGCCAGTTCGTGACGAACGGCGGAAAGCTGTTCGCGACGTTCGAGACGGGGCTCTACAACGAGCTGGGCGAGCGGCGGACCAACTTCGCGTTGGCCGATCTGTTCGGAGTGAACGATACGCGCAAGGTGGCCGGTCCGATGCGCTGGGACTTTGCCGAGCCGGCGGGTAAGGACGCGTTGCTCGACGGGCTGCAACGGCGGCTGCTGCCGGCGACGATTTATCATGTGCGTACCGAGGGCGCGATGGCGCGCCCGCTGTTGAAGTTCCGCAAGGCGCTGGCTGGGCCTTATGAGGGCGTGCCCGATGCAACCGACGAGCCGATGGCGCTGGAACAGGTGGTGGGCAAGGGGCGTGTGGTCTATGTGACGGGCGACATCGGAGCGACGATCGACGGCTATCACATTCCCGAGCACCTGCAACTGATTTCGAATGTGGCGCGCGCTTTCGCGCCGCCGGCGGTGGATGTGTCGGGCGTGCCCGGCTCGGTGGAAGTGGTGGTGCGGTCGCAGGACAACGGCGCCCGCACGCTGGTCCACCTGGTGAATTTTACCGGTGAGATGACGCGCCCGATCCGCAAGGTGCTGACGCAGGAGAACGTGCATCTGACGCTCGCGCGCGGAATGAAGGTGACCAGCGCGCGGACGCTGCGGGGCGCGCAGGCGCTGAAGGTGAAGGCGCTGGCCGACGGGCGCAGCGAGGTGGTGGTGCCGAGTGTCGACGAGTACGAAGTGGTGGTGCTGGAAAAATAACGCGCGCTAGAACAGATACTTCAAACCAAACTGGATGAGGCGCGGCGCCACGGAAGTCTGCGTGATGACGCCGAAGCCGGCGGTGCCGAGCGTCGTTCCGGGGTTCGAGAACTGGCCGTGGTTGAGGGCGTTGTAAAACTCAACGCGGAATGCGAGCTGAGCGTCCTCTCGCAGGCCGCCGACGCGGCTGCGCTTGCCGATGGAGAAGTCTGTGTTCACCTGGCCGGGGCCGTCCATGATGGCGGCGCCCGCGTTGCCGTAACCAGTGGCGCCGTCGTAGCCGATGGCCGGAGCCGAGCAGATGGCCGAGGTGTCGATCCAATGGCCGAGCCGGGCGTTCGTTCCGCCTTGCGTCGAGAGGCTCGCGTAGCTTGATCCGGGGCACATGGTGACGGTGGATGTGCCGGCGCGGCCATAGACGGCGCCACCGCTCGGATCGGTCAATGTCATTGGCAGGCCGCTCTGAACGATGACGATGCCCGCGACGGACCAGCCGCTGAGCAGGCCCTTGCCGCGCGTGACGGAGGGCAACTGGTAGTCGAAGTTGGTGATGACGCGATGGGTGCGGTCGAACGATGCGCGGGCGTTGGAGAACGCGGTGCTGGTCTGATCGTTGTACACCGTAAGATTGCTCATGGCCTTCGAGTACGTGTAAGCGGACTGGAAGGTGAGCGCGTGGCCGAACTGGCCGCGGAACGTGGCCTGCAGGCTGTGATAGTTCGAATGGCCTTCAAACTGGCTGGCCATCAGCGCCGTGGGCGTTTCACCGAGGATGGGCACGCGCTGGCGGGCGTTCTTCGAGGTGTTCGAGGTGATGCACACCGTGGTGGCGCCGTCGTAGCCACAGTTGACGGGGCTGGTGGACGAGGCCAGCTCCGGCTGATTGAAGCCGCGCGCCATCAGCAGGCGGCCGCCATGCGAGCCGACATAGCCGAGATCCACCGACGCCGACTGTGCCAGCTTGAACTTGGCCGTGAAGTTCCACTGCTGGAGGCGCGGGATGCTGTATTCGGGTCCGGCAATGCGGTCCGATAGCTGCGACGTGGGCGTGCGCGCGATGAAGCCGAGTGTGGAGACGGGGAAGGGCTCAGCAAAGGTGGACGTGGAGTTGGAGGCGTCGGTGTTGGTGAAGCTCTGCGCAAACGGCGGAGCGGTGAATAGCGGCGCCGAGCCGCCATTGGCGCTGAAAATGGGCGCCTGGTAGAACCAGCCGTAACCGCCGCCGAAGACCACGCGGCTCGACGCGCCAAAAGGCTGCCAAGCGAAGCCGGCGCGCGGGGCGAAGGCGTCGCGCGGTGTGGAGTTGTCATAGAAGCTCTTTGTGGCGCGAGTGATGACGCCCGGCGGCGGCGTGCCGAACGTCTGGCCGGTATAAGGGTTCACGGTGGCCGGATCGTAGTTGGCGGCGACGGTGTAGCCCGAGTAGGTGCCGGAGGCGGGCGGGATGGGGCTCTTCATGAGCTGCGCCATAGAGATGTTGCCGATGGCGCCGGCGTCGTCAGTGGAGGGGCTGATGTATTCCCAGCGCAGGCCGAGGTTCAGCGTCAGACGCTCGGCAAGCTTGAAGTCGTCCTGCACATATAGCGCGCCGTACTTGCGGCGGTAGCGGTACTGGACCTCGCCGCCCGGACCGGCGCCTTCGCTGGCGCCGACGGTCTGGATGTTGCTGCGGCCAGCCGGACTGAGGTTGTCTGTGGCATTCATGCCGAGCAGGAAATCGGTGAAAGTCTGAAAGGTGATCTTGCCGCGCGCGCCGCCGGTGTCGGCGCGGCCGTTGTACTGGCGCAGGAAGAAGCCGCCGGCGCGCACGCGGTGTTTGCCGTGGACCCACGAGACGTTGTCCGACCAAGAGTGGGTCAACGTCTGATAATGGTTGTCATTCGGATTCGTGCCGAACAGGCGGAAGCTGCCCAGCGGCCCGAGTACGGTGATTTCAGGGGGATGGGCGAACAGCGGATCGGCCGCGCGAATGCTGAAGTCGGAGGCCAGCGGCATATTCACGGCCACGGCATCGGTGTTGTTGCGCGTGAATGCCATGGTGGCCTCATTCACCAGGTTTGCGGTGGCCGTGGTGGTGAGGCGAGCGCTGGTGGCGACGTCGGTGGCGGTGAGCGCCTGCGGGGCTCCCCAGCCGGGCACGACGGGTGCGCCCGGATAGCCGCCGGGTGAGCCAAAGGTACGGAGCTGATCGACAGTCGCCGTAAAGACGCGACCGGCGAAAGTGTTTTTGGGGTTGATGACGTAATTTGTGTTACCGATCCAGTGGTTCTCCTTGTAAGTGGACGGCATGCTGTAGGAGGAGAAACCGAGGCCCGCGTTGGTGCCGGAGCTGATGAGCGTCTGCGGATTGGGAATCAGGTAGCTGCCAACGGCGGCCTTGGCCTGCAGCAACTTCAGCGCGACGGTGCTGATGGGCGCGGTGGTGGAGGTGGACTGGTTGTGGCAGTCCAGTTGACGCCCGCCGGCGAAGCTCGCGTAGCGTGTGTCGCCGGGATGGCTGTCGGCACAGAACTGGGAGGCGAGGGTGGCGGCGGAGCGGTCCGAGCTGAGCGCGGGCAGAATCGGGTTGGCCACAGAAGTGGGGTCCAGGCCATTCACCTGGCGGGTGCCTTGATAGGAGCCGAAGTAGAAGAGCTTGTTGCGAATGGCCGCGCCGCCGGCGGTCAATCCGAACTGGTTCTGCTTGAGGTTCGGTTTGGGCTGGCCGGTGGAGTTGCGGAAGAAGGCGTTGGCGTTGAAGATGTCGTTGCGCAGGAACTCCCACATGGCGCCGTGCAGTTCATTCTGGCCGTGGCGTGTCATCAGGTTGGTGGAGGGCGCCATGGCGCCGAAGCCCGCGTCGTACTGCGAAGTCTGAATCTTGAACTCGGAAATGGTATCCGGGTTGGGCACGGTGGATGGCGCGTAGGCGCCGTCGATGGTGTAGGAGCCGGCCGTAGTGTTGCCGTTGATGTTGACGCTCGATGTGCCGCGGCCGAGCGTGCCAGCGTTGTTCACGTCGGCCGCCGAGCCGGATGACATGGACAGCACCTGCGTGAAGTTGCGAGTGTTCAGCGGCACGGCGGTGATGGTTTTCTGGTCGACCAGCGTGCCGGTGGCGGGCGCTGAGGCCGACACGGTGCAGGCGCAGGCGACAACGTCGGCGGCATTGCCGGGCGCGAGCGCGGCGTCGAGCACGGGCACCTCGCTGACGTTCACGGTGACGTGGTCCAGACGCGCCGTTTTGAAGCCCGGAGCGGCGAAGGTGACGGCGTAGTCGGTGGGCGCCAGCATGGAGAAGCGGTAGGAGCCGTGCTCGTTAGCCACCGCGGTCTGCGATTCGTCAGTAGCCGGGTTGACCAGTGTGACCACCGCGCCGGCAACAGCGGAGCCGGCTTCGTCACGCACCGTGCCTTCCAGCGCGCCGCTGGTGGCGGACTGGCCCCACGCCAGGGCAGCGGTCAACCCGAGTATCGACACGAATCGCTTCACATCCAGCCTCTCAATCCCTGCCACCCGCGCAGGTTGGTAATGGAAGCCGGATTCTATCACGGCCGCCGCCGGCTGCGGCGATTAGCGCGCACGGTGGGTGAACCCGCGCAGCAGGTTGCGCAATCTGCCGCTGGTAACGTCGCCGGAAATACCATATATTCACCGTAAAGTATGCGGTGGTCCGTTTTCGGGCGTCTGGTCCACCAATTGCACTGAGTGGCGCCAAAGGAGAGGCTCATGAAGCAGTCGCTTCGGGATGCAGGCCATCTTCTCCGTCCGCTGGGCATGTTCGTGGCTGGGACCGTGGTGTTTCTGGTAGTGCGTCAGGCCGTGATTCCGAAGGGGTTTGGCCAGTACGGCCACTACCGGCCAGGGGCGATTGAGGACAACCGCAAAGTTCCGGTACGGTTCGCCGGGCAAGAGGCCTGCGCCGGCTGCCACGACGACGTGGTGAAGACGCGCGCCTCCGGCAAGCACGCGGGCGTGAGCTGCGAGGCGTGCCACGACCCGCAGGCGAAGCATGCGTTGGCGGACGATCCGCAGGCGGTCAAACCACCGCTTCCGGACACCGCGGTGTTGTGCGCGCGCTGCCACGAGGCGAACGTCGCCAAGCCAAAGGGTTTCCCGCAAGTCGTGGCCAAGGAGCACTCACAGGGCAACGCCTGCAAGGCCTGCCACCAGCCGCACAAGCCGAAGATTTGAGACCGGAGGAATGCTGCCATGAGTGACACAACGCGTCGCGAACTGCTGGCCCAATCCGGCAAGTTCATTATTCTGACGGCTGCCGCGGCGGCGGGACTGAAGGCGCTGCGGGGCGACACGAAGGGCGCCGAGCAGGACAGCCCGCAGTACCGCATGAAGGACCACTGGTGGGCGATGACCATCGACATCACCAAGTGCATCGGCTGCGGCAACTGCGTGCGCGGCTGCGCGGCGGAGAACGGCGTGCCGCGCGGCTACTACCGCACCTGGGTGGAACGCTACCACGTCAGCGATTTCAACCCCAGCCGTCCGGAGGACTGGCGGCAGCCGGAGGTGGATTCGCCCGCCGGCGGCTCCGAGGGCTTCCCCGAAAAGTACAGCCCCGGCGGCAAGGCGTTCTTCGTGCCAAAGCTGTGCAACCACTGCGAGCATTCGCCGTGCGTACAGGTGTGCCCGGTGGGCGCGACATTCGAGTCGCCGGACGGCGTGGTGCTGGTCGACAAAAGTTACTGCCTGGGCTGCCGCTACTGCGTGCAGGCGTGCCCGTACGGCTGCCGGTTCATCAACCCGGCCACTGAAACGGCGGAGAAGTGCACGCTGTGCTACCACCGCATCACGCAGGGGCTGACGACTGCGTGCTGCGAGTCGTGCCCCACGGGCGCGCGGCGGCTGGCGGACCTGAAGGACCCGCGCGACGCGGTGCACGCGTTCCTGCGCGACAACGCCGTCGAGGTGCTGAAGCCGTACATGGCCACGGGGTCGAAGGGCTTCTACAAGGGATTGGACGGGTCGGTGAGGTAGGGAAGGGAAACGGGCATGGAAACACTTCTACAGGGCGTTGAAGGCTTCATGTATCCGAATGAAGTCGAACTGCAGTGGAGCATCCTGATCGTTCTCTACCCGTTCATCACCGGACTGGTGGCGGGCGCCTTCATCCTGGCGTCGCTGGAACGGGTATTCAAAGTTGACGCCGTGAAACCTACCTACCGGCTCGCTCTGTTGACGGCGCTGGCGTTTCTGCTGGTGGCGCCGCTGCCGTTGCAACTGCATCTGGGCCACCCGGAGCGCAGCCTGGAAATGTATCTGACGCCGCACACGTCGTCGGCCATGGCGATGTTCGGATTTGTCTATCTGTGGTACCTGATGGTGGTCCTGCTGATGGAAATCTGGCTGGACTACCGGCGCGAGATTGTCATTCTGGCGCAGACGCTGAAGGGGCCGCGCGGTTGGATCTATAAGGTGCTGACGCTCGGCTCGTACGACATCAGCCCGGCGGCCTGCCGCGTGGACGAGCGTGCCGGCTGGATTATCACGGTCGTGGGCATCCCGTCGGCGTTCCTGCTGCACGGCTACGTGGGGTTCATTTTTGGCTCGGTGAAGGCCAATCCATGGTGGTCCACGCCGCTGATGCCGGTGGTGTTTCTATTCTCGGCGATGGTGTCGGGCATTGCCGCGGTGCTGCTGCTGTACGTGGCGGTCAGCTGGCTGCGCGATGTCGAGGTGGACCAGCCCTGCGTGGACACCATCGCGCGCTATCTGTTCTACGCATTCGTGATCGACTTCTCGCTTGAAATGCTCGACCTGATACATCGCATCTACGAGGCCGACGAGAGTTTCCACTCGCTCGACTTCATGGTGCACACGCGCCTGTACTACTCGCAGATTGTCGTGCAGATCGTCATCGGCACGGTGATCCCGCTGGTGCTGCTGGCGCTGATGCAGGTGGTGAAGCTGACCGAGGCCGCGCGGCGCGGCATCGCGGTGACGGCCAGCCTGCTGACGCTTGTCGGTATCTTCGCCATGCGCTGGAACGTGGTGATCGGCGGCCAGCTCTTCTCGAAGAGCTTTCTCGGCTACACGACATACAAGATGGGCTTCGCCACGCGCGAGGGCCTGTTGCCCGCGGTCATCCTGATGGTTCTGCCGTTCTTCATCCTGTGGGCGCTGATCAAGCTGCTGCCTCCGTGGTCGGACCGTGAGGCCGCCAGCTAGGCTTGGGGAGCGAAGTACCAGCATGGCGGCGTGAACACGCCGCGCAAGTGGAGGCTCGATGCAACCTTCCAGCGGTACGGCCGCGCACCCGGAGACGGACAGCCTGGCGCGCGAAGTCGAGCAGTTGAAGCAGCGGGTGGCGGCGCTGGAGCAGCGTTTGGACGTGTCGCGCGCGGGTGCCTGGGCCGAGGATTTGGGACTGCCGCAATTGTCCGGCGAGGGCATGGCGCGGCTGGTTTCGGCCGAGGCCGGCGCGCTGCCGCTGTTGGGGCGCGCGCTGCTGGGGCTGGCCGGCGCCTACATTCTGCGCGCGTTGACCGAAAACCGCGTGTTGCCGCCGGCGCTGGGCGTGCTGGCGGCGGTGGCCTACGCCGTGGTGTGGCTGGTGTGGGCGGTGCGCACGCCGCGCGAGCGCCCTGTGGCGGCCGCGCTGCACGGGATGACCGCCGCGCTGGTGCTCTACCCGATGTTGTGGGAGACGACGGTGCGCTTTCAGATGCTGACGAACGGAGCGGCGGCGGGCGTGCTGGCCGTGTTTGCCGGCATCACGCTGGCCATTGCGTGGCGCACGGAGCGGTCGCCGGTGGTCTGGATCATTACGCTTGGTGGACTGGCCACCACCACGGCGCTGATCTTCGGCACCAACGACATGGTGCCGTTCGTCTCCGTGCTGCTGCTGATCGCCGCGTCAATTGAATTCTCGGCCTGCCGCGACCACTGGCTGGGCGTGCGCTGGGCCGCGGCGGCCATCAGCGACATGTTCGTGCTGCTGACCATGTTTCTGGTGACGCGCGAGGGTGGGTTGCCGCAGGGCTACGCTCCGATTCCGGTCGTGGCGGCGCTCGCGTTGCAGGCCACGCTGCCGACAATCT
The DNA here is from genome assembly GCA_964478395.1 of uncultured Candidatus Solibacter sp. Taxonomy (GTDB): domain Bacteria; phylum Acidobacteriota; class Terriglobia; order Bryobacterales; family Bryobacteraceae; genus Paludibaculum. Next base: position 44,254 of record CAYZIX010000001.1, read on the forward strand.
ATTTGAGCAGCACGGCCGTGCGGACTCTCGTGCGCGGGCTGCACATCACGTTCTTCGAAATCGCGCAGACGGCCACGGCGCTGGCGCTGTTCATCGCCGGGTCGCTGCGCATGGGACAGGGATCGGGCCTGGCCGCGGCGGCGGTGGCCGTGTTCCTGCTGGCCGGTGGAGCCTTCTGCTACCTGGTGGCGTTCGCGTGGCTGGAGCGGCGCACGGCTCACGACCGCAATTTCTACACGTATTCGACGTTCGGCCTGCTGCTGGTCGTCGTTGGCCTGCGGCTGTTGCTGAGCCAGGCCTGGCGCGCGCCGGTCTGGTGCGTGCTGGCGATTACGGCCGCGGCCATGGCGCGTCGTCACGGGCGCGGCACGTTGGTGCTGAACTCGGTGGCGTACACGTTGTTTGCGGCCATCTCGTCCACGCTGCTGGTGTTCAGCGTCAGCCAGATCTTCGGCGGCGCTCCGCAGACGGACGCGTGGCGGCTGGCGCTGATTCTTTGCACCACGGTGGCGGCGGCCGTCTGTTACGCGACGATTGTCCACGAGACCGGCGACAGCGCGGACGAGCCCGTGGCGCGCGCCGGTTGCCTGGCGCTGGCCGCCATCTGCCTGTGGGGCGCGGCCGGGCTGCTGCATTGGGCGGCGCTTGCGGGTATCGAGCCATCGCCGTCCATCTCGGCCGTCGGCGGCACGCTGATCCTCACTGCCATGGCTTGCGCGCTGGCCTGGGGCGGGAGGCTCTGGGACCGCGATGAACTGGTGTGGCTGGTGTTCCCGGTGATGATCATCGGCGCCTACAAACTGATCGATATCGATTTTCCGCAGGCGCGCACGCACGCAGTTTCCATATCGCTGGTGCTGTACGGCGGGGCGTTGCTGGTATTGCCGCGGCTGCTGAAGAAAACAGTTCGCTAGACCGGACCACCGGAACGCGGATCCGGATATGCTCGTCTTATCCGTGATGTCGCGAGCCATTGTCTGTGCCGGCTGGGTCTGCCTGGCAGTTGCCACGGCGGCGCCTGCGCAGGAAACTCCCAAACTCCGCGTGTCGGTCACGCTGGTTCAGGTGGACGCCGTGGTGACGGACCGGCAGGGGCGGCCCGTTCGTGATCTCAAAAAAGACGATTTTGAGCTGTTTGAGGACGGAAAAGTGCGCGAAATTACGCATTTTTCGCACTTTGAAAGCGGTTTTTCGGTCAAAACGACGGCTCAGAACGGCATTGCGGCCGTCTCGCCCGCCGCGCCGGGGCGCGACAGTGTGCGGCGTACCGTCGCGCTGGTGGTGGACGATTTGCGTATGTCGTTCCGGAGCATTGAGACCACCCGGCAGACGCTGCACCGCTTCGTTGATACGCAGATGGAGCCCGGCGACATGGTGGCCATTGTGACCACCAGCGGCGGCTCCGGCGCGCTGAACCGCTTCACCACGGACCGGCAGATGCTGCATACGGCCATCAGCCGCATTCACTTCTTCATGAACGGCTTGAACACGGCCGGCGCGCTGCGGGCCCTGGGCTTGGGCGAGCAGGCGGACTCCGCGGACCCCGCCAGCGTCGCGGCCCGTTACGCGCGCGGCTCAATCAACGCAATGCGTTACGCCATCGCCGGTATGCGGCAGATGCCGGGCCGCAAGTCGCTGGTGCTGTTTTCTGAGGGTTTCGCGGTCAGCGACAGCAAGTCATCTTCTGCGGTGTTGCGCGCTGCGCTGCGCGACTTGGCCGGCGGCGCCAACCAGGGGGCCGTGGTGATCTACGGGATTGACCCGCGCGGGCTGGTCTACTCAGGGCTGCAGGCGGCCGATGACGTCCGCGAGATGGAGAGCGCGGATGTGAACGTGGCGCTCGAGGAACGCGGCAACGAACTGAGGAGCAGTCAGAAGGGGTTGGCCGGGCTGGCCGAGGCGACGGGCGGGCTGGCGCTGCTCGACAACAACGATTTCAATGGCGGCTTGCAGCGGATGATGGACGACCAGGCCAATTACTATCTGCTCGGCTTTCAGGCCAGTGAACAGGCCGCCGAACGCATGCGGCGCGAAGGCGTGACGCACCGGCTGGAACTGCGCGTGCGCCAGGCGGGTCTGCGTGTCCGCTACCGTAAGCAGTATCTGGGCGAGTACGAGAAGCAGCCAGAGAAGACGCCGGAGACGCCGATGGCCCGGCTGGCGGCGGCGCTTGGCTCTCCGTTCGCCGGTTCGGCCATCCCGTTGCGCCTGACCACGGATTACGAGTTCAACGAACGCAACCAGCCGTCGATTGGGGCGCTGGTCCATATCGATGGCCGGCGCCTGACGTTCGGCGTGCCGGACGCGAGTGACTACTGTGCCGCGAAGATTCAACTGGCCGCCATCACGGAGGGTGAGACCGGAACCGGCGCAAACGTGGCCAGTTGGAACTACACGATTCGCGTGCGCAGTGGCGCGCTGGAGCGGATCCGCCAGGAAGGCTTTGTATACGGCTTCCAGCGTGTGCTGAAAAAGTCGGGCGCCTATTACCTGCGCGTGGCGGTGCTGGACGAGGCTTCGGGCGAGGTGGGCTCGGCCAGCCGATTTGTAGAAGTGCCCGATCTGAAGAAGGGCGTGCTGATGCTGTCGGCGATCAGCATGCGCGACGGCGACTGGAGCGCGAGCCGGCACGCCACGGGCGAAGCACAGGCGTACGATCTGAGTTCGGCGACGCGCGTTTTCCATCGCGACCGGCCATTTTCCTACGTTGTGAAGGTGCTTAACGCGCGGCTCGATCCGCGCACCGGTCAGCCTGCGGTGACGGTGAAAGCTCGCCTGCTACGCGAGGGACGGTTGGTGTGGGAAGGCCAGCCGGCGGTTGTGGTGTTGCCCGCCGGAGCGCATCCGCGCAGTATTCCAACCGGCAACGTGCTGACGCTCGGGGACAAGAGCGTGCCGGGCGAGTATCTGCTGGAGTTGCAGGCCGTTGATCCGCGAGCGAAGGGCCCGGCGCCGTCGCAGTGGATTGATTTCGAGCTGCGCTAACGGCGCTTACTTGAAGCGGCCCTGGTAGGCCCACAGGCCGAGCGCCGGATTCGAGATGTAGAAGACCTCTTCGCCGTCGACGACGTTGTAGCCGTCCTTCAGCTTGGCCGGATTGTACTTCTTCAGTGTCTGCTCCAGGTCGGCGTAGCGGAAGTTGACGCAGTCCACTTCCTCGCGCGTCAGGTGGCCCGGCGCGTAGGTGATCTGGAAGCGGCCTTCGGACGAGCCGTGGATCAGGTGCGCGGCGGCGCTCAGGTTAGCGGCCAGATCTTCGTTCTTCTTGACGGCGTCGAGCACGCGCGGCGTACCGACATAGCCGTACTTGCGGATCAGGCCATCAATGGCGCGATCCTCGCCGAACTCCTTCACGCCCGGGGCGATGATGAGCAGTTCAGCGTTGTCGGCCAGCGCCATGCGCGTGCGGTAGACGGCCTTATTGCCGAGCCAGGTGGAGCGGAACTCGTCCGGCTCAAGATAGACCACAGCCTTTTTGATCTCGCGGTCCATCATCACGAAATTGACCTTCAGGCTGAGGTCCGAGGCGTGCGTGAAGCACTCGACGTCGTCACCGGCGTAGAGGCCGCGCATGGCCAGTTGGCCCGCGTCGTTCTTGCCGATGACGGTCTGGAAATAAACGATGGGCAGGTGCTTGGCGAAGTGGTCCGATGCGTAGTTCATCACACGCCGCACGGGGTTGTCGGCGCGGCCCATGATGCGCTCCATGCCGTAGACGGCGCCCAGGAAGTGGCTCTTGTTGATGCCTTCACGACCGCCAGTGCCGACGAACACGTTCTTGTTGTAGTTCGCCATGCCGATCACTTCATGCGGTACCACCTGGCCCAGACTGAGGATCAGGTCGAAGCCGCCGTCGGTGAGAAGCTTGTCCACCTGCGCAGGCCAAGCGTAATCCAGCTTGCCGCCACTCTGTTCTTTGACGTACTCGCCGGGCACTTCGCCCAGCGTTGAGAGGCCGCCACGCCAGTCGTGCACCTTAAACAAGTCCAGCGGCATGTCGCCGAACATGTGGTGGATCTCCGCTGCGGTCATGGGCACGTGCGTGCCAATGGCGGGCAGCACGGCCTTCAGCTTATCGCCGTAATACTGCCAGGCCAGCCGCGTCAGGTCTCCGGCGCGGGAGTGAAAACGGGTGATGTCGGGCGGCAGCGCGAGCACGCGCTGGCGCGGGCCCAGCTTGTCGAGCGTCGAGAAGACGTGCTGTTTCAACTCAGACGGGCTGATCTCGGTCGACTCGGATCCGGTGGCGAAGTAGAGGCTCATTCACCCATCAGTATAGGGCACTGACATTTCAGATAGAATCGGCGCATATGCTCAAAACGCTGCTCTTGCCCCTGGTACCGCTGGCATTGCTGGGCGCCGACGCGGATCTGATTCTTCACAACGCGAAGGTTGTGACTGTGGACGCGCGGTTTTCCATCGCACAGGCAGTAGCGATTCGCGGGAACAAGATTGTCGCGGTGGGCGCCGACGCGGATGTGTTGAAGCGCGAACGCGGACCGAAGACGCAGGTACTCGACCTGCACGGGCGCACGGTGTTGCCCGGCCTGATTGACGCGCACGTGCACGCGCTCGAATCGGGGCTTGGCGAATATCGCGGGAAGTTGCCGCCGCTGAAGAGCATCACCGACATTCAGGAATACATCCGCTCGCGCGCCCGCACCACGCCGAAGGGCTCCTGGATTGTCGTGCCGCGCACGATGGTGCCACGGCTGAAAGAGATGCGCATGCCGACGCGCGCCGATCTGGACGTTACAACAGACCATCCGGTGGCCTTCGATGCCAGCTATGTCTGGTCGTCCAACAGCTTGGCGCTGAAGATCAGCGGCATTACACGCGACACGCCCAACCCGCCGGGCGGCGAGATTGTGAAGGACGATAACGGCGAGCCGAACGGCATTCTGCGCAACGCCTCGCAACTGCTAAAAGGCGTGCAGACGGCCGCGCCGTTCACCGAGGCCGAACGCCTGGCCGCGCTCAATGAAATGCTCACCAATTACACGAAGGCCGGGCTGACCACGGTGGGCGACCGTCTGGTGACCGCGCCGGAGGTGAAGCTGTTCGAGAAGCTGAAGGCCGAGGGCCGGTTGCCGGTGCGCGTGGTGCTGACGTGGCGCGTGCCAACGGTGGGGCGTCCAGTGGCGGATGTCGTCAAGGAGATCAAGGACTCACCGTGGACGACGAATCTCGGTGACGAGTGGCTCAAGTTCGGTACGTTCAAAGTGACGTTGGACGGCGGCAACTCCGTGGGCACGGCGTATCAGCGCGTGCCGTACGGGCCGTTCGGCAGGCAGTTGTACGGGCAGACCAACCCCGACGCGCGCGGTACGCTGTTCATCCCGCACAAGGACCTGGTGGCCATCTATTCGGCGGCGCGTGACAAGGGCTGGCAGATGACGGCGCACGCGCAGGGCGGCGGCGCCATCGACGCACTGCTGGATGCCTTTGAAGAGCTCGACAAGGTGAAACCGATTGCGCCGACGCGCAGCCACGTGATGCACGGCTCGTTCCAAAACGAGGCGTCGCTGGACCGCATGAAGCGGCTGGGCATTATCGCTGACGTGCAGCCCGGCTGGCTGTACTACGATGTGCCGGCGTTCACGCACGTCTTCAAGGATGAAACCCTGAAGGACTTCTACCCGCTGCGCGGCTACCTGGACCGCGGCATTGTCGTGGCCGGCGGCAGCGACCAGATGCTCGGCCTGGATAAGCGCACGGCCGTGAACCCTTACGACCCGTTCTACTCGATGTGGATGTCCATCACACGGCGCATGGCCGATGGCCGTGTGTTTCATCCCGAGCAGCGCATCACGCGTGAAGAGGCGCTGCGGATGTACACGACGGGCCCGGCTTATCTACAGTTCAGTGAGAAGACGAAGGGCTCGATTGAAGTGGGCAAGCTGGCGGACCTGGTGGTGATCGACCGCGATTACCTGACGTGCCCCGAGGACGAGATCCAGTCGATTGATCCGCTGATGACGATGATCGACGGCCGCATCGTCTACCGCGCCATACCGGCCTTTCCAGGCGCCGAGGGCTACGGCGCGCAGACGCCGGGCGGGCGCGGCGGGCGCGTGATTGTGGTGGACAATCTGAACGATTCGGGCGCGGGGAGCCTGCGCGCGGCGATTGAAACGGAAGGCAAGCGAATTGTTGTATTCGCCGTCAGCGGCACGATCGAGCTGAAGTCCGAGTTGCGCGTGAAGGAGCCCTACATCACCATCGCGGGCCAGAGCGCGCCGGGCGAGGGCGTGCAGTTGAAGGGCGCGGGCCTGGTGATCAACACGCACGACGTTGTGGTGCGCTACCTGCGCTCGCGGCCCGGCGACGTGCTGGGCCAGGAGGTGGACGCTATTGCCGTGGGTGGCACCAGCCATGACGTGGTGATCGATCACTGCTCGGCGTCGTGGTCGGTGGACGAATCGCTGTCGCCGAGCGGGGCGATTGAGAATGTCACGGTGCAGTGGTCGCTGATCGGCGAAAGCCTGAACAAGAGCGTGCACAAGAAGGGGCCGCACGGCTACGGCTCGCTGGTGCGCGCCGTGGGCGGGCTCACCATGCATCACAATCTGTGGGTGAAGAACAACGCGCGCAATCCTCGGCTGGGCGACAACTATCAGCGTCCGCCATGGCCCACCTTCGACATCCGCAACAACGTGATGGCGCTGTGGGGCGATATTTGCAGTGGCATGACGGGCGACGAATTAAGCGCGAATTACGTCAACAATTATCTGAAGCCAGGCCCCGAGAGTAGCGCGCGCGCGCCGATTGTGCTGGTGGACACGGCCGACGTGCATTACTACCTGGCGGGCAATGTGCTGGAGGGACGGCCGGCGTTCGCCGAAAATGGTGCGGCGTGGTTTACGCCCGCTGAAAAGAACGGGCGCAAACTGTTCGAGATTGTCTCTAAGCCGTACAATACGCCAGCGGTGACGACGACAACGGCGCGCGAGGCTTGCACTGCTGTGCTGGCCGATGCCGGTGCAACGCGGCCCGTGCGCGACGCGATGGACGCGCGCATCGTGGCCGAGGTGCGCTCCGGCAAGGGGCGGATCGTCAACTCACAGCGTGAAGTCGGCGGCTGGCCGGTCTACCGGGCGGCGACGGCTCTGGCGGACACGGACCATGACGGCATGCCGGACGCGTGGGAGCTGGCGCATGGCTTGAATCCGCACGACGCGTCAGATGCTGCGGCCGACCGCGATGCAGACGGCTACACGAACGTCGAGGAATACCTGAATTCGTTGGCGCGTGGTACCCGACGATGACCATCACACTCGCCACGCCGGATGAATTCGAGTGGTGTGCCGCGCTGATGGCTTCCACCGATCCGTGGATCACACTTGGCCGGAACCTCGAAGCTTGCCGCGAGGCCATGCGGTTGCCGGGCTACACGGTTTGGATGGCGCACGGAGAGGATGGCGAACCCCTTGGCTTCCTGCGTTTGCATGAGCGCGGAGTGGCTGGTTCGCCCTATATTGCGTCCATCGCCGTGGCTGAGCACGCGCGTTCGCAGGGTGTCGGCAAGCGCCTGATCAAGCATGTTGAAGATGCCTTCCGTGGCCGTGCGCGCTACATTTTTCTATGCGTTTCGTCATTCAACGTGCGGGCGCAGGACCTCTACCTTGGTCTTGGTTACAGCCGCGCCGCTGAATTGAAGGACTATGTGATCGATGGCGCTTCCGAGTTGCTGATGATCAAGAGGCTCACTTGAGATCTGCGACCCTGGTGGGCCTGCTGGCGGCCACCGCCACCACAAGCTATTTGTGCCGCGTGAACGTCAGTGTCGCCGGCGCGCTGATGATGCGCGAATTCGGGCTGAGCGAAGCGGCCATGGGCACGGTGTTCAGCGCCTTTCTGGCGGGCTACGCGCTGTGCCAGATCCCGGGCGGGATGCTGGCGGACCGGTTTGGCGCACGGCGCGTGCTGGCCGTGGCGGCGCTCGGGTGGGTGGTGTCCATTGCTGCGATGTCGGCGGTGGCCGGGGCGTGGGCGGTGGCCGGGCTGCTGGTGGCGCGTTTTGTGTTGGGTGTGGCGGAAGCGCCAACTTTCACCGCGGCGGCACAGGCGATATCCCACTATGTCCCGGTGTGGGCGCGCGGGCGCGCCAATGGCGCGGTAGTGGCTGCCATCGGAGTCGGCTCGGCCATCGCGCCGCCGCTGATCTCCGTGCTGATGCTCAACTGGGGCTGGCGCGCGGCGCTGCTGGTGTCAGCGCTGCCGGCGCTGGCGTTGGCCATGGTGTGGACGCGCGTCAAGCGGATGCCGGAGCGAGTCGCAACGCAATCGGAAGCCGTCCTACCCGCACGTAATCTGGTCCAACGGCCGTTCATTCTGCTGACGGCCAGCTACACGCTGCAAGGCTACGTCGGCTACATCTTCGTCTTCTGGTTCTATCTCTACTTGATCAACGTGCGGCATTTTGACCTGTTGCGCGGCGCGTGGCTGAGCAGCCTGCCGTGGATCCTCTCGATCATTTCTATCCCGCTAGGTGGTTGGCTGAGCGACGTGACAGCGCGGCGCTGGGGTGGCCGGCGGCTGATTCCGATGATTGGACTGATTGGCGGCAGCGCCTTCATTGCTTACGGCGCGTGGACGCCGAACGCCTATGCGGCCGTAGTGTGCCTGGCCTGTGCCACATCGCTGGTGCTGTGCGTGGAGGGGCCGTTCTGGGCCACTATGACGCAACTGGCCGGCGGGCGCGCTGGACTCGCCGGGGGCGTGATGAACATGGGCAGCAACGTCGGAGGTTTCATCTCACCGGCGCTGACGCCGTTGCTGGCGCAGTGGATTGGCTGGCAGAATGCTCTTTTCTGCGCGGCGGCCCTGTCCGTGTTGGGCGGGCTACTGTGGCTTGGCATTGATGCGCCAGAGGGTCAGCAGACTGACGTCGCTACCTCGTCCAGCAGCCTGTAGATTTCACCGACCCACGCCTCGTGTTCCGGCTTCATCAGCACGGACCGCAGACAGACCACTGTTTCCGCTTCCGGCCACTTGCCGGGGAAGAATGCCGTAGGTAGTGTGGCCAGCGCCAGATGCAGGTTTCGTGTGGCGGCTTCGTCGAAGATGCGTTGCGCGCGCGCCGAAGCTTCGGCCGCAGTGGGCGCATCGACCGCCCAGTTCACGATATCCAGCTCGGGCGAAAAGGGAACGATGAAGTGTGGGGCCTTTTCGAGACGCGCGGCCAGATCCAGCGCGGCGCGGCGGCAGGCGGTCACTCCTTGCGCGAATTCACCACCGCGCTCAAGCGGCAGCAGCCGCATTGTGGCCCACAGCGCCACGGCCGCGGCGCCGGGCCGTGAGCATTCCAGGCTAATTTCGCCCAGGTGCAGATCCTTCGACGAAAAATACGTGTAAGGCGAATTATGTTTGTAGAGCACGCCGACGCCCGGGTCGCGGAACAGCACGCACCCGCAGCCATACGGTTGCAGACCGTGTTTGTGCGGATCGATGACGGTCGAGTCTGCCTGTGCGATACCGGCCACGCGTGGGTACAGCTCATCCACCAGCGTGAAGTAGCCTCCGTAGGCGCCGTCCACGTGCACGCGGAAGCCGTATTTGTCGCGCAGGGCCAGGATTTCATCGAGCGGATCAATCGCGCCTAGCGCGGTGGTGCCCACCGTTGCCACGACGCAGCCGACGTCGCCAGCCTTCAACACGCGCTCCAGCGCTGCAACGTCCATGCGCCCGCAGGTGTCGACGGGAATCGCTTCAAACGGCAGGTGCAGCACGGCGCTGATGCGCTCGTGCGTGTAGTGGGCTTGTGTGGAAGCGACAATCTTCTTGCCGGGCTTGAGACGGCCCGCCACCCACAGCGCCTCGAGATTCGCCATGGTGCCGCCGCTGGTGAGATGGCCAATGTGCGCGGGCCAACCGAACATGGCGGCGATCTGAGCAACCGCCTCCTTCTCCATAGCGGAGCTGGCCCGGCCACCGTCCAGCGCGTGGTTGTTTGGATTGACCCAAGTGGCCAGCGCGTAGGCCGCACGCGCCAGTGGGTGTGGCGGCTTCAGCATCTGCCCGGCGTAGAGCGGATGAAAATACGGGTAGTTGTCGTGCAGGCGCCCGGCCACTTCGCCGAGTACGCTTTCAATCCGCGCCGCTCCGGGCACGAATGCATCGAATGCAGGCAAATCAGAAAAGCCTTGTTCGAGCTCATCTACGGCGTGCGGCAGCACTTTCAGCGGGGTCTTTTCGAGGAACATGGTTTAGTAAGCGAGATCAAGAATTTCAAGAACTTCTTCCGGTGTGAGCGCTACCGGATTGGCCTTCATGCTGGAGGCGCGCGCGGCATTGGCGGCGATTTCGGCGAAGGACTCGCGCTCCACACCGTAATTGCGCAATGGCTCAACGTTGAGTGCTTGGCAAAGTGTGCTGAGCCGGCCTGCAAGGTCGCGCGTGTGAAACAGGCGGGCAATTTCGCTGTAGCGCGCCAGGGCGGGCGAGTCCGGCAGACGCGTTTCAAGCGCGCGCAGGTTTACCGTGACCACGTGCGGCAGTAGCGCCGCGCAAACCGCGCCGTGCGGAGCAGGAAAGCGTCCGCCCAACGGTGCGGCCAGCCCGTGCACAGCGCCCAGGCCCGCGTTGGCCAACGCCAGCCCGCCAAACAGGCTGGCCAGCGCCATGTCGGTGCGCGCAGTCAGGTTGTCACCGCGGTGGTACGCCTCTTCCAGCGACCGCGCTGCGCGTGTGATTCCCTCCCGGCAGAACGTGTCGGTGATCTCGTTGGCGCGCGTCGAAACAAACGGTTCAATCAACTGTGTTAGTGCATCGAGTCCGGTGGACGCGGTCAACTTCGGCGGCAGCGTGAGCGTCAATTCCGGGTCAATCACGGCCAGACGCGGCAACATGCCAGCACTACGCAGGCTGGCTTTGACGCCATGCTCCGGCGAGGCGATCACGGCATTGCGCGTCACCTCACTGCCTGTGCCGGCGGTGGTTGGCACCGCAATCAGCGGAATGGACGGCCGCTCCAGCACACGCCCGCGCCCTACTACTTCGAGATAATCGAGGATCTCACCGGGGTTGGCCAGCAGTGCGGCAATCGCTTTGCCTGCATCAATGACGCTGCCGCCACCGTGCGCAATCACCAGGTCGCAACCCTCGCGCCGCGCCGTCTCGATGCCCTTGTTGACGCGTGCGATAGTTGGCTCACCTTCAATGGAGAAGGGTGTTGCGCCGACGCCCTCGGCGTGCAGTTCCGCCACCAGGGCGGCGGCGGGCCGCATGCTGCGACCGGTAACCAGTAATGCGCGCGTGCCGAAATAGCGCGCCGCCGGCGCGATTTCGCGCGCCACGCCCGCACCGAAGCGGATGCGCCCCGCAGTGGCGAAGTCGAAGCTCATGGTTGCGTTACCACTCGGCGTCCGGTGGAAAAACGTTGGTGTACTTCACGCCGCGGCGCGGCTCGGCCATCATGCTGGCCACGGTGTCGCGCCAGGTAGCGTAATGCGCGGTTTGCTTGTGCGCGACGGTGGCTTCCACCGTGCGATAAATCTCAACCAGCACGAATTCGGCGTCGTTGTCGGCGCTTTGAATCACATCGAAACGCGCGATACCGGGCTCTAGACGGCTGTTTCGGGCGTTCTCAATGGTGGCAAGTTTGAAAGCCTCGACACATTCGGGCTTCACTTTGACGTAGACGTGCACAACCAGCATGGCTTTGTAGCTTCATTATTGCGCCGTGGCGGGCACTTTGAGCAGCCACACCTCGGCCACTTGGTTGCCGCGCCCATTACCAGCCAGTCCGGGCTGGCGCTCCCACTTTAGCCGCAATTCGCCGCCTGATGTGGCTTCGCGCGGGATGTCGAACTCCTGCGGCTCGGTGCGCTGCTCAATTCTTCGGAACGGATGGATCTCGAATCGTTCGTTCGCGGTCAGCCGTTGGATACGCGCCGCGTTTAGCTCGCCGCCGTAAATGATGCGCACGCGGTAGCTCGCCGCCGGGTCCAGGTTCGGGTAGCGCAACTGCAGCGGGCCGTCGTACATGACTTCGGCGTGGTCGATCCACGAAAGACGCCAGTCGCCGGGCGTACGCGCGTGAAAGGCGAATCCGTTGCGCGGCGAATCGCGGTGGCTGGGGTCTTGCTCATATGTCAACGGCCGCATAAGGTGCGGCTGCGCGGCGGGGTTGCCCAGATCGTCGTAGTAGCCGCCTGGGCCCGGATCGGTCCAGTGAGTGATGGCGCGTAGGGCGTGCAGTCGTTCGGGCTCGGCGCCCATTTTGCGGATATCGGCGAAGCGCGCCTCCAACCAGCCTCGATTATTCAGCGGCGTGTCGATGTTGTCGAGCGAGGCGCCGCGGTCGCGCGAGATGGCTGCATACAGCGGCACGCTGAGCTGCATGCGGATACTCTGATAAAGCGCTTCGGCCAGTGCAAAGATACGCGTGCGTAGCTCCGACGGCGCTTCGGGCGTCGACAGAATCCTTTCTGCTTGCTCGATGCTCGCCAACGCACCAACTGCTGGCGCTGTGTCGAGTGCTGCCATCGCTCGGCCTTCCACCTCGCGTGCGGCCAGCAGGCGGCGGCGGTTCAGCTCGTCGTAATAGGCGCGGTAGAGCAATTGCTGGAAGCGCCAGTTCAGTTTCTGCTGCGGCGTGGCGCTCTGCTCCAGGCGATGGAACAGCTGGTAGGTGGGCTCGATGCTCGCATTGGTGGCCACGGCGCCGCGCCAGTTTTGCTCCAGCCCGAAGATGCCCTGTTCGACCTCGGTTTCAAATTGGGGGCCGACGAAGTAGCGCGCGTACTCACGCAGCATCCGCGCGAGATCAGTGTCCGGGTCCCAGCCCAGCGCGCTCCAGACGAACTTGTTCACGTCGTCGTTGCAGCCTTCCGAATACGTGATGAATCCCACCGTGTCAGCCAGTGAATTGCGCACGATGGCGCGCATATCGCGCGGCCGCGGGTTGATGGATTCGCGTGCGTGGGTTAACTCATGCGCCAGATCCCAGTCCGGCACGGCGAACTGGCAGAACACGGAATGCGTGATGTCCGGGTAATTGCGGATGGGATAACGCGCCGGCACCAGCCGTCGCAGTTCCGGCAGCGATTCGCGCACCTGCGGGCCATGCACCACACCGGTGAGCCACTTTGGCTCCGCGCGCAGGATGGCAAAGAATTCTTCGGCCCATTCCTTGCTGAAGCCCTGCGGCGAAACCCACATCTGCGCCTTTGGATGGAAGCGGTGCAGCACCTCGGTTTGCTTTTCGAGCAGGGCGATCAGCGGCTTCGGCGCCGTGTGCCCCGGATCGCCGCCCGGCACCATCACGGCATCCACGCGCGGCAACTGCCGGAACACATCCCCCCATTCCTGTAACGAGCGTTCAACGGCTTTGGGGTCCGTGTAGTCTTTCTCCAGGGCGGGCATCCAGACCCATACCGCCATCCCGTAGCTGGCGGCCGAGCGGGACATCTCGATCATCATGGGCATCTGCGGCAGTGGGAAGTGCGGGCTGTCGGGCGCGTCGTCCGAGCGCGGCGGAATCAGTTCGATGGCGTTGGTGCCGAACACCACCAGGTCGCGCATGTATTCATCCCACATCGCCGCCGTCCAACCGTCGTAGCTGTTGGTCTTGGGCCGGTAGCCAAGCTGGTGGCCGCGCAGCTTCACCTTGGGGGCGCTGGTCAGAGTGAAATCGCCGGGCATTTCGACGTGGTCGCGCGACATACGCAGTTCGCGCAGCAGACGTCCCGCGCCGAAGATCATGCCACGACCGTCGGCGGCCGTGATCTCAATGTGCGTTCCGGATGTCCGAATGGAAAACCCTTCCTCTGGGGCCGAGCCACGGTGGAATTCGATACTTGGCACGCCCTCTCTCGTGGTTCCGATGGTCCAGCGAAGGCGCGAGCGCTTCTCCACTTCCTCCACCACAATCTGAGCGGCCTTGGCTTCCAATGCTGTGGGTTTGGGCGGCGGGGCGACGGTCGCTGTTGACAAGTCGAGAACGAGCGCTAGCAGCAGCATGGCTTTCATCATACATAGTGGAAGTGTGAAGACCTGGAAGCTGACGCTTGAATACGACGGCACTCGCTACAGCGGTTGGGCCGAACAGCGCAACGCCCCGCGCACAGTGATGGGCGAGTTGAGGAAGGCTTGCGAGGACATTTTCCACGGCCGCGTGGAACTGGGTGGCGCAGGCCGCACCGATGCCGGCGTGCATGCCCGTGCTCAGGTAGCGCATCTGCGTTCGGAATCCAACAGAAGATTTGCACCGGAACAAATGATGCGCCTGCTGAATCAGGCGCTGCCGGCAGACATCGCGGTCCTCAAGGTGGAAGAGGCTCCGGCGCGCTTCCACGCCCGTCACAATGCCATAGGCCGTGCTTACGTCTATCAGATTGCCACTCGTAAAACGGCGTTTGCCAAGAAGTACGTCTGGTGGGTCAAGGAGCCGCTCACTGTCGATCGCATGAACGCCGCCGCTGCGCTGCTGCCCGGCCGGCACGACTTCACGCGTTTCCGCGCCGGCGACCCGGCGCGGCCTGACGAATCGCCTGTTGTCGTCGTGCATAGCGCGCGGATCGAAAGACAGGACGGAGTCATTCTGTTCCGTATCGAGGCCTCGCACTTCCTCTGGCGGATGGTGCGGCGCCTGGTGGGTGCGTTGGTGAAGGTGGGCAAGGGGGAACTGACGGTTGAGCAGTTCGCTGCGCTGCTGGCCGGACGCGGCGCGGAGCACGACGTGGCCGCCTGGACTGCGCCCGCCTCGGGGCTGGCGCTCGAACGGGTCCTCTATCCGGGGCTGTGATATTGTCGGAGGTTTGGACCCTCATCTATGCGCACTCTGCTGACCCTCGCCGTTCTTGCTGCAAGCGCTTGCTGGGCCGCTGACAGGCCCGAGTGGGACAATCCCGCAGTCGTCAAAGTGGGCGTCGAAAAACCGCACGCCACAATGATGGTCTATCCTGACGCGGCGATGGCGCGAGCCGCGCGGCGCGAAGCTTCGCCGTGGTTTCAGCCGTTGAACGGCGAATGGAAGTTTCAGGGAGTGTTGCGCCCGGCCGACCGGCCGCTCGATTTTGAACGGACCGATTATGACGATTCTGGGTGGCGCACTATGCCCGTACCCGCGTCCTGGCAGATGCACGGCTTTGATGTGCCCATCTACACCAACATCATTTATCCGTTCCCGCAAGATGCGAAGAAGATGCCTACGCCGCCGCACGACTTCAACCCGGTGGGCAGCTACCGCCGCACGTTCACCGTGCCGGCAGCCTGGAAAGGGCGCACGGTGTACCTGCATTTCGCAGGTGTGGACAGTTGTTTCTATGTCTGGGTGAACGGCGTCCAGGTGGGCTATCACGAGGACAGCCGCACGCCGGCTGAATTCAATATCACGCCGCATCTGAAGCCGGGCGTGAATACGCTGGCCGTGCAGGTGTACCGCTTTGGCGACGGCGCGTATTTGGAAGATCAGGACATGTGGCGCATGAGCGGCATTTACCGCGAAGTGTTCCTCTGGTCTACCGCTGCGGCGCACGTGCGTGACCTTGAAGTGAAGACCGATCTGGATGCGGCCTACAAAGATGGCAAGTTGACGTTGAAGGCCGAGGTCGTGAACCCGAAGGCGTGCTCGCTGACGCTCGATCTGCTGGATGCTGCGGGCAAGGCCGTGGGCAGCTCAGTCGCCGCGTGCGCGGCCAAAACTGAGATCTCGGTGCCGGTTCCGGTGGCGAAAAAATGGACTGCGGAAACGCCGTATCTCTATCAGGCGCTGCTGACGCTCAAAAGCACGGCGGGCGCAGTGATTGAAGTGATCCCGCAAAGTGTCGGATTCCGGAAAATCGAGATTCTTAACGGGAAACTGTGCGTCAATGGTGTGCCGATTTTGATCAAGGGTGTAAACCGCCACGAGCATTCGGCCGAAACCGCCAAGGTGGTGGACCGCGCGCTGATGATCAAGGACATCGAGATCATGAAGCGCTTCAACGTGAACGCCGTGCGCACGTCGCATTACCCGAATCATCCGGACTGGTACGAGCTGTGCGACCGCTATGGTCTATACGTGCTAGACGAAGCCAATATCGAGGCGCATCATTACGGCAACAGCCGCACGGGCAACCTGTTGACCGAGTCCCCGGCGTGGTCGCAAGCCTATCTGGCGCGTGTCGAGGCGATGGTGGAACGCGACAAGAACCATCCCTCAGTGATCATCTGGTCGATGGGTAACGAGAGTGGCGACGGGCTGAATGCACAGCTCACGCATGAATGGACAAAACAGCGTGACCCGTCCCGGCCGTGGCACTACGAAGGCTCCAGCGCCAATGGCGGCGCGAACTCCGACATTAACTCGTTCATGTATCCATCGCCGCAGCGTGTGAAGATGGAGGCCGCCAAACGGCCGCTGATGCCGCTGATTCTGTGTGAATATTCGCACGCAATGGGCAATAGTAACGGCGGATTGAAGGAATACTGGGACATTTTTTACTCCGGCACGAACGCTCAGGGAGCGTTTGTCTGGGATTGGGTGGACCAGGGCATCCGTCTGAAGGTGCCTGCTGAGTATCGCTCCAACACCAAGTCCGACAGTTTCTTCGCCTATGGCGGCTGGTGGGAAGACAAGACCGGCATCCGCAACGACAACAACTTCAACAACAACGGCTTGGTGGCGGCCGATCGCACGCCTCACCCTGGGCTCTACGCCATCAAGTACGTGTACCGCAATTTGCATGCGACGCCCGTGGATTTGACGCAGGGTACTATTCGTGTGAAGAACTGGCACCATTTTGTGAACGCCAGGGAAAATGAAACGGGCGTGTGGACGGTGAAGGCCGATGGCGCGACGCTCGCCAGCGGCGCGCTGCCGGAACTGGATATCGCGCCGGGCCAGGAGAAGGAGTTCAAGCTTCCGCTGCCGAAGATTGAGCCCAAGCCGGGCGTCGAATACTGGCTCGACCTGAGCTTCCGCTTGAAGGCCGCCACACCGTGGGCGCCAGCCGGCCACGAGGTGGGTTGGGAGCAGTTCCGTTTGCCCGTATCGGTGCCTGCTGTGAAGGCAGATATGTCGAAGATGCCTGCGTTGGCAGTAGCGGAGAAGCAGGGTGAGGTCACCGTGACGGGCACGGGCTTCAGCGTGCGTTTCGACAAGACGAGCGGCATGATCACCTCCTACATGCACAAGGGCCGCACGCTGATTGACCGCGGGCCGCGGCCCGACTTCTGGCGCGCGCACACCGATAACGACACGGGCGCCTGGAAGGCGCTACGGCACGCGATTGAGAACAAGCCGGAGGCCAACTACACGCTGTGGCGAGAGGCTGCTCCGCAGATGACGGTGACCGACGTGAAGGTGGAGAACCTCGGCGAGCGCGCCGTGAAGCTTACGGCTGCTGCTGAATTGCACGGAATGGGCGGCGCCAAGGCCACGTGGAGTTACGAGGTGCGCGCCGGCGGCGACATCATCGTAGAGACCACCTACGAGCCTGGCGCTGAGCGCCGTGCAATGATGCCGCGCTTTGGCACAGAGCTACAACTGGCGCCGGGGCTCGAAAATGTCACTTGGTACGGCCGTGGTCCGGTGGAGACTTACGTCGACCGCGAGTTTGAGCGCGTTGGCGTCTATCGCAGCACCGTGGACAAGGAGTGGGTGGAGTATTCCAAGCCGCAGGAGAATGGCAACAAGACCGGCGTGCGCTGGGTGGCGTTGACCGATGCGCGCGGCGTGGGCCTGCTGGCCGTGGGCGAAGCTCCGCTCGGTGCGCGCGCGACGCACTACACGAAGGAGGACATCGAGCAGGCCGGCTACACCTTCCAGATGAAGCCGCACCCGCAGGTTTTCCTCAATTTGGATGGCTGGCAGATGGGCGTGGGCGGCATCGACAGTTGGTCGCCCAATGCGCTGCCGATGGGGCCATATCGGATACAGTCGGACAAGAAGCTGTCGTTCAAATACCGTCTGGTGCCGGTGGAAGGCGATTTCACGGCTCGGACGCATGAGAGCTTCTAGCGAGGGTGATGGAGGCCGCGAGTGATGAGAATTCAGGCGATGGTGATGGCGGCTGCCGTGTTGATGACGGCGGCGTGCGCGAAAAAAGACCCGGGAGCAAAAGGATCCGTGACGAAACAGGCATTTGGCAAGACCGCTCAAGGCGAGGCGGTGGATCTCTACACATTGAAGAACAAAAACGGCGTCGAGGTGTCGATCATGAACTACGGCGCCGTGATCGTCTCCTTGAAAACGCCTGATGCGCGTGGGCGGCTGGCCGACATTGTGCTCGGCTTCGATACGCTGGATGGCTATCTGAAAGAGAACCCGTACTTCGGGGCGGTGGTCGGCCGCTACGGCAACCGCATCGCCAAGGGAAAGTTCGAGCTTGACGGCAAGGCGTACACGCTAGCGAAGAACAATGGCGAAAACGCACTACATGGCGGCATTAAGGGCTTCGATAAGAAGGTTTGGCAGGCTGAGGCCACAGAGGGTGAAACAGCGCAGACGCTGACGCTGCACTGCGTGTCGCCGGATGGCGAAGAGGGCTACCCGGGTACGCTGAAGGCCAGCGTCCGCTACACGCTGAACGATAGTGACGATCTGGAAGTTGCCTACTCTGCCACTACCGACAAGCCCACGGTGGTCAACCTTACGAATCACACGTACTTCAACCTGGCCGGCGCCGAATCCGGTCCAATACTCAACCAGGAGTTGATGCTCAACGCTTCAAAAATGACTCCTGTTGACGCCGGTCTGATCCCGACCGGTGAACTGAAGGACGTGACAGGGACGCCGTTCGATTTTCGTAAGCCCACCGCCATTGGTGCGCGGATCGACGCCGACGATGAGCAGATCAAGCGTGGTGGCGGCTACGATCATAATTTTGTGATTGATCGCACGGCCCCCGGTCTGGCGCTGGCGGCGCGGGCAACTGAGCCGAGTAACGGGCGCGTGCTGGAAGTCTGGACCACTGAGCCGGGTGTGCAGTTCTACACCGGCAATTTCCTGGACGGCACGCTACAGGGCAAGCGCGGTACGGTTTACGAAAAGCGCATGGCCTTCTGCCTGGAGACGCAACACTACCCGGATTCGCCGAATCACGTTCAGTTCCCGTCGACGCGCCTCGATCCAGGGCAGGAATACAAATCCACGACGGTGTTCAAGTTCAGAATCGCCGCCGCGAAGAAGTAATACGGGGTGCCTGTGCGGCGCTCTGCTAGGATGGATTCCGTATGGCTAAAATCAAGCCGGCTGGCGGCAAGAAGGGGCCTCGCGGCCCGAAAAACCCGGGGGCCGTGGGGTGCCTCGTGTTGCTGGCCGGTATCGCTGTTGTGGTCGGGGTGGTGCTTTACTACTCGTTTGCCCGGACCTGACCCAGGGAAGATTCTTCATGCGTTGTGACAACCGCCAACCGGGAGAGCCGCGCGCTCTGCGTATCAGCCCGGATTACTTGATGACTGCCGAGGGCTCGTGCCTGATCGAGGTCGGCCACACGCGCGTGCTTTGCGCGGCCACAGTGGAAGAGACACTGCCCGCATTTCTGCGCAATTCTGGACGTGGCTGGGTGACGGCCGAATACGCGATGTTGCCGCGCGCCACCACCGAGCGTAATGTGCGCGAGGTGACCAAGGGCAAGCCTTCCGGCCGCACGCACGAGATTCAGCGTCTGGTTGGACGCTCGTTGCGCGCGGTGGTGGACGCTGAGGCGCTGGGCGAACGCACCGTGATTGTCGATTGTGACGTTCTCCAGGCCGATGGCGGCACGCGCACGGCGGCCATTACAGGCGGCTATGTCGCCATGGCCCTGGCTGTGAAGAAATTGCTCAACTTTGGGGCATTGAAGAAGAATCCGCTGCGCGATCTGGTGGCGGCCACTAGCGTTGGTATCCTGCGCGGCGAGGCGTTACTCGACCTCTGTTACGAAGAGGATTCACGGGCCGACGTCGACATGAATGTGGTGATGACCGGCGCGGGCGAGTTTGTCGAAATCCAGGCCACATCTGAACGCGTCACATTCGGCGACGAGCGTCTCGTGCAGATGCTGTCTCTGGCGCGCCAGGGGCTGGCTCAATTGTTCGATGCGCAGCGGGCGGTTCTGGCCGGACGATGAGGCTGCGTTGCGCCACTACCAATCGCGGCAAGCTGGCCGAGTTTAATTTGGCCGCCGCATCGGCCGGGATCGGAATTCTGCCGCTTGATAATCTGAAATCACTACCGGAATGCGTTGAGGACGGCCGCACTTTTGAGGAAAATGCGATCAAAAAGGCGCTGTATTACAGCGCCTGGACCGATGACGCGCTGATAGCGGACGACTCTGGCCTGGAAGTCGACGCGCTTGGCGGCGAGCCCGGCGTGCGCTCGGCCCGCTATTCGCCTCAAGGTACCGACGCCGCCAACAACGCTCTGCTGCTTGAAAATCTGCGAGGCGAAGCTATCCGCACCGCGCGTTTCGTGTGTGTCATCGCATTGGCGCGGCGCGGCGAGTTGATTGCGGTGTTTCACGGCGAGGTGGACGGCCGCATCCTGGATGCTCCGCGCGGCGTGGCCGGCTTTGGCTACGATCCACTGTTCTTCTACGAGCCGTTCGGGCTCACATTTGGCGAAGCGAGCGAAGAAAGCAAACTGGCCGTCTCGCACCGCGGCCGTGCGTTCGAGCGGCTGCTCGCCTACTTGCAGTCGAATCCGTCGTAAGCCAACTGGCGTGGACCGAGTTCGGTGATCTGGCGCCAGTCGCGCGCCAGTTCGTCGCGTGTCTGGCGCAGGTAGCGCCGCTCTCCAGCGTCCACATCCTGCCAAAGCGTGTCTTCGCCTTCCAGCCGCACGGCGAAGAGTTCTTCTTCCACCGCCGACAGGCCGGCCAAGCGCTCCGCCATTCCATCGCAGCCAGCGCCAACGCGCAGGGCCAGCCCCACCACGAAGCCCAGACGGTTTTGCGCATTATGCCGTTGCGCCTCCGCCACCAGCCAGCGCCAGTCCATGGTTGCGTGGCGCAGCACCAGCCACGGCAGCGCTTCCACAACGGCGGTGTCCAGCCTGCGGCAGCGCAGCGCGGCCATCAGCACAACGGCTGGATCCTGAGCTGCCGCAGTGTTGTCGGGGCTTGCAAAGGCCGGGTAGCCCAGCGCGCCAAGAGCATCGGTAAGGGCCTTCGAACGAGCCCGGTCTTTCTTGGTCACCGTTCTAATCTACATTGCCGGATGGGTACCTTGGGCGGTCTATAATGGGAGGCTTCGATGGGCGTCGACTGGTTTCCGCTTTGGCTTAGTCTGCGTGTGGCGGGACTCGCCACGGCGCTGGCGCTTGCCGTTGCACTGGCACTCGCCTGGGCGCTGAGTACACGAACATTTCGGGGCAAACATGTCTTGGACGCGGCCATCACATTGCCGCTTGTACTGCCGCCGACCGTGCTTGGCTACTATCTGCTGGTGCTGCTTGGGCGTAACAGCGTGCTGGGCCGCCTTTACGAATCGGTGTTCGGCCAGAGCCTCGTTTTTACCTGGCAGGCCGCCGTGGTGGCCGCGCTGTTGCACGCTGCTCCGTTGCTGGTGAAATTCTCTGCGGCTGCTTTGGACAGCGTACCGCGCCGGTATGGGAAGGCGGCGCGGGCGTTGGGAGCGTCGGAATGGCGAGTCTTTTGGCGCGTCTCGCTGCCGCTCGCCTGGAACCAGATTCTGGCCGCGACGGCCCTGGCGTTTGCGCGCTCGCTTGGCGATTTTGGAATTACGATCATGGTGGCCGGAAATATTCCGGGGCGCACGCAGACGGTTTCGGTGGCTATTTACGATGCGGTGGAAGGCGGCCGTGGCGATGTCGCGCGCACACTGGTGCTGGTGGTTTCGGCCGTGGCGCTGGTCAGCCTCTATCTGGCCAATCGCCTGGGCAGGCTTTCGCTAGGAAACGTGGCCAGATGATTGAGGCGCGAATTCAAAAGAGCTTTCCGGCACGGCGCGACGTCGACGCCTTTACGCTGGATGTGCATTTGTCAACGCACGCCGGCGTGGCCGTGCTGTTCGGGCCCAGTGGGGCGGGCAAGAGCCTGACGCTCGATTCCATCGCGGGTTTTGTTACGCCCGATGAGGGCCGCATCCTGGTGGACGATGTGTTGCTGTACGATGGCGCCGCCGGTGTAGCGTTGCCGCCGCGCCGGCGCTCGTGCGGCTATGTCTTTCAGAGCTCCGCTCTATTCCCGCACATGACGTTGCGCCAAAACCTTGCCTTTGCGGCGGCCGGAGGGCGGCTGGAGCGGGAACGCCGGGTTGGCGAGATGATCGATCGCTTCAGGTTGGAGGCTGTAGCGGGGTTGCGGCCGGACGCTCTCTCCGGCGGCCAACGCCAGCGTGGCTCCATCGCGCGCGCACTGCTCGCCCAGCCGCGTCTCCTGTTGCTTGACGAACCATCCAGCGGCCTGGATGGCGCGTTACGCGAAGAGCTTTACACGTTGCTCGATGAGGTGCGGCGCGAGTTCGCGACCCCAATGATCCTGGTGACGCACGACCTGGACGAGGCGCTTGCCGTGGGTGAAGAGATCTTCGTTATGCAGGGCGGCCGTGTTTTGCAGTCTGGATTTCCGGCTCAGGTGCTGGACGGCCCGGTGACCGGTGAAGTGGCGCGGCTGCTTGGCCGTTTCAATATCTTTGACGCCGAAATTCTTGCTCTCGACCCCAGCGCAAACTCAAGCCGGCTGCGCTGCACCGCTCCGCTTGGGAGGACGTTTGAAATTGACGGGCCGTACTTTGCTGGCCACCTGCTGGGCGCGCGCCTGCGCCTAGGCGTGCGCTTTGATGAACTGGAGGTGCATGCCGGTCGTGGTGAGTACTTCCGCGTGGACCGTGTCAGCCGCCGCCGTGCTTCCACGCGGATTGAATTCGGTGGTGGACTGGTGGCCGAAGTGCCTGGTACGGCAGAGTGGGAAGGCGACAGTTGCCGCGTCCGTTTCCCGGCTGCCGCGCTGCGCGTGTTGAAAGCGTGTTGAGCCTGGTTGATCATGAAGCGCTGCCACATCACAAATCGTCAACTCGCTGGCGGCGTTGAGGCGTTGCTCAATTGCATTGCCCGCAACGACGCGGCGGGTGTCGATCTGATACAAATCCGCGAGAAGGATCTGCCCACGCGCGAACTCTGCCGGCTGGTGGAACGTGCCCTCTCGCTGTGCCGCCATGCGCGGGTCGTGGTGAATACGCGCGTCGACGTGGCGCTGGCCTGCGGCGCGCACGGGGCTCATCTGGCGGGCGGGGCTCCTCCGCCTGCTGTATGGCGTCGCATCACGCCGCCCGGTTTTCTGCTCGGCGTCTCCTGTCACAGCGTGGAAGATCTGCTGGCGGCCGGAGGCGCGGATTATGCGTACTTCTCGCCCGTTTTCAAACCGTTGTCGAAGGATGACGAGCGCCCGCCCGTTGGGCTGGATGGCCTGCGTGCGGCTTGCGCGGCGGTTTCGACGCCCATCTACGCCTTGGGCGGAATCACTGCCGGAAACGCGGCCGAGTGTGTTGCCGCGGGCGCTGCCGGCGTGGCCGGCATTACATTGTTTCAGCAATCGTGTGCTGTGGACGTGCCAGCACCTCATTCACCGTCTTCATCAATTGGTTGGCGCTGACCGGCTTGGCCAGCACCGCGTTAGCTCCCATGGCCTGCGCAACTTTCAAAAACTGTCCGCCGAATGCGCCAGAGATAGCAATGATGGCGATGCCTGGAGCCTCGCGGCGCAGAGCCCGGATGGTCTCAATCCCTTCTTGCTCTGGCATGACTAGGTCGGTAATGACCAAGTCCACGGGATCACACAATGCGCTATGCAATGCCTGTTTGCCTTCGGCCGCTTCGATGACTTCGTGACCGCTCCGTTCAAGGACAGCACGTATGTATGAACGTACGCCCGGCTCATCGTCGGCTATCAGAATCCTTGCCGGCTGTTCGATGGGCTCAAGCGTGGACCGGACTACCGTGGCAAGTTCCTGCGGGCTGAACGGTTTTTGGATGAATCCCACATCTTGTCCGGACTCGCTAGGTTGTACCGCCAGATTGTCGGTGTAGCCCGACATGTACACGACGCGAAGTCCGGGGTGCGCCGCAGTGAGCCGTGCGGATAGTTCCGGGCCACTTTGCAGCGGCATCACAACGTCGGTCAGTAGCAGGTCGATTTGCCCATCGTGTGTGGCGCATAGAGCTTCGGCCTGTTTGGCGCCACTAGCGGTGATCACGTTGTAGCCGTAGCTCTTCAATACTGCTTCTGTGTAGGAGCGGACCTCTGGCTGGTCCTCCACTGCCAGGATGGTCTCTCTGCCCCCCAACGGCGGCGGTGCCGGCGCCGGATTAGCCCTCTCTTCGGTTACGGCGCCGGAAGCCAGCGGCAGCCAGATGAGGAATGTCGTGCCGTGGCCCGGATCGCTAAATACGCTGATGTGACCGCCGCTCTGGCTGACGGTACCCTGCACCATGGCCAAGCCCAAACCGGAGCCGCGACCCACCTCCTTAGTGGTGAAGAATGGTTCAAAGATCCGTTTTTGGGTCTCCGGGTTCATTCCGATGCCTGTGTCGGTTACCGTTAGCACCGCCCAACGCCGTGTGCGGTCCTCCGTGGTTGCCTGCGATGGAAACTGATTGGGTTGTGCGATGGCTGCCTGGATTACCAGGGACCCGCCGGACGGCATTGCGTCGCGCGCGTTGACAGCCAGATTCATAATCATCTGTTCAAGCTGATGCGGATCGGCGTGGACTTTGATGGATTCATCACGCAGATTGATGCGCAACTCCACGTCCTCCCCCACCAGGCGCGCCAGCATTGTCCGCATCCGATCGATGACACGATTCAGGTCGAGCACCAGCGGTTGCAGCATCTGTTTACGGCTGAATGACAGCAACTGTCCAGTTAGCGCTGCGGCGCGTCTGCCTGCCCGGTAGATCTCTGTCAGACCGGGCCGCAGCGCGACGTCACCGTCAACTTTTGCGAGCAGCATCTGACTGTAGCCGTTGATGACGGTGAGCAAGTTGTTGAAATCGTGAGCTACTCCACCCGCCAGCCGGCCGATGGTTTCCATCTTCTGCGCCTGGACAAGCTGCGATTCCAGATCGGCTCGTTCCGCGTCGGCGCGTTTGCGCGCGGTGACATCGGACATTGTGCCGATCACGCGCTCCGGCTTGCCGTTGACGTCGCGTTCAATCACCTTTCCACGGTCGAGGACCCACTTGTACTTGCCGTCCTTGCAGCGCAACCGGTATTCGCTCATGTAGCTTGCGGTATCGCCACACACATGTTTGTTCCATGCTGCGACGACCATGGGCGCGTCGTCCGGGTGAATTCTAGATATCCACTCGTCGAAAGAGGCTCCGCTCTCTTCATCGGCGTACCCAGCGATCGCTTTCCATTGATCGGTGTAATGAAACACGCCGTTACGCTGGTTCCAGTCCCAGACGCCGTCACCAGAGCCTTCCAGTGCGTATTTCCAACGCTCCTCACTTTCACGCAATGCCTGTTCGACGCGCTTCCGTTCCGAGATGTCGCGCACGAATGCGACGACATAGCCTCCGTTGTCCTCCTTGTACTGTGTGCAGATGTCGACGGGGAACGTTGACCCATCTTTGCGGCGAAGGACAGATTCGAACCGGTGGTCGCCTCGCCGGGCAATTTCCTTGATGTGATGTACTACCTCGGCTGGCGATTCAAAGGCCTCTAACTCGGAGGCGCTCATCCATATGAGTTCCTGCTCGCTGTAGCCGGTCATTCGGCAATAGGCGCCGTTCACCTCCACGATGCGGCCTTCGCGGTCGATCCGGCAGACTCCGTCCATTGCCGTTTGCAGGATGGCGCGGTGGCGCGCCTCGCTGTCGGTTAGGCGCTGTTGCACGCGTTTTAGTTCAGTAATATCGCGTGCGGCCACTACCGCGCCGGTTATCGAGCCGTCACGGCCAAGGATTGGCGAGAAGCTATAGCTGCCCACCCACGTTTCGCCGGTAACTTTATGCCGCAGCGTGTATTCGGCATTGGAGACCGATTTTCCCCGCAACGCTCTGGGCACTGCCCGTTCATCCGCAACGGCCGGGCTTCCATCCGCTTTGAAAATTTCCAGGAAGTGTGGGAATTGGTCCAATACTGGAGACTGCTTATCTATG
Source organism: uncultured Candidatus Solibacter sp. (assembly GCA_964478395.1). Lineage (GTDB taxonomy): Bacteria > Acidobacteriota > Terriglobia > Bryobacterales > Bryobacteraceae > Paludibaculum. The sequence goes on from CAYZIX010000001.1 coordinate 70,286, forward strand.
TCGTGGAATCTGTGGAAGGCGAGGAAAGCATTGTTGTATTCAATCACCTTTCCCTGGTTATCGGTGATGAAGACGGCATCGGTCATGCTGGACAACGCGGCTTCCAGTTTCGCCCGGTTTGTCCTCCCGTCGGTCTCGGCCAACTTTCGCTCGGTGATGTCGAGGCACAGCCCTACCAGCTTCACCGGGCGGCTGTTGTCTTTGTAGGCGACACTTCCGTGTGCGCTGATCCACCGCAGGCTGCCGTCCGGTAGCACGACACGGTACTCTGCCAGCATGTCGGTCCGCTCGGCGACCGCTCGCGAGGCGGCCGCCCGGGCCTGTTCACGGTCGTCCGGGTGAATCGCCGCGCGCCACGCATCCAGCGACGGCTCACAGCGTGAAGGATCCAGCCCAAGCAGCGTGTACAACTCCGGCGACCATTCCACGCGTCCGTCAGCGGAGTCCCAGTACCAGAGGCCCGCGCGGGTGGCCACCAGCGCAAGGCCCAGTTGCTCGGTCGTACGGCGCAGGTTCTCCTCAGCCATTTTGCGCTCGTCGATGTCGATGATGGAGGCGAGTACACCCGTCGGTCGGCCGCTTGCGTCGGTCACTGCGGTCTTCATCACACGGTGCCAGCGTCGCCCGTTGGGGCCAGCGGCATAGTTGTCATACTCAACACGCTTGCCGCTCTGCATCGCCCTGGCGTCGGTCCGCTGGTACATTGCCGCGTCTTCCGGCGGAAACAAATCATAATCCGTCTGGCCAAGCACCTCTTCACGTGGCCGGTTCGCCCATTTGCAGAACGACTGGCTCATCTCCTGATATGCGCCGTTTGCGTCTTTCAACGTCAGGTAGTCGGGCGTTGTCGCCAAGATGCACTGCATCAGCCGGGTCTGCTGGGCTAACGCCTCTTCGGCGCGCAGCTTCGACACCACCACGGCTAATATCTGTGCCAGATGTGCACACAGCACCACCATCTCTGCTGTGAATCGGTGTTTGCGCCGGTCGTTCAATTGCAGCAGGCCCAGCCGGTCGTCGCCCGCTCTCAGCACGAATAATCCTACTGACTCGTAGCCCGACTGACGGCATTGCCTGCAGGTTGATGTGTCCGTGCTCGCCTGGTTGGTCCAGAAACTACCGTCCGCAGTGAAGCCGGGGCGGTTCCGGTCACACTGCCCACGGATCACTTCACCGCACAAACAAATCAGTTTCGGCGCGCCCTGGTCGTCCCGAACCGGGACTCCGCTGCTGCCGTGGCAACACCGGCACTTTTCTCGTTCGATAAATTCGGCGTCAAATCCGCTCGTCTCAAAGTACGGGAAGTCCTCTCCATCTTTCAGCCGTATGCCCACCGATTCAAAGCCGCACTGTTCACGAAAAACGTGGACTACCGAACGGATCAGCTTGGACCGGTCTGGACAACACGCGACCAGACGCAACACTTTTGTCTCTGCATCCCGCAAAGCCTCAGGACCGCTTGCCGCCCCCTTCGACTCAAGCTGCCGTTCCAGATCTGCGATTCGTGCTCGCAATTTCTCATTTTCACGGCTTAACCTGGCCGTATAGTTGATCCTGTCACTCATTACGCACCATCAGGCCGGCGGATGCATTGCAGCACTTGCCTCTCGGCGTTCTCTCTGTGCTGCCACTGACGGCAACGCTAAATTGCTGCCGTCCAATCCGTTTCATTCGATCTCCTTCAACTGTGCGAAGGGGCCATCCATCCCGCGTTTCAACTACTCCCGCGCTGTCGGGATAGCTATCTCTTGCTTGGTCTACTTCCTAGCTTGTTCCGGCTTAACGCTGGGTGACAGTAGCTATTCCCCTTAGCCTGACGCCGCGTTAATCTGGAATACCATGCCACGCATCCTAGTACTTCTGGTTCTCGTTCTCGCCACGTTGAACGCGCAGGAACGGATCCTGCCAGGTGGTCTGAATCGAGCCGGCCGCTTGGAGTGGTTTCGCGATCAGGGCTTCGGCATGTTCATCCACTGGTCGGTGGATTCGCAAACCGGTGTTGTCATTTCGCACTCGCTGGCCGGCGCCGACGAAGCCTACACACGCCGCTTCTTCGAGGAGTTGCCAAAGACGTTCCGGCCACACAAGTTTGACGCGCGCGACTGGGCTGCGCTGGCCCGTCTGGCCGGCATGCGGTACGTGGTTTTCACGGCGAAACACCACTCCGGCTTTGCCATGTGGGATACCCATACTACGGACTTCGGCGTGATGCACACGCCCTTCCGGCGCGACACTGTTCGTGAAGTGCTTGACGCCTTTCGCGCTGAAGGCATCTCCGCCGGTCTCTACTTTTCGCCCGACGACTTTTGGTGGCTGTGGAAACACGGCATCGACATCCAGCGCCTGGTGCCGGGTGTGCAGCCCAGCGCGAATCCGGGCCTGCTGGCGCTGGACCAAGCGCAGGTGCGCGAGCTGATGTCGAACTACGGTCCGGTGGACGTCGTCTTCTTCGATGGCGAGCCGCAGGGTCTGCGCGAACTGGCCTGGCAACTTCAGCCGCAGACCGTGGTGACGCGCGGCGCCATGCAGACGCCCGAACTCTATGTGCCGGGCATCCCATTCGAAGGCGCCTGGGAGACGTGTTTTACGATGGGCACGGCTTGGCAGTATCAGCCGCAGAACGAGCGTTACAAGCGCGGTGGGGAGATCATCAATCTGCTCGTCGAGACGCGCGCCAAGGGCGGCAACCTGCTGCTGAACGTTGGACCGAAGCCAGACGGTGAACTGCCAATCGAGCAGGAAGAGCGTCTGCGTGAAATCGCCTTATGGATGCAGGTGAACCAGGAGGCCATCTATGCCACGCGCCCCTGGGCCATCACGAACGAGGGGCCTGTGTGGTTTACCAAGGCCAAGGATGCCGACACGCTCTATGCCATCGTGAAGCAGGAGCCTCGGTGGGTGCGCGGCGAGTGGCGCGAGTTTGTGCTCAAGAGCGTGAAAGTGGACGCAGGCGCAGAGGTCAGCGTGCTCGGCCAGAATGGCCGCGTGCTGGAATACCGCCCCGATGTGAACCCGAAGCCCACGCTGGAGCAGCGCGCCGATGGCCTGCACGTGCGCGCCATGTTCACTTTGCGCTTGCAGGACAACAGCCGCTGGCCGAATCCGGTTGTGCTCAAGATCACGCACGCCACGCCCGCGCTGAAGCCGCCCAAGGTGGTTACCACACGCGGTGCGTTCACCGCCGGCAAGGCTGCGCTCAGCGGAGAGCTTGCCGACATGGCGGATCAAGCCGAACTCGAAGTGGGCGTTGAGTACCGCTCCATTGCCGGGCTGGACGCGAGCGACCGTTCCATTCCCTGGATGGCGGGGCCCTCAAAACGCGTCAAACAAACCGGTGCGTTTACGTTTGAAGTGGAAGGGCTGGATGCGAAGGGAATCTACGAATATCGAGTCTGGGTGAAACACCCGCTGCTGACTCTCTATGGCGGCGAAAAACGCGTTGTTGCTCGTTAGCGCCGCTTGCGCACACAGCCTGGGTACATCTTCTTCAGTTTTTCGACCTTCGGATCCGACACAGCCACGATGTACGGGTTCGCGCGGTTGTTCGCCGCGTAGTTCTGATGGTAGGCCTCGGCTGTGTAGAACTTGTCGAGCTTGGCTAACTGGGTCACAACCGGGGCGCGCAGCACATGCGCGGCGTTGATCTGCCGGATGTAGGCCTCGGCCACGCGCTTCTGTTCTTCGTCGGCGTAGAAGATTGCGCTGCGGTACTGCGGGCCAACGTCGTTGCCCTGCCGGTTCAGGGTGGTCGGGTCGTGCGCCACGCTGAAGAAGATCTTAAGGATCTGGCCGTAGCTGATCCGCGCCGGATCGAACGTGATCAGCACGGATTCGGCATGACCGGTGCGCCCGGTGGAGACGATGTCGTACTTGGCCGTTTCTTTTGTCCCGCCGGAGTAGCCGGAAATCACGTCCTCCACGCCGTCGACAATGCTGAACACGGCTTCCACACACCAGAAACAGCCGCCGGCCAGGACTGCTGTTTGGCGTCCGGCGGTGGGCCGGACGTCTACCTGAGGATCTGGGAATTCCTTATCGGCTGCCATCAGTGGGCCTCCCATTACGAGCAAAGCGGCAACGGCCAGAAATGGCGTGTTTGCGGTGCGCACATGGTTCACTTGACTGTATAGATGCCCGGACCGGCGCGGGCGGCGCAATATCTGTCTGAAAAATCAGGTTCCAACTGGCCCGAATCCTGTTAAGATACTCCCCAGACTTAACAAACCTCCATGCGCCAGTCCCACCTGCTGCCCTGGATTGCCCAAGACTGGGAACGGTCTCTCGCCCGCGCCATATCGGTGTCATGGGCCCTGTTCTGGGCGTGGTTTGGCTTCGCGGCGGGCGCCGCCGAATCGGCTTCGTGGGGTGAGATCCTTTCCCAGATGCTGCCGGGGGCCCTATTCCTGGGCGCAACTGCTTTTGCTTGGCGGCGGCCGCTGGCCGGCGGCATTCTGCTCATCGCCATGGGATCAGTGGTTTCGGCCGCCTATTGGGCGTCGGCCGAAGGACTAGGATTGCCGCGCATTCTCGCCGTCGAATCGCTACTGGCGTTGCCGCCCGTCTTTTCAGGATTCTGCTATTTAGCCTGCCACCAGCGCTGAGCTTGGCGCTGCTAGACTGTGTATGCCAATGCTTCGACGCCAACTGATCGCCTCCGCCCTGGCTGCGCCGGCTCTCTGGGCCCGGCAGCGTGTGGACTACTCACGGCTCAGCCTGCTGACTGATGAGGTCGGTAAAACGCCCGCCGATTCCATCGCCTTCTGCCGCCAGTACGGTGTGCGTAGCGTGGAGCTGCGTTCCATCCCGGGACAAGGCTCGGCCACCTACGCCTTTTTGGACGAGCCGCAGTTGCGCAACGCAGCGCGGGAGTTGAAAGAGGCGGGTCTGCGCGTGACGTTTCTGAACACGCCGCTGCTCAAATTTGCCTACCCGGGCAGTGAACTGGCGCGCCGCCGCACGGAGACGCCGGAGCAGAAGTTGCGCCGTGAAGATCGCGAAAAGCAGCAGTTCGACCAGCGTCTGGAATACCTCGGCAAAGCCATCCGGGCTGCGCACATCTTCGGTGTGCGCCAGGTGCGCGTCTTCACCTTCTCGCGGGTAACTGATCCGGTGGCGTTCTTGCCGTCAATCGTTCCGGTGATGGCGGAGATGATCCAGATCGCGGATCGCGCTGGCATTCGCCTGCTGGTGGAGAACGAAGGGTCCTGCAACGTGGCCACGTCGCAGGAATTGGCCGCCATCTGCCGCCTGTTGCCACAGCGCGCCTTCGGCATCAATTGGGATCCCGTCAACGCCTTGTCTTACAAGGAGCAGACATGGCCCGATGGCTACCGCGCGTTGCCCATCCATCGCGTCCACAACGTGCAGATGAAGGCGCGCGGCTTGGTGATCGGGCCGGATTTCGTCGACTGGAAGTCCATCTTTGATGCACTTGGACGCGATGGCTATAAGGGCCACGTCGGGCTGGAGACGCACGTTTTTGACGGAACGCTGATTGAGAAGGCCCACCTTTGCATGAAGAAGTTGCAGGAGATGATGCACGCATGACCATCCGTCCTTCACTGGTGCGCGGGCTGGCGCTCGGCGTGGTGGCTGCCGCTGCCTTGGCCGGAGTCGCGTTTCTAATGAACCGTGGCTCACAAGTGCGGCTGGACGGCTCTATCCTGAAGGTGCGCGCCATCGCCACCGATGATGCGGCATCCATTGCCGTAGTTGATTTGCGCCTTGCCAACCCGGCGCGTGCGCTCTTTCTGGTGCGGGAGACCGGCATGGTGATCACCACCGCCCGCGGCGAACAGGTGGAGGGCAAGATGGTGGCGCAGCCCGATCTGGATCGTGTGTTGGCCTACTACCCGGCCACCGGACCGCGCTTCAATCCTGTATTGCGTGTGCGCGAGAAATTCCATCAGAACGAAGGTGGCGATCGCACGTTGGCGGCTTACTTTCCGGTGAGTGAGGCCAGCCTGTCGGCGCGCCGCGAACTCCGCGTGCGCATTACCGACGCCGATGGGGCTGTGATCGAACTGGTTGAAGGGCCGCGCCGCTAGTTCGGGCGCTCCATCCAACTGTGCGCTGTCTCTTTGCTGAGACCGGAGCGAATCGCCTTTCGGGCGGCCTTGTCTTCGTACATACGCTCGTCGGCGCGAGCCAACAGCTCTTCGGCCGTCCGGCCGTCGTTCGGATAAAATGCGGTGCCCAAGCTGAGCGATACAGCGCGGTCGCTGCATAGCTTGAGACCGGCGCTTTCCACCATTTCGGACAGGCGGCGCCGGCGGTGCTGCACGGCGTCGTTTGTGGCTCCAGGTAGAACCACCACGAATTCATCGCCGCCCATGCGCGCGACAAAATCGTACTCACGGCAATGGTCGCGCAGCCCCTGGCCCACTTCCTGGAGTAACTTGTTGCCGGCCAGGTGGCCGTGGCGGTCGTTCACCTGCTTGAAGCCGTCCAGGTCGCACATCAACACTGCCAGCGTCGTTTTCGTGCGTGCGCAACGTGCCAGTTCGCTTTGCAGATGCAAGAACAGCGATCCGGCATTCGGTAGTCCGGTCAGGTAGTCGAACGACGCCTGGTTTTCAGCTTCGCGGAAACGCTTGGCGTTTTCCACGGTCCGGGCTAGCTTCGGGCCGATGGCCTGCAACAGGCTCAGGTGCGAGCTGGCAAACGCTCCCCGCCGTGCCGAATAGAACGATATCACTCCAATCACGCCATCCGGGCCTTCCAGCGGTACCGCCAACGCCGATGTCAACTGCGCCAGCCGCGCCGCCTTTTCACCAGCAGGCTCGGCAGCCGGGTTTTCGTTCAGCGCCGGCCGGCGTAGCGCCAGCACCCGTCCGCTCAGCCCTTCGCCAACCCCCATACTCATGCCATTGAATACGGAGTAGTTTTCTCCGTCGATGAACACCGCTTCCAGACGCTCCTCGCGAAGCAGGAACAGCACCATCGTGTCGTATGGAATCTGTCTCCGGAAGCTTCGCGCCAGCGCACGCAGCGTCTCCAACAGGTTGAGCGAACTACCCAGAATATTGGTGTATTCGAGCAGCGACTGTTCCTCGCGCCGCGCCGCGGCGATCGTTGCCATGAAGGAGGGCGTTTCCGACGGCGCCTGCTGGGCGCTTGCGCCCGGAATCAGCGTGCACCCCGTTTTAGCAGCTTTTTCAAGATCCATGTAGATGCGCGATGCCACTTCAACGATGTCGGGATCCAGGCTGCGGCCGGCCTCCTTCCTGATCGTTTCAATGGCACTGGACGCCGGTAGTGCCCGGCGGTGGCGCCGGTCCGACGTGAGCGCGACCAGCGAGTCCACTACCGACAAGATGCGCGCCTCAATTGGAATCTCCTCGCCGAACAGCCGGCGGGGGTAGCCGCTGCCGTCCCAACGCTCATGGTGTGCCCGGATGATCGGGCCGACGGCGTAGGGGAAACGCGCGCGTTCGACAATGTCGGCGCCCACATCCGGATGGACTTTCAGCCGCTCGTACTCCTCCGGTGTCAGCCGGCCCGGTTTCATAATAATGTGGTCGGGCACCGCCACCTGGCCGATATCGTGCAATACGGCCGCCGCGCGTAAGGCCTTCAGTTGTTCATCCTTGAGCCCCAATTCCTGCCCGAGGCCAACCGAAAAGACCGCCATACGGTGGAGTTGGTCCACCGCAGAAATGTCTTTCGACTCCACCGCCAGCGCCAGCGCCTCCACCATGCTGAACTGAAGCTGCGCCAATTCCTCGGCTTGCTGGCGCTCGCGCGCCAGCGCGTCCAGTTGGACACCGTATGAACGGTAGACCAGAACTGTCAGCGGGATGAATATCGGCGCCGATTGCCAGGCGGGCATCTTCGCCACCGCAATCAGCAAGCCGGACAGCGCCGCGCCAGCCATGTAGTAGGGCAGCGACCAAAGGAAACGGTTCTGCAGAACCCGGCGCAACAGCTCGCGTTCATTCATTGCTGTCGCGGCAGCCATCGGGAACACCGTCACCAGAAACAGCACCACGGCCGCTATCGGCAGTGCCGCCACCATACCCCCATCGGGCATGATTCTCATCATCTCGTGAAACGCCATATCGGCAGCCTGCATGCCGATAGTCGCTGCTGCTACTTGAAACGCCATCGAGCGCCAGGAGACGCTGCTGTGATCCCGGTCCCGCAGGCAGCGAATCACCGTGCTGGTGATGCCAATGATCAGGGTTGTACTTTGCGGTAGTTGAGCCAGACCGGCCAGGATAAAGACGAAGGCGATGGAGAGCGTCCCCGAAGCCGTTGGAACGCCTACGCGCAGAAGAGATGCGGCCGCCGCCAAGCCCAGGTAAGCAAGGAAGATAGGATTGCTCAAGTCAGCCCACGCGAGACTCTGGCTGAACAGTATTCCTGCTCCCAGCAAGAGTATCAGCGTCCGGTATAGCTGTCCTCTTTGGCTCATCTCTCGATACATCGTGGAGTTCCGTCGTCTTCTTGCACGGAGCGCTCCAAATGCCCGTTGTCCTGCACTCTCGCGATGTGATTCATTTCTCAGTCTTTATCGGCCTGGGCGGGGAACTTGTTAGCACATGATGGCGCCGCTAGCGGACAATCTGTCAGGCCTTCGCCGCCCGTTGCGACATTTCGTCCCATTGCCCGACTACAATGAGAGTCTGGTGCGCCCCTCGATGGTTGATATCCACTCGCACATTCTGCCGGGCATCGACGATGGTTCTAAGGACATGGACCAGTCCGTCGCGATGGTGGAAATGGCCCGCCAAGCCGGTACGAGCGTTCTCGTGGCGTCGCCGCATGCCGACACGCAGTTCAAATACGATCCGGGCACAATTGACCGTCTGCTCGACGAACTGAGAGTCCGCTCCGGCCCCGGCGTCCAACTGCTCCGTGGTTGCGACTTCCATCTCACTTACGACAACGTCGAGGACGCCATCGCCAACCCGTCACGCTATACCATTGCCGGCCGAAGCTACCTTTTAATGGAGCTCTCTGATCTGCACATCTTCCCTAGTACTGCCGAGCAGTGGAGCCGCCTGGAGCGCGCCGGAATGCGCATCATTCTTACTCATCCGGAGCGTAACTCTCTTTTGCGCCAACGTTTTGAGCTGATTGAAGAATGGGTAGCCGGCGGCCGCTACATGCAGCTCACTGCCGGATCGCTGCTCGGCCGCTTTGGCCCGGCCGCGCAGGCGTTCTCCTTCCGCTTGCTCGACCGCGGCCTCGCTCACTTCGTGGCCAGCGATGCGCACGATCTGCGCGCCCGCCCGCCGCGCCTGGACGAAGCCTTCAGCTTGCTTTCGCACCGCTACTCGCCTGAATTGGCCACCCGGTTGTGTGTCGAGAACCCGCAGGCCGCCGTCGACGGCCAACTTGTCGAGTTCGAAGCCGCCCCGCCACCCCGCCCGGGATTCTGGCAGCGTCTGATGCGCCGCTAGTTGTCTGCATCCGAAGCCCTCGTCCACTGCTCTAAACGGGGTAGGCTCTGATTGGTGAATCTGCACTAATCGGGCTAGAATGAGAGAGGCCTTCACCCTGGGAACTTACGTGGAAACCACAAATCCGCCTGTCTACCGTCTTGGCAACCTGAACTGGGTCACAACCATTGCTCTGGCTGCATTCCACATCGGAGCCGTCGCTTCGCTCTTTTTCTTTCATTGGCGAGCGGTCGCTGTCGCCGCCGCGCTCTACTGGATGTGTATCGGTTGGGGCATCGGCATGGGCTACCACCGTTTGCTGACGCACCGGTCCTACCAAGTGCCTAAGCTCCTTGAGTATTTCTTTGCTATTTGTGGCACATTGACGTTGGAAGGCGGGCCGATCTTCTGGGTGGCCACGCATCGCGTTCACCACCAGCGTTCAGACCGGCCGGGTGATCCGCACAGCCCGCGCGACGGAGCGTGGTGGGCGCACCTCGGCTGGATCGTGTTCGGTGAGTCCAAGCACAACAACACCAAGCAGCTTGCCCGCTATGCACCCGACCTGGGCCGCGACCCGTTCTACCGCTGGCTGAATACGTACCACTACGTGCCGATTATTGTCTTGGGGCTCATCCTGCTCGGTTTTGGCGGCCTGTCGATGCTCCTGTGGGGGCTGTGCACCCGGGTTGTGGTCGGACTGCATGCCACATGGCTGGTGAATTCTGCCACACACCTCTGGGGCGCCCGGCGCTTCCGCACGCGTGACGACTCACGCAACAACTGGTGGGTTGCGCTGCTCACCTTTGGCGAAGGTTGGCACAATAATCACCATGCCCACCCCGCTTCCGCCCGTCACGGACTCGCCTGGTTCGAGTTCGATCTCACCTGGTTGCAGATCAAACTGCTCAGCATGATCGGTTTGGCACGTCAAGTGCGGGTAGCTCGCATGGAGGATCGTGTCGAGTCGTCTGCCAGTCCTGTGTCTTGACGCCGGGCTAGGCGGGAAGTACTGCGGCCAGAGAGGGGACTCGCGTGTCTGGAATTGCCGGAATCTGCGTGATAAGGTGAGACCAGGGATGGCGGGTGGAGTTTTCACGATGAAGATTAGTCAGTCATTTGCCGTTGTTTTTGGGCTTACTGCTTTTTTCGGAGTTAGCGCCCCGGCACAGCAGTTGAACTATCTGCCTGCCAAGGTCTACGGTCAGACGCTGCTGCCCACGCGCGGCGCTGAAATGATGTTTCCGCCGGCCACCGCGCCTAACCGGGCCAAGGCCACCGGCCTCTATCTGCCCAGTTCCGTGACGGTGGACGCCACACGGTCGCCGGCTCCGGTTTTTGTCGCCGACACGGCCAATAACCGTGTGCTGGGGTGGCGCGACTCGTCCACTTTTGTCTCCGGCGCCGCAGCCGATATCGTGATCGGCCAGAAGGACTTTACGTCCAACGTGCGCTGGGGCGAAAGCTATACGTTTACCTACGACGCCAAATACACGATGCAGAGTCTGGCGGACTTCTCCAGCGGCCTGCTCTTGCCTACCAGCGTTGTTGCGCGCGACAACCCCGTGTTTGTTGTCGATGCGGGCAACAACCGCATTCTGCGCTTTGGCGACCCATTCGGCCAATGGGATTCCAAGGGCGTTGTGACGGCTGATCTCGTGATTGGCCAGACGTCGATGTCCGGGCGGAGCGTGAATCAGGGCGCCTCGACTGTTGACGCTACGAAACTGAAAACGTCCTACACATCTAGTTCTGTCACGTACGCCTATCAGGCTGCTGTCGCGCTAGACACTAGTTCCAATCTCTGGGTGTCGGATTCCGGCAACCACCGCCTGCTGCGCTACCCGCAGGCTAAGGTCTATGGCGCCACCTTTGCCGATGGCAACACTTCGATTGAGGCCGATCTAGTGCTCGGCCAGTCCAGTTTCACCACGGCTACGCCTAACCCTGGCTCCACCACCATCAGCTCCACTCGCAATGACCGGTTGCTGAAGGGCTCCATCCGTTTTGGTGGGCCAATCGCCTTTGATACAGCCGGTAACCTGTTCTTTGCTGATAACTTGGACCGCGTTCTGGTCTGGAGGAACCCCTCGACCAGCGGCCAGTTGGCGGAACGCATTCTCGGCGTTTGGAGCAGCACAACCAGTGGACCGACCATCAACGATACAACGTTTGCCGGTTATGCCCTCAGTTCGGTCTGGAGCTATGGACCGCGCGGCCTGTTCACCATCGGCGACTATGTTTACGTGATCGACAGCGGCTTTAACCGCATTCTGCGGTTCGACCCGGTCTCCACCTGGGCGACGGAAGCGACGCTTTACTCACCTTCGGCCAAGGCTGTTTATGGCCAGCCCGACTTCAACTCCGGGTCGGCCAACCGTTGGAGCTGGGTGGAGCCCTCGGCCGCCTATTTCGATACGCCGGTGGCGGCTGCTGCCGCTAATGGTGAGGTCTTCATTGTAGATCAGGCCAATAACCGCGTCGTGGTGTCGACCATTACCGATGAGGGTAAGGGCTTTACGCCGGCTACGCGCATGCTCGGCCAATTCGATTTCGCCTTGCGCGCGCCGAACATGCTCGACGCCAGCGGCTTCGGTGGCGCGATGATGTCGGTGGCCTCCGGCTCGACCATTTACTCTTTTGCGCTCGGACCGGCTTTGGCTGTCGATCATGTCTCCGATACGCCTCATGTTTACATCGCCGACACGCTGAACAACCGCGTGCTCTGCTACTCCGACGCGCGGGCGCTCAATTCTGGTCTGGCGGCCGACATTGTGATCGGCCAGGTGGACACCAGCCGCGGGCTGGTTAATTCGCCCACCGGCGTCAGCGCCACGCCTACGGCGACGGGTCTGCACATGCCGGCGGCGGTGGCTGTCGATCCCTGGGGCAACCTCTGGGTAGCCGATACGGGTAACAGCCGTGTCCTGCGTTTCCCCAATCCGTTTACTCGTACCGACGGCGCCCAAACGCCGGACCTCGTGCTCGGCCAATCAGCCTTTGACTCGGTCAGCGACGGTTCGGTGACGCGCGCCAGCATCTTCACGCCGGTCAGCATCGCCTTCACCGCCGAAGGTCACGTGGTGGTCGCCGATCTATGGCTCAACCGGGTACAGTTGTTCCGGCAACCCGTTTCCACCGGGCAGAGCGCCGACCTGATTCTTGGCCAAGCCGACGGCTCCTCGTCGGACGCGGGCAGCGAGGCGCGCCAGCTCTACTTCCCGCGCGGTTTGGCTGTCGATAGTTTCGGCCGCCTGTTCGTGGCCGATATGGGCAACAAGCGGATTCAGGTCTGGGACGATGTCAATGTTCGTAGCGACGGTGAACCGGCCGACAATTCGTTGCCTTCCAGCTCAGTTGGCATCCCTGTCTCTGTCACGCTGGACCGGAGTACGGACAAGATCTGGATCGCCGATGGCGGTTCCGCTATTGTGCGGCGTTTCCCCAGCTACGCGACCATGTTGACTACGTCGAGCTTCTCGGCGGACTTTAGTTTCAACACGGGTATCGTGCCGTCAATCGGCATCAATCCGATCTCGATCGGGCTGGATTCAATGGGCTTTCCCCTGGTCGTTGATTCGGCCAACCGGGTCACCATGTACTACCCGCGGATGGTTGATGCGAGCGGCTATGTCACGCTAACCAATGCCGCCAACGGCTTCCGCCGGGTCGCCCCGGCCGCTATCGCCGATGCCCAGGTGCCCGGCGTGACGCTGCCCGGCGAGGCTACCACCGCTTCCGGTACTCCGCTGCCCACATCCCTGGGTGACGTAGAGGTTCTGGTGAACGGTGTCAATGCGCCCATTTTGAAGGTCTCTGGCGAAACCGCCCGGATCATCATTCCGAAGGCCACCAGCACGGCGTCATCGACCGAGTTTCTGATCCGGCGCCCCAGCACCGGCCAAATCCTCGGCTTTGATCGCTTATCGCTGTACACGGTCTCGCCTGGCATCTTCTTCCAGGGCGGCACACCGTCCAGCTCCGGCGCCGCTGCGCGCGCGCTGAACGCGGACGGTACGGCCAACAGCAGTTCCAACACGGCCAAGGTCGGTACAGAAATCACGATTTTCCTGACTGGCCATGGCAACTTCGACGGCTTGCCGGACGATGGCGCCGCTCCGGGAGCCGAGACGGCTGTGCCGGGTGATGTCACCATCGCACTGTTGACCGGTTCCAGTGGCTACATCGCTACCACCACCTCATCCACACTCGATCCTGATGAACCGGGTGTCTGGCGCGTCAAGTTCAAGGTGCCCGATACGCTGACGGCCGGCACCTACACCGTCAGCTTGGCTTACAAGAGCACGTCGGCGCTGATCCCCCCCGGTTCGAGCGCCATCTCCGTCCGTCCGCAAGTCTACATCTCGCGGTAATGGAACCTTTGCTGCGCGCGCGAAGCTGCTACGTCACGCTCCGCGCGCGCCGGCGCATCGATTTTCCCACGCCCGCCTCCAACCGTCTGCGCGGGGCGCTGGGTTTTCTCCTGGATGAGCACCTCTTCCGGCCGCAGTCGGGCGTTGGTCCCAGCGGCTTTCATGACCCTCCCCGGCCGTTCGCGTTGCGTGCCTCGCAGCTCGATGGCGCCGCCGTTGAGGCGGGCGGGGTAGTTTCCTTTGAATTGATGGTTTTCTGGCTGAATCCTCAGCCATTTCATGAAGCTATTGCGCGCCTGGACTGGGCTGAGCTGGATGATTGGAGCGAGCGCGTCCACGAGCATACACTCGATCCTGCGCCGCCCTGCCGCGCCGCGCGAGTCAGCTTCCTCACGCCCACCGAGCTGAAGCCCGCTCCGCTGCCGGGTGAGTCACCCGAGTTTGCCACGCTGATCTCGCGCATCCGCGACCGCATCGCCGCACTGCGGCTCTTCTATGGTCCCGGACCGCTGGACGCCGATTTCCGCGGCATGGCTGAACGTGCTGCCAGCGTGCGCACCGCCGGTGCGCGCATCGAGCACGTTACCTCCTCCCGCACCAGCCGGCGTAGTGGGCAGAGCCACCCGTTGGGTGGCTTCATCGGTTCCGTCGATTACGAGGGCGAGTTGGCCGAGTTCCTCCCCTGGCTTCAGGCTGGCTGCGCCTCAGGCGTCGGCCGCCAGACGGTTTGGGGAAAGGGAGTCATCGACGTCAAACCTCAGCAGCCTGCACCACCACCCTGGTAAATCTGCTCCCAGCTTTTAGCGCCGGAGTTGAACTTCCAGACTACGTATTCGAAGTACTCATAGATTACGACCTTGGTCACCATCTCGTCCATGCCGTCGCCGTCCAGGTCCAATTGGTCGACATATTCGGTCTCATAGCGGTCTTTCTGGTCCTCCAAGTCTTCCTGGGTGTGGAATTCAGCCAACGTCAGACGGTAACTGCCGTGTTCCTGTTCGGCCACCATCGTCAGGTGATGGATGACATCGGTGGTTTTCACCTCCATCCGTCCGATCAGCGCCCGGCCACCGTCTATGCGCAACACCGTGGAAACGACCTTGTCGCCCAGCGAAACCTGACGGAGTTGCTCGGTGCCCAGCGGTTTACCGTGTTGGGCGAACCACTCGATGCCCAGCCGTTGCAGAGTGTCCCTCTCCTCGCTAGAGGCAGGGCTGCGAAGGGAACGGTGTCCGCGGATCGCTGTCTCCGGAATTGTGCCAAGGTAGACTTCCTTGTGTCTCCCCGGCGAGATCTGTGCAGTGACGAAAACGCAACCCGGGTTGTCTGTGCCGCCCATCACAGTGGTGCCGGTAATGCGCGCCGTTCCGCGCGCCAGACCTCCACCGTATAGGCTGACTCTGGTGCCGATCCGGTAGAAGTCACGCTTGAACGAGTCAATCGCTTTGCTTTCCTCGGCGGAAACATCCTCGTAAGGTGAGATCAACTTGCCCCGTGCTGTAATTGCAACCGGATCGGTCTCTAGTCCCTGTTCACCGTAGCTTATGGCAATAATTGCCACCCGCTCCGGTCGCGCCTTGCTCAGAGTCTGCCCGGCGGCCGTTAAGGCCAGACTAGTCAATAGCCACACGCACTGCCGCATGGGTCTACGGTACAGCAATTCTCGATCCGTCGATACCCTCCACCTGCGCCGTGAACCCCGTCTCGTCCGTTCGCCAGATCCATACCAGCCCGCGAACATCGCTCGTCATCGGCGCCTCCTGGTTGGATAACACCAGCGGAATGTTAGGGTAGGGAATCTCGTTGATATCCGACACGCGAAGCACCGTCAGGCCGGGCTCCTGGTAGTAGATCTCTACCTTCAGCGGCTCGCGCGTGGCCTTGGCGTCCACGCGCACGTGGACTGTCTCATAGCCGTCCACAGACGGCACCACGTAGACATCCGCCGTGCCTGCCGTCGGCTGGGTGAACGTCAAGCTGGTGGAGGTGGCGCCGGCCGGGATGGTAGCCTCGCCGGAGACTCCAATCAGGCGCACGCTCAAATCGGTGTCGCGCGCCTGCGCAATGCTGACCGTGGCCGTCACCGGCCAGCCCGCCACCGCTCCGGCGGCTGGCCACAGCGAGACGCTCAGCGCCCGCCGCTGCGTGGCGTCGGCCCAGGCCCGCTCACCGGCCGCTTGGTGAAAGTAGGGCTCAAATTCTGTCCTATACGTCTCAAGTTGCTGGAGTTGCGTCTCCGTTGGCGGCGTTCCCGCCGGGCTCACCAGGATGAAACCGAAACGGTACAGGCGTTGGCTTACCGTATCATCCGGCACGCGCCGGCCCTCAGCGGCGATGAGTTCATCCATCGCGATATCCCGCCTCGCGCCACGCAACGTCACGCCGGTGCGCGGAAAAGCACTGTTCGAAATCACGCTGCCACTCACCAGGAACGTCTGCGGTACTTCGTCCGCGCTGCGGAAGCCCATTAGATACTGATCAAGCGCTGAATAGCCCTCCACCGTTCCGGTTGTCACAAAGCGCGGTGTCTGGCCCTCGCCGTAGTCGGTAATCCTATTGCCTTCAAGCAGTGAGGCCTCAGAGTTAAAGTTAAAACTCCAGTGCGCCAGCTGGTTGCCCAGCATCGGGCGGGCGGTCGGATCGTTCGGGTCGCGCACGCTGGCCAGCGCAAGGTAAAGGTGCCCGGCTTCGTGCCCCAGTAAGCTCATGGTGGTGTCGCCAGTAATGAGCCCGCGCGCGCCAACGGTCGAATACGGATTTGCCGGATACTGGCTCAATGGGCCCATGTTTAGCACCGCCTCCAGACGCCGGCCGGAGCCAAACGTCGAGCCTAAGTCCACAGCCGTGTCGCCAATGCCTTGCACCAATGTCCGTACCGTTGTTTCATACGCTAACGCGCCCGAGGCTGCGGCAATGCCTGAGGTGTTGAAGATCACCAGGTAGTCGTAAGCATCCTCGTGCGTCTCATAGAAGCGCTGCGCCGTGCGGACAATGTCGATGCTTTCGCTGGCTGAGAAGCGCTCGGCTAGCGTCGAGCTGTAGACTTGCGTGGATGCGTCGTCGAATGTGGCTAACTCCAGGTCGCCCGTGAGGTTTCCCGGCGAGATACCGACAACGCTTTCTGTGGCAGATATCTGATCGTAATTGAACGTGATAATCCCTGTGGCATAAAGTGTCACTTGAAACGATTGCCGGGCTCCAGCGCCGTAGTCATCGTAGAGCCGTACAGCATGCCAGGTGATGACCATTCGGTCGGCGGTGCTGTAGGCGCGCACATCGCCGCCGGCCTGCGTCGGGTCCAGGTCTGTAAACAGCGGAGCGATGCGCGGAGGGCCGGCTGCCAGTCTGCCCAGGCTGCGCGCCGCGGTGGCTGAGTCGGCAGTTGTGAAGCTCAGGTTTCCATCTGATTGGATAAAAACTGATTTATATTCTTTGTTATAGAACAAAAAGTTAAATGGTAAGTTGAACTCTCTGGCGTCGTCATCTCCCAGCCCACTAAGCGTCTGGCCGGAGTCGTCTGCCGTTGTGTCCCACTCCGCCGTGGCCGTTGCATAGGTGTATCCGCCCGGAACAGGCGTGAGGGTCACCTTGCGCCCGGACAGGGAGAAAGGGTTGCGCTCTACCAGAACGCCGCCCGAGTCATCCATCACGGCTATCTGGCCCCAGTCATAAGCAGTGCCGGCGGTGCGCTGCACCGTGCTCAGCAGGGAGCGCTGGCGCGCCCGCTGGCGCACCGAATTGTTGTGCAGGGCGGTGGCCGTGCGCCAGCCGGCGCGCTCGGTCGCGCAGCCGGTCGGCAACGTCCGTGCTGGCATCAGCGCGAATCCAGCCAGAAGGAGTGAACCTGCGTAGGCGAAGTTGCGTTTCAACAACTGTGGGCGCCTCCTCATCTGCTAGCATACTGAGGTTGCCGGGAAACAGGGAACTCAATGCCTTACTGCACCAACTGTGGTAACGAAATCGCTGCTGCGACGAAGTTCTGTGCTCGTTGCGGAACGCCCTTGGCGGGCGTAGCTACTGACATGCCGTTCGCCCCGCCGGCTCAGGCGGAGCCGCTCGATTACACCATCGTCGGCGACAACCTCCAGGTGGCGCGGCTCAAGCTGAAGCCTGGCCAGGAAGTCTTCGCCGAAGCCGGCAAGATGGTCTATAAGACTCCGTCGGTGATGTGGGAAACCCGCATGACGGGCGATTCGCTCGGTCAGAAGATCTGGGGCGCCGTGAAGCGCAAGCTGATGGGTGAGAGCCTCTTCTGGACATACTTTCAAGCCACTGCTCCGGGCGAAGTCGGCTTTGCCGGCGCCTACCCGGGCCGCATCCAGAATTTCGATCTCAAGGCCGGGCAATCTGTGCTGGTTCAGCGCGATGCCTTTGTCTGCGCCCAGGCGACGGCCAGCGTCAATATCGCCTTCGTCAAAAAGCTCGGCAGCGGACTGTTTGGCGGCGAAGGGTTCATTCTCGAGAAGATCACCGGACCTGGTGCCGTTTTCATCCATGCCGGGGGCGACTTCATCGAGTTCAACCTGGCCGCGGGAGAAATGCTGCAGATCGACACCGGCTGTATCGTGGCTTTCGATGAATCCGTTGATTACGATATCCAACTCGCCGGCGGCATCAAGACCGCGATTTTCGGCGGAGAAGGCCTTTTCCTGGCTACACTTACCGGCCCCGGAAGAGTCATCGTCCAGAGCATGACCCTTGAGAAGCTGCGCCGCGAACTTGCCCCCACCTCCACCGGCGGCGATGAAAAAAGCCCGCTGGGTGCATTAGGTGGCTTCTTCACCAGCGAGGACTAAGCGCTTTTTCTGATTCGCCTAGGTGCTTCAATCGAAAGTAATTGCCTCGGGCCTCCCTATTGCTCTAAAGATTGCTCCTTGCCGGGCCGATTCAACATGTAGGTTCAATGAGTCCACCCAGGCTCAGGCTGTCTAATACGGTTGGCGTGCGTGCCGGCGGAAGCTTGGCGCACACCGCCGGTGCCGATCCCACGGCACTGCGTTTACAGTTTCTTGCCAGCCTGAACCATGAGATCCGCACGCCGCTGAGCGGCATGTTGGGCATGGCGGAGTTGCTGCTGGAAACAGACCTGGACGAAGAACAGCGGGAATATGTCCGGGCTGTACGCCAATGCGCCGACGGATTATTCGAACTGCTCAACGATACGCTCGAGTACACGGCGTTGGCTTCCGGCACGGTGCAACTGGACGAAAGTGAATTCCATCTCACTGACACGCTTCGCGCCGCGCTGACCGAACTTGCGCCTAAGGCTGGAACGTCGGGCAGGGAACTGGTGGAGTGCTTCAGCGGGAGTTTGCCGAGCACGGCCATCGGCGATGCCTATCGTGTGCGGCAGGTACTCGCGCTATTGATCCGGAATACATACCGGACTACGGCCACCGGTGCGGTGGAGGTGCATGCCAGTGCGGTGGAGAAGACGGGGCGCCGTCTGCTTCTGGCCCTCAGCGTGACATCCGCCGATGGCGCCATGAGCGCTGATGACGTGCGCGACGTGCTTGAGTTGTTCGATGAGATTGAGGCTGGCGCGACCAGCCGCTTTAATGGCGTTGGACTTGGAATCGCGCTGGCGCGGCGTGTGGTGAGGCTGCTCAAAGGGGAATTCGCCATGGAGACGTCGCCGTCTGGCGGCGGCACGCTCAAGGTCGAGATTCCGCTGCGGCTGCCGAAGCCTGTTCTGGTCACGCCTGGTGGACGAGGCCCCGCCGAACGCGGTGTTGCTCCTCGTATCCTCATCGTGGAGGACAATCGCATCTCGCAGCAGGTGCTCCGCGCCATCCTGGCCAAAGGCCATTACGCCTACGATTGCGCCAGCGACGGTCCCACTGCCATTGACATGGCCACATCGCAACAATACGCGTTAGTATTGATGGACCTCTACATGCCGGGAATGGACGGCCTGGAGACCACCGGACACATTCGTGCGCTACCCGGTTATGGGGACACTCCGATTCTCGCTCTGACGGCCGAGGTGTCCGACCAGCTACGGGCTTTATGCCGTCAGAAGGGCATGGCCGCGTTCCTCAACAAGCCTGTCCACGCGGCCGAGTTGCTGGCCACGGTCGAGCGTTTCCTTGCCTGACGCCTGCGGGCCGGTTACCTAAATCCCGACGAGGGAGTCATAATACTCACAGGAGGCCTGTCCAGAGATGGGGTTTGATCGCAGGCAGTTCTTGTCCAGCAGTCTGATATCCGCGGCTGCGGCTCGCGCCGATGCCCCGGCGAAGCCGAAACTCGGCATTCCCGGCCCTTTCCGCGGCCGGGTTGTGGCTGTCGAGCATCCTGGCTCGATTGTCCAGAACGTTTACCAGCGTGAGCCTGTGCACGAAATGCTGCACAAGGGCATGATGGAACTGACCGGTGCTCCCGGTTGGCTGGACGCCTGGCGCTATTTCTTCGAGCCCGGCGATGTCGTCGGCATCAAGATCAACCCTGCCGGCCAGCCTTACATCCTCTCGGATGCGACGGTGGTCCAGGAGATTGTTGCCAGTCTGGAAGCCGTGGGCATCAAACGCCAGGACATCATTGCTTACGATCGTTTTCAGGCCGAGTTTCTGGCCGGCGGCGTCGACAAGTGGCTGCCGGAAGGCGTCCGTTGGATGTGCGGCACGGTGAAGAGCAACATCCTGCAGCTCGACATGGACGGCTACGACGAAAACGTTTACGTTGAGATGCCGCTGGTTGGCCAGCGTGGCGATCCGTCCAATCCACACCATCGCCGCAGCTACGTGGCCAAGTTCCTCTCACGCCACACCAATAAGTTGATTAACCTGGGCGTGATCAAGCACCACCAGTCGGCCGGCATCACGGTGGCGCTGAAGAACCTCTCGCACGGTCTGGTGAACAACGTGGCGCGCAGCCATGTTTCCAGCTCCAATAACGCCTGTGGCATGTTCATTCCCACGGTGCTCGACAAGCAGATCTTCCGCGACAAAGTAGTGCTGAATATCATTGATGGCGTGCGCGGCGCCTATCACGGCGGTCCCAACCGCAAGGTGGCGCGCTACCTGTGGGAGCACAAGACCATGTACTTTGCCACCGACCCGGTGGCCATGGATCGCATCGCCTGGGACGTCATCGACTTGAAGCGTGGTCAGATGGGCATGGAGCCGGTGGCGCTGGCGCGCGCCGACAACGACAGCGTCTTCGTCCGGATGCAGCCTGAGTTCATCGAAATTGCCGGCATGCTCGGCCTCGGTGAGTCCAATCCGGACAAGATCGATCTGCGCAAGTTCAAGATCGGCCAGCCGTCTGTGGCATAATGACGGCTTCGAGGTAAATGATGGCCAACCCTGCAATTCAGCCCGCTCTGCGCCCGATTGAGCATGCCACCGAGATTGGTGAGCTCAGCGACGGCACCAAGATCATGCGGCGCGCGCCGCGCATCCGCTCCTGCGGGCTGAAGGACGCCAAGGGCAAGCTCTGCGCCGGTCACCTGAAACGCTGGTATTTTTTTGGTCCGGAGTTGGCCGCGCGCTTTGGCGCCAAGGCCGAGATCTATCGTTGCGAGAAGTGCAAGACCATCTATCTGCCGAATGAGTCGGAAACGCCTCGTACCGGCACGCTCTGTTACTGATTCCCCACCACTGCCAGGAGCGCGGCAATGAAAAAGCCGCATTGGATTGCTCGAGGCTGGAGTCACTCGGCATGAGCTAATCCAATGCGGCCGGCCCGGGTCGGGCTCGGGGCGCAGCCCCGGTTAAACCAAATCCACCTTAAGCCTTTGTTCCCTTTCGCTCCTGATGAAGCTGCCGCGTTCGACTACTCTTCACCCAGTGAATTCAGTTCAAAACCGGTACCCGCCGCCCCAGGGGGAGAAAACTTTTTCTGATGAACCCGGACCTCGCCATTACAATGAACCCGGTACCACTTCTGCGGTTGCGTCCTAAAAAAAGGACCCTCTGTTGCAACATGCAACCAGTCGAACGAATGGAAGAGAAC
The DNA here is from genome assembly GCA_964478395.1 of uncultured Candidatus Solibacter sp. Classification (GTDB taxonomy): domain Bacteria; phylum Acidobacteriota; class Terriglobia; order Bryobacterales; family Bryobacteraceae; genus Paludibaculum. The sequence continues at coordinate 92,001 of CAYZIX010000001.1, forward strand.
TTGAACACCGGCTCCCGCAAGCACGACGTTTCCAACTCCACTTCGCTCTCCTCGTCAGCCTGTTGCAGCAGAGGGCAGGTTCAAAGAGAGTTCATCAATTCGCTATTGAGTGTAGCAAACTGCGTGCCATCCTTGCAGGAGAAAAAAGTCCTTTGTTATCAATTGGCATCGCGATTTTTCAGCCCCTTCTCCGGGATTACCGCCGCACTGGGTGTGGCGCTGTGACACAACTCTGCCGCACCCTGGCGCTGGCGGCCACAATTGTGTTCCCCGGCTTGGCTGCGGCGGTCCAGGAAGCCACTTATCCGGTCTATACCGGGAGCCCCCGTCTGCTGCTCGGAGAACGCCGTCTGCGCCTGCTGAAGCGCGAGCGCCAGCGCTCCTCGCCCCGTTGGGAGCAGTTCGACGCTCTAATTTCCGGCGGTGCCCGCCTCTCTGAGCCCGGTTTCGCCAAAGCCCTATGGGGCGCCGTCGCCTCCAATCCCCAGGCCTGCCGTGAAGCTGCCGGGTGGGCCGTCTCTTCCAATGACATCCGCCAGGCTGCGCTGGTTTACGATTGGTGCCGTCCCAGCCTTCCGGCCGATCTTGCCACTCGCCTCTCCTCGCATCTGGCGGCCTCGCTCTCCGCGCGCGGCGGCGGCGTCACCGAAGTCCGCGCGCGCGTCCTGGCCGCCATTGCCATTTATGACGATCAGCCCGCGCAGGCTGAAGCCGTGCTCAAGCAAGCCATTGAAGATTGGTGGCAGCGTCAGACGGCGCCCCGTCTCCAGGCCGGCGACAACACTTTTTCGACTCGGGCTGAGCTCTACGCCCTGGTCGAGCTGCTCCACGTTGTCCGCGATAACCTCAAAATCGATCTCCGTGAGTCCGCCCCGCGCTGGTTCGACGAGCTGCCTGTTATCCAGATCCTCTCCTACTATCCGCAGAGCTGGCCCTCGGCCGAAAACGATTACCACGTTCCCGCCTACTGGGGCGATGGCGACCCGGATCTCCGTGAGGCGTCACTTTCGCGCGCCGCCGAACTGGCCCTGGTCGCCTACGACGGCAATGCCCAACCTCACCAGTTCCTTCAAGGCTGGCTCATGCAGGACCGCTTCCAGCTGCGCTCCGAGTTCGGCGTGGCCTACGAGTTCCTTTGGGCCAACCCCTATCAGCCTGGCCTCAGCTACAGCTACATGCCGGACCTCTTCCACGCCCGTGGCCAACTGCTGGTGCGTTCCAGTTGGGATGAAGACGCCACCTGGTTTTGTTACGCCCGTGGCCGCACACAGGCTTTTGTCAAAGGCCGCCGCGGCACGGTGAAGTTGACCGAACCGCTCTCCCTTGGCGTCGTGCGCGTTTTTGTCGGGACGCCGGAGTTGAAGTTCGAAACCGGCTGGCTGCCTGCCCCTGAGCCCGGTGAAAAAACCGTTGAAGAGGTAGCGTTTATTGTCGGTCTACAGCCCGGCGCGGCCTACGATGTCGAAGTGGATGACGAAGAGATGTTCGAGACGCATGCCGACTCCGGCGGCATCGTCGAGCTCCGCTTCAAGCCCGGCCGCCGCGCCGGCGTGCGCATCCATCCGCCCCGCTAGCTCGTGCGCCGCGTCACCCCCGCAGCGTGAACCGGTACGCGCAGTCGTCCTCGAACCACATGCTGAAGTTCGTGCCCCAGACGTTGTTCTCCAGGCAGAAATGCATGCCCGCGGCCACGTCCGGCTGCGCGTTGTCGAACTCGAGCATTGTTCGCCGCCCCGGCGCCACCAGGAAAGCATCCAGCGTCTCCAGCCGCAGCTGCTCACTGCCGTCCCGCCACTTGAGCCCCGTGTTCACCGCGTGCAGGTTGCGGTTGCCGTCGCGCACTACATCGAGCGGCGACACCGCCTGTCCCATCTTGTCCATCTCGATCCGCGCCTGCCGCGAAACTCGCGGCGCGAACGAAAACCACAATGCTTCGGGCAGCCGCGAGGCGGCCTTGCGTGCGCAACGCAGCGTCAGGCTCACCTCTGCCCGCGCCTCTGGCAGAAACACCTCGTACAGGATCCGCTGCGGGCATCCCGTCTCAGCCGTGCCTGGCACCGTCAGCTCAGCCGTGAATCGTTCGCCGTCCGTGCTTTTGGCGTGGTGCAGCGACTTCAGCACGGCCAGCCGCGTCGCGCTCACAGCCGCCGTCTTCTCCAGACCCGGCTTGCCAAAGTCGGCCAGCGCCCAGTCCGGCCGCTGTGTCAGATACTGGCTCTGGAAACGGTCGAAGTCGGCGCTTGAAAACGTCTGGTAAGCGAACAGCCCCAGCAGGTTGTCCCCGCCGGCCCAGTCCCGTCCGCCGGCGCGCGTTTGCAGCGTACGGATGGCGCCGCTCGCCGGGTCGAAGGCAATGCGGAAGTATCGCGTCTCAAACGTTCGTCCTGGCTGGTCGACGGGCCTGCCCGCAATCGGCTCGACGTTCACCTTGCGCATTGCGCTCAGGTACGTTCCGGCCTCTTTTTTGAGCTTCTCCGGCAGCGCCGCCACGGCCTCCGTGATGTAGGCGCGCTTTTCGTTCCACGACGCCTCCACCTGCTTGAACTCCGCCGTGCCGCGCGCCGCCCTAAACGCCGGCATCTCGTACGCGTCCCAGTGTTTCAGAAACCGTTTGATGTCCAGTCCCCAGGTGTGTTCGGCAATCCGCAGCAGCCGCCCGCCGAAGGCCAGGTCCTCGTCCGAATGCTCCTTCAGCGCGCCGGACCGAATCCAGGCGCGGCGCAGCCGGGCAAGTTCCCGGAACTCCCTCATTCGCAGCGGATCGCTCCCCGGTCCGTGGATCCACGTGTCGCCAATCTCCCCGGTCACCACCGGCAGTTGCGGGCGCGCGTCGATCAACTCCTGCGCCACGGCGTTGAAGTCCGACGCGAACACCTTGGCGCGCGGGAACCTGCGCCGCAGCCCGGCGTAGATCTGCGCAATCTGTTCGGGCTTGTGCGGACCGTGGTTGTCGCCCGTGAAGCTCACCGACACGGCGGTCTTGCCGCCGGGCAGCACGTTCACCCCTCCGTACTCGCGGTCGTACATCACCATCAGCTCTGCGCCGTCCGGACTGCGCCACGTGAAAACCGGCGGCACGTCCGGTGGCTTCGACGACGAGTTCACGCCCACGTGCAGCAGCCGCACGCCCGCCGCCGCCAGCAGCGGCGCCGCGCCGCGTGTGTGCCCCGGCACGTCGGTCATCTTGGCTGAAATTGTGCGGCGTCCGAAGCGGCGGTCCAGACGCGCCGACCACTGGAGCCCCAGCGTGTACAGCGATGGCTCAATCAGCTCTGTGTGCGTCGTGAACGGAATCGCGTGCCAGGCGAAGTCGCGCGCTTCAATCGCGCGCTCCATGCGGCGCCGGTTTTCCGCCGACGCGGTTTCCAGGTAGCCATACAGCAGCCACGACCCTGTGGTCCAGATGTAGCGCTCGCCGCCCTCGCGCCGGATGCGCTCGGTCAGGTCAAGCACGCCCGGAATGAACTGCTCGTGGTAGGTGCGGATCACTTCGGCGGCGGGCGCCGTGAAGCCCACGTCCAGGTGCGTTTTGAAGATCACGTGGACGCGCTCGACGTCCTCCGGGGCGCTCCGTTCAGCCTGATTCAGCGTAAGGCCGGAGGCTGTCGCGGCCAGAAAATCGCGTCTTTGCATGGCGGCACGCTCAGCATAACAGAGCGTCCCGTCTGCGGCGCGCTTTACGGGTACAAAAGCGGGTCTGGGTCTGAATAATCGATCACGATTTCGCCAGCTGCCTTCTCAGTCAGCCGTCGCGCCGGCGGTACCCACTGAACGCCGGGATAGCGTCTGCCGTCGAAACGCAGTTCGACGTCATAGCCGTGGATGATGCCGCCGCCCGCCACCCTGACGGTGATATTGCGCCAGCCATGCGACCGCGTATTCAGAACGCGAACCGGCAGGTGGACCACCACCAGCTTCCCGACAAACCTGTAGCTCGACTTCCATTTCTTCAGGATCAGCAACCGGCAGCCGCCCGTTCCGCACCAAAACTCTCCGGTGATATAGGCGATCGCCTCCTGTGTTCCGTCGCCATCCAGGTCCACGAATGCGGTCATGTATCTGGTCGTCTTGTCGTAATCCGGCGTACCCACTCCGCAATAAGTGCGCAGCACGGCCACCAGCGCTGCTTCGTCCCCAGGCGCCACACCTGCCTGTCGCTGGCCCACGCCGCTCGTCGCGGCGTGGATCACGGATACCAGCGCCAGCAACGCCTGGCAGGCGCGAAACAGCGGCTTTGGGAACATGTTCAATCGCATGGCAAGCTGATCCTGAGCCGGCAGCCGGAATCTGAATCCGTCTCGCAAATCACCTCGAGCGCTACTATTGCCTCGGTGAAGTGCTCTGCGCCGGCCCCAGAACCACTCGACGTTCTATTTCTTCGACACTCTCACACCGGATCGTCGCTGGCTGAGGAGCAAAGCCCGGCGCCTCCAGGCGAATCGTCACCTCTCGTCCCATCCTCAGCGGAAAAGTAATGCGTCCATAGCGATCGCCCACGACGTTCCAGTTCGTTACGGGCGAAACAGCCCGCGGAAACGCGATTGGCTTACCTTCCGCTGTTTGAACGCGAAAATACGCTTCGCAGGCGGAATGGTTGTCACGAATGTACTCACAGCTGTTGACGACAGCGACGAGATCCAGCGGATTGCCCGGTCTGAACCAGACACGCGAGATCACCGTGGGCAGGCAACTGGTGCCCATCACTCGAACCGAGTACTCGCCAAAGCCGGCATCGCAGAGTTCGGCGACGCCATCAGTTGAACGCGTGGTCAGAACGACATGGCCGGCCGAGTCGACCACCTCGACCAACGCGTGACGGAACGGGGTCCCATCCGTGCCCATGACCTTCACTTTCACCAGACACTCCCGATCCTGGGGGACTGGGCTCTGCCCCCATGCGGTGGCTTGTCCGGTAACGAGAAGCGCAAAAGCGACGGACGCGATGCGCTTCGCTTGATTTGACCGTTTGGCATCTTCCATAAAGCCCGCAGATAGCTCTGCCACTCCGGAGATTATCGCGTTTTGGCGCCGGAAAATAGGCGCTGCCTTTCGACCAAGCCGCGCCGGAAACGGCGCGGACACGGCTGAGCCTATGGTCTCATTTGTCCCCGGCTTCAGCCGGGGCTCCGCTGCTCTGATTTCAAGGGCGAGATCGAGAGTTCGCGCGCTAGACTTAGTTCTTCACCGTCATGGCATCAGCGTTCACGGCCTTCTTTCCAGTCACGCCCTCGAGTCCAGCCAACAGACCGCGATACTCGCTTTTATCGACCTGGAATGCAAATCCGCCCTTTTTCCCGCCGTCATCCCACGTCAAGCCGATATAGTGCTTCTTGGACTTCGCCAATGCCAGTAAGGCGCCGATTCCGAAGGAGACGAGCGCCACGCCAATCGCAGCGCCGACCCGGCGGTGTACGTCTTGTCCGTAACTCACCTCTGTGATGGCAGCCGCAGGAATGGCGGCGATCTCTTTTTTGTCCCTAACGATCTGGATGTTCTGCTGGTTGAGAACAATCTTGATGTCGTTGCCGGGCTTTAGTTCGGCAATTGATCCTCCATCGTACCGAACTTTATAAGCATTCTCGCTCGGCTTTGCCAATGTTGCCGCCGGCACCAACGCACAAAGAAACAATGCGATGATCTTTTGAATCACCATTGCAGGCCCTCCTGGAAGTCCGCTGGGGTTCCAAGAACTATATCAGCTCATTAGATCCTAAACAAGATCAATAGGGCCGAAACGATGATCAACGCGTGCCCGCCAGCTTGGCCAATCTGAACACCCCCTGCATCTCCTCCGTCTCGCGCAATCCACAAATCCGTTGCCGCAACGCCATCCCTGCCGCGTCCAACGCTCACCCTCAAAGGTGTCCCGAATCGCCACTGTGTGAGTCTGGTCTCAACTTCGTTCACGCCGCTATTTGCCCTGTAGGTTCAACATGTTAGCTGTTTCTCCTGCTCGCCGTCTCGCTATACTGGAATTGTAAGGGCAGTGCTCGCTCCGCGCGGGCCTGCCTTTTTTCATTTTCAAGGAGAAGTCCCATGGCGACCGCAGCTCAAATTACGGCCAACCGGCTCAACGCGCAGCACTCCACCGGTCCGCGCACCCCTGAAGGCAAAGCGCATTCATCGCAAAACGCCCTCAAATCCGGCTACTGCTCCACGCGCCTCGTCATCGCGCCCGAACGTCAGGCCGATTTCGATGTCTACGCCGAAGAATTGCTCGCGCACACCGCCCCGGAGGGTCCCATTGAGATGGAATACTTCCAGCGCGTGCTGGTCCACGGCTGGAATCTGAAGCGGATCCGCGACGACGAAACCCGCCTCGCTGAGTCCGAACGAAATGAAGCGAATTCCCAGCAACTGGCGCTCTTGAGCCGCTACCGCCGCAGTCTGGAGCGCTCTTACGACCGCGCCATCAAAGCTCTGCGCGAACTTCAGACCGAACGGCTCAACCGCCGCCGCTACCCGAAAGGCGCCATGCGGGAACTGGCCGTGGAATATCCGTTAGCCGACGTCACGGTCCTGCCCGACCCGGCCAAAATAGCTGAGCAGCAGATGTGGCAGAACGTCATGCACTTCTGTGCGCCGCCACCTCGCACGCTGCCGAATGGAGCCGTTACTTCGCGAACAGCGAGTCGGCCAGCGGCACGTCGAATGCCACCTCACTCAGCGTAAACACCAGCGTACCCACGGCGACTTTCTGCCGGATCTTGTGGGCCATCTTCACGCCGCTCACTTCTTTCCAGTCGGAGACGTCTGTCACAATCTCGGTTTCGCCTTCATCGGACGACCGCTTCACCACCGCGCGCACCGGTAGCCACGTCTTCGCGTCGTAGTAGACCATCTCTGGCTTGCTGCCATCGGCCGTGAACACCACGGCCCATGTCGCCACACCGTTCACCGTCTCCTGGCCTTTCACGGTGATCGATTTGTATAGTTCCGTCAGTTTCAGATCCTTGTTAAACGTGGCGTCGCGTTGAATCTCGGTGAGCGCCTGCCCGCTCAGAATGGTCTCGCCCTCCGGGCGGACGGTGTAGCCCACTTTGCCGTCGAAACCGGTGTGTACGGTTCCGTAGCCGTCCACCACCAGGTTGGTCACCATCTTGTCCGGAGCCTTAGCCAGGATCTCAACCGTGCCGCTGGCCCCCATGTCGGGTAGCTCAAACGTGCCTCTACGAGAGACCGTTGTGTGCTTCTCAATGGCGGCGCGGCCGCCCATGGCTTCAACCGAGCGGTCCAGAATCTGCTGCGCCGTCGGCGCTTCCTGGGCGAAGGCCGTCGCGGCAACCAGCGCGGCCGGAATCAACAGGCGGGGGGCAAACATGCTGGGCTCTCCTTAATTAAGGGGCGATTTGCTTCAAAAAGGACGATCCCGCGGGTACGGCGGTTCCAAAATTGCTGGCAATGGTCTGTCCAATATCGGCCAATGAACCCCTCGTACCCAGATTCACGGCCCGCTGCGCGCGCGGCCCATGCGCCAGCAGCGGCACGTATTCGCGGCTGTGGTCGGTTGATGGCGTCGTTGGATCACAGCCGTGGTCGGCCGTGTAAATGACCAGATCGTCCGGCCGCAGCGCCGCGTCCAGCGTAGGCATCCAGCGGTCCACCGCTTCGAGCGCGGCCGAATACCCCTCCGGATTGTTCCGGTGGCCATACAACATGTCGAAATCGACCAGATTGGCGAATAGAAGCCCTTGATCCAGCCCTTCGAGCCCTTCCAGTATTCGCGCCACGCCATCGGCGTTGGACTTGGTTTTGAGCGATCGTGTGACGCCGCGGCCCAGGAAAATATCGGCGATTTTGCCGACGCTCACCACGTCCACGCCGGCTGCGGCCAACGCGTCCAGCAGCATGCCCTGGGGCGGCGCCACCGCGTAGTCGTGCCGGTTCGATGTCCGCGTAAAGGCTCCCGGCTGTCCAATAAAAGGCCGTGCAATCACACGCCCCACTTCGTGCGGGCCGGTCAGCATATCACGGGCGATCTGGCAGATCCGGTACTGCTCTTCAATCGGGATAGTCTCTTCGTGTGCGGCGATTTGGAACACGCTGTCGGCGGAGGTGTAGACAATCGGCTTGCCCGTCGCCATGTGTTCTTCGCCCAGCCGCGCGATGATCTCTGTGCCCGAAGCCGCGAAGTTGCCCAACGTCTGGCGCCCGATGCGGCGTTCGAATTCAGCCATGAAATCGGCTGGAAATCCATTCGGATAAAGCGGAAATGGCTTGTCCAGGATGATGCCAGCCATCTCCCAATGCCCGGTGGTGGTGTCCTTGCCGGGCGAGGCCAGCGTGCAGCGCCCAAACGATCCGCCCGGCGCCGCTGCCGCCTTCAGGTGCCGGAACGGGCGAATATTGGCCAACCCCAGTTGGCACAGATTGGGCAGCGCCAGCGGGCGCAATTCGGCGCAATGGCCCAGCGTGTCGCCCGGCATGTCGTCGCCGTAGGCCTGCCAGTCCGGCATGGGACCGATGCCCACGCTGTCCAGAACAATCAGAACCACTCGGCGGAAACTCACGGTTCTATCCTACTTCGCCTCCAGTACCTCTTGGATGCGCGAGCTTAACATTTCGGCGAACCTTTCGGCGATGTAGCCGTTCATGCGCGACGCCACTTCGCCGTCGCGCCCCAGCACCACCGTGGTCGGAATGGAGTTCACCCGCAATAGCGAGCCCAGCCCGTCGTCGAAGTAGGAATGCTCGGTCGACCACTTCTGTTCTTTCAGAAACGGCAGTACGGACTCGCGCGCTTCGTCCGTCGCCAGCGCCACGAACACCACGTCCTGGTTCTTGGCAAACCGCTGCCGCACCTGTTCGTACAGCGGGTGTTGCGCCCGGCACGGCCCGCACCAGGTGGCCCAGAAGTCCATCACCACCACCTTGCCGCGCAGTGAGGCCAGCGCCAGCTTGCCGCCCGTGACGCCAGTTACGGTGAACTCGCTCACCGACTTCGCCGCGTAATTCGGATCGAATGCCGCCAGCCTCGCCTCGCGGGACTGGCGCAGCTCCGCCACACGCTGATAGGCGTCCAGCAGCGGTTGTGCAAAGGCCGTCTCCGCGCCGCCTGCCTGCTTGGCCAGAGCCGCTAGCCTTGCGCGGTCCCTGGCTGGATCCGGTGACGCCGTGCGTTCGCCGGCCAGCGCCAAGGCCTCGGCGAATGCGTCCAGCGCCGGCGCGGCCTGCCCGGCCCGCTCCAGCATTTGCGACCGCTCGCGTGCATTCTCCTCCGTGGGGCACACCTGCCAGGCATCGCGCGCCGCGGCCAGCGCCTGGTCGTACTTGCCCAGCCCGGTCAGCGCGCGCGCCTGAAACGTGCGCGCCCGCGCCATCGCATACTCAGTCTCGTCCAGACGCCGCCCGCGCAGCGCTTCGTAGTCCTTGGCGCTCATCAACTCCAGGCGCTGCTTGTTGAGTAGATCGGCCAGACGCCCGGCGTAGTTGGCGGCGCGCTCCAGACTTGCCGGGTCGCCTTTTTCCAGCAACACGCGCGTCACCTGGTCCAGCAGTTGCGGGCTCCGCGAGCCGCCCTCAATCGCAGCCCCTCCGTATTTCAGCAGCCGGGGCTTGTCGCGCATGTCCAACGCTGCCTGCGCCAGCACGCGCTCGAACTCCAGACGGCGTTCCGTCTTCGGATACTTTTCGAGATGCCGTTCCAGCGCGCGGGCGTATTCGAGCGGGCTGGAGCCAGCTTCGGACAGAGCGCGCTCCAGCTCCTGGTCTTCTTTCGATGGCGCATTTTGAGCGGGCGCCTGGGCCTGCGCGCCCAGCAGCGTGGCAAGTAGGAGTGTGGCTATCATTATGGAGTTTTCGATTCGGGCTTTGGCGCCGGCGGCGGATTGCGGAACAGCATGGCCAGCTTGGCGGCGCGCTCACGGGCCATGTTCAAGTAGCTTTCATTGGCGGCGACGCGGTCCAGCAGCTTCAGGTATTGACTGACACCTACCAGCCGCCGCCGGTCCCACCAGGATTCCAGCTTCAGCAGCGCCTGGTTCACACCCAGCCGGTCGTACTTCGCGGCGCGTTCCAGTTCGATGTAGAGCCCGGCGGATTCGGTCATGCGCTCGAACCAGTCGTATAAAGCCTGGCCGTCCGGATCCAGCGTGTAGTTGAACTTCACCTCGTGCCGTTCATCGCCACGCTGCCAGCGCAGCAGTTTGTCGCCCATGCGCGCCACCTTCAGGCCGGATTCCAGCTCGCGCTGCAAGTGGTCCAGGCGGTCGGCCAGCTCAAACACTTCGTCCGTTTCGGCCGGAGAGAGCTGGAACGTGAGCGGGTCTTCCTCATCCGGCGCTTCGCGGTACTCCACATGTCCCTGGCGATCCAGGCGGATCTCGGAATAGGCCGGCTTTGAGCCGGGAAAGGTCTTTGAGTAGAACAGCCGCGGCGCGTCGGCGGCCCACGCGGCCACGGTCAGCAAAAACAACGCGCAGGCTCTCATGATGCCGCCTTCACACGGCGCAAGGCGGCGTGGCATAGCGCCACGGCCACGGCGTCGGAGGCGTCCATCGATGTAATCGGCTCGCTCAGGCCCAGCAACGAGCGGGTCATCCATTCCACCTGCGTCTTGTCCGCGTTGCCGTTGCCGGCGACGGTCAGCTTGACGCGCGCCGGCGCGTATTCGGCAACGTCCACACCGGCCTCGGCCAACACGAACAGGGCCACGCCGCGCACATGTGTCAGCTTCAGCGCCGAGCGCGCATTGATATGGGTAAACGTGTCTTCGACGGCGGCTTCGTCGGGCTGAAACTCGGCAATCACCTCACGCAGACGTTGGCCAATTACCTTCAGCCGCAGGGCGAAAGGATCAGCCGCGCGGGCTTCAATCACGCCGGCCTCCACCAGACGGTGGCGCGCCGGCCCGCAATCAATCACACCATAGCCGGTGTGCCGGCTGCCGCAGTCGATTCCTAGAATTCGCACGGCCCAGCCTCGCGCGGGCGTCTACTCGACCTCTGCGTCGCCGAAGTCGGCGTTGGTCCAGACGTTCTGCACGTCGTCGTGGTCTTCGAGTATGTCGATCAGTTTCATCGCGCTGCCGGCGTGCTTGGCGTCCACTGCGGTTAGCGTCTTCGGCGTCATCGCGATCTCGGCTGAAACCGTGGGAATGCCTGCTTTGGCCAGGGCGTCCACCACCGTCAGATGTGCCTCCGGGGCCGACAGGATCACCCAGCTATCCTCTTCGTCCTTGACGTCGTCGGCGCCCGCTTCCAGCGCGAACTCCATCAACTGGTCCTCGGTGGCCTTATCCTTTTCGATCAGGATCTGGCTCTTGCGTTCGAACATCCACGCCACGGAGCCGACGTTGCCAAGGTTGCCGCCCTGCTTGTCGAAGATGTGGCGTACTTCCGACACGGTGCGGTTACGGTTGTCCGTCGCCACCGATACCAGAATCGCAGCGCCACCCGGGGCGTAGCCTTCGAACATGATCTCGTCGATCTGCCCGCCGTCCAACTCGCCCGTGCCACGCATGATGGCGCGCTTGATGTTGTCGGCCGGCATGGAGACAGCCTTAGCCGCCAGAATGGCGGTACGCAGACGCGGATTGCCATCCGGATCGCCGCCACCACGCGCGGCAATCATGATTTCCTTGATCAAACGGGTAAAAGACTTACCGCGCTTGGCATCCAGCGCGGCCTTCTTATGCTTAATCGTTGCCCATTTGGAATGTCCGGACATGGGATAAACCTCTGCTTTGGCCGTTCAAACTGCTTTGGGCGCACTCCGCCCGAACTGACAGCATAGCAGACCCGCCCCTTGCGCGCCTAGATCTGGCCGCGCCGCAAAGTGGCGCGACCTTTCGCCTGCTTGCCGCATCAATAGATTACGCGAGATTTGCAGTTCTAACAATGCGCCTACTCCTGACCATCCCTGCCGCTGCCGCCCTTGCGGGCGTGGCTGCCGGACTGCCCCGCGCCGGCGCCTTCGGCTCTCCGGCCGGCGATGCTCTTGCCGCTCTCGGTCTGCAACTCACCGCCGCGGTTCTGGCGCTGGCGGCGTTTGCGCCCTGGCGCGCTGCGGTGCAGCGTTTTGGCGACTCCGGCTGGCCGTCGCTCCGTTCAATGGCCTGGTTCACGCCTCTGGCCGTTGCCGGACAGGTTTCGCTGGGCGCCGCTTACCGCTATGAGTTGACGGGCATCGTGCCGCACATCGCCTGGGCCTTTCTCACCTCCATCGTGCTCTTGATGCTTTCGATCTTTGTACTCACGCAGCCGCAGGCCGGGCGGGCGTTGAAACGCATTGCCGGTGTTTTGGCGGGCTTGATCTGCGCGCAGGTGGTGTTGGGCGTGGCGGCGCTGCTGGCGCGAGTTTCCAGCCTCAAGCCGGCCGCCTGGATGACGGTGGCCACCAGTCTGCACTTGCTGGTGGGAGGGCTGATTTTTGCGCTGAGCCTGGTGCTGGCGGCGCTGGTGTTGCGGAGCGTGGAACAACCGGCATGAATCCTTACCTTGAGCTGACCAAGCCGCGTGTCACTTGGCTCATCCTGATGAGCACCGCCATCGGCTATTACTTCGGCCATGACGGCGCGCTCAATTGGCTGCTGCTGGCGCACACGCTGGCTGGCACCGCGCTGATCGCCTCCGGCACGGCGGCCTTGAACCAGTGGTACGAGCGTGAGGCCGATGCGCTTATGCGCCGGACTGCGGCGCGTCCATTACCGGCCGGGCGCATCACGGCGGGCCGCGCACTGGCGTTTGGGCTGGCGCTGATCGCCGTTGGTGAACTGGAACTGGCCTGGGGCGCCAACCTGTTGACCGCGGGTCTTGGCCTGTTCACCGTGGCCAGCTATCTGCTCATCTACACGCCGCTGAAGCAGCGCACGTGGTGGTCCACCACCGTGGGCGCGGTGCCGGGCGCCATGCCGCCGCTGATTGGTTTTGCCGCCGCGCGCGGCGCGCTCACCGGAGACGCCTGGACGTTGTTCGCCATTATTTTCCTGTGGCAGTTCCCGCACTTCTACGCCATCGCGTGGATGTACCGCGACGACTACGGCCGCGCCGGCATACGCATGTTGCCGGTGGTGGAGCCGGACGGCGCGTCCACCGCCCGGCAGGTGCTGGTTGCGGCGTTGGCGCTAGTCCCCATCAGCCTGCTGCCCGGCCTGCTACATATGACTGGCCCGTGGTACGCTCTGGCGGCTCTGGCGCTGGGCGCGCTGTTTCTGCGCGCGGCCTGGCGGCTGAGTCTCAATCGCACTGCCGTGCAGGCGCGCGCCGTGCTGCGCGCCAGTGTCGTCTATCTGCCGCTGCTCTACCTTGCGCTCATCGTGGGCAGCCGTCCAAGCTGGTTCTGAAGATGATTCGCTCAACAGGCCGCGAGTGTGAACGAGCGGTTGCACGTGTTTCCATCCGCATTGCGCTTGTGTTGGCTGCCCTTTCGCTCGCTGGCTGCCTGAGTTCAGGCCTGCCGGAGATTGGCCAGGTGCCGCGCTTCCAGTTGACGGCCGCCGATGGCGCCGGCTTCGACAGCGCCGCGCGGCTGGATGGTCACGTCTGGGTGGCCGATTTCTTCTTTACCTCCTGCCAGGGTCCGTGCCCGCGCATGTCCACTTACATGCTGCGCGTGCAGCAGGCCACGCTCAAGACCCCCGATGTGCAGCTGGTGAGCTTCACCGTCGATCCGGCCAACGACACGCCGGCGCGGTTGTCCGAATATGCGCGCCGCTTCAAGGCAGATCCGGCGCGCTGGCACTTTCTCACCGGCCCGCAGGAAGCGCTGGCGCGCATCGCCGACCAGACCTTCCATCTGGGCGGCATGGGCACTGAACATGGCACTCGTTTTGCCGTGGTGGACCGCCGCGGGCGCATTCGCGCCTACTATGAGATATCCAATCCCGATTCGTTCAATGATCTGGTGCGCGACATCGCGCGCTTGCGCAAGGAGAGTTTCTAATCCGTGCACTCGCTGCCCACGCTGAATGCTTTCTTGAACACGCTCGCGGCGGCGTTGCTCGTGCGCGGCTGGGTGCTCATCCGGCGGCGGGACTTCGCCGCGCACCGGCGTACCATGCTGATGGCGTTCACAACGTCGGTGCTGTTTCTCATCAGCTACCTTGTCTACCACGCGCAGGTCGGCTCGGTGCGCTTTCAAGGGCAGGGCGCCGTGCGCGTGGTGTACTTCACCATCCTGCTGACGCACACGGTGTTGGCGGCGGTGGTGGCGCCCATGGCGGCCGTTACGCTGTGGCGCGCCTGGCATAATCAACTCGACCGCCATCGCCGGCTGGCGCGCTGGACGCTGCCGTTGTGGCTCTATGTCAGCGTGACAGGCGTTGTCGTTTATGTGATGCTGTACCATCTGTAAGGATGACGGACGAATTGTGGGATCTGCTCGCGGTGCGGCCGGGCGAAAGCGTCCTGGACGTGGGCTGCGGCACCGGCGTCTGGACCGCGCGCATCGCAGCTGCCGGCGCCGTCGTCGTCGGCATCGACAAATCTCCGCTGATGGTGGAGCAGGCTCGCGCGGCGCATCCGGGCGTCGAATTCGTCGACATCGATCTGCTGGAGTTGGACGAGCGCGAACTGTTCGACGCGGTCTTCTCTTGCGGCGCGCTGCACTGGATCAAGCCCCCGGAACGTGCGGCGGCCAAAATGTTTCAGGCCCTGAAGCCCGGCGGACGTCTGGTGGCGGAGTTGGGCGCGGGCGGCGCGGTGAACGATGCGCTGCTGGCCGCTGCCGCCGTGCTGGGCGGTGGGCCCGCTGATACGCCCTTCAAACCCGATCTGGCCGGCTATGCAAACCTGCTGCGGAGCGCCGGCTTTGAAGTGACGCTGGCCACATGCCGTGACGAACGTGTTCGCATCCTGGCCAGCCGGCCCGACTAAAACAAAATGTTCCCCAAGCTCATTTCCATTGGCAACTTCTTCCTGCCCACCTACGGCGTGTTGGTAACGCTCGGTTTTCTGGCCGGCATCGGCGTCACGCTGCGGCTGGCGCGGCGCGCCGCGCTCGACACCGAGCGCATCATGAACCTGGCCATCTACTGCGCGCTGGCCGGGCTGGCCGGGGCCAAGCTGCTGATGTTCATCATGGACTTCGACTATTTCAGCCGGAATCCGGGCCAGATTTTCAGCTTCGATACGCTGCTTTCAGCCGGTGTTTATCACGGGGGATTCCTGGCCGCGCTGCTGTTTGCATGGTTCTACATGCGGCGCCAGAAGCTGCCTGTGCTGCGCACCTGCGACATCTTTGCGCCAGGCTTGGCGCTGGGCCATGCCATTGGGCGGCTGGGTTGCTTCGCGGCCGGCTGCTGCTGGGGGGCGTCGTGCGACCGCGGTTGGTCGGTGACGTTCACTAATCCGGCGGCGCACGATCTGACGGGCGTGCCGCTGCACGTCGCGCTGTATCCCACGCAGTTGTATGAGTCGTTCGCCACCGCGCTGGTGGCTGCCTGGCTGTACCGGGTCAGTGTGCGCACGCACCGCGACGGCGCCGTGTTTGCGCAATATTTGGTGCTCTATTCAGTGGCGCGTTTTGTGTTGGAGTTCTTCCGCTTCCACGATCAGCCCTTCCCGTTTGGCCAGTTCACCTGGACGCAGTGGATTGCGCTGGGCCTGGCGGCGGCGGGCGTGGTGATGCTGGTTTGGCAATCAAAAAAGAGTCATGCGGCCTGAACAGTGGAGCTGTTTCAAACGCGCGGCCAAGCGTGAACCGGGCGCCGCGCTGACCGTCGCCGCGATTGTGGACAGCCCCTGGATACCGGGCTATGTGGGCGTCAATCATCTCGATTATTTCGGTGACGATGAGACGTTCTTTCAGGCGAATTTGAGAGTTGAGCGCGAGTTTCCTGATGTCGCGCTCTTCCCCTCGTGGTGGGTTGAGTATGGCATGGGGATCGAGCCTTCGGCGCTCGGCAACCGACTTCACTTTTGGCCGGACCGTCCACCGGATCAGACGCCCACGCTCGCGCGGCTTGAAGATATCGGCGGGATGCCGGCGCTCAATCCGCAGACTGACGGGCTGATGCCGTTTGCGTTGCGGCGCTATCGCGCGCTGCGGCAGCGCGTGTTTGACGCGGGCCTGACAATTCCCGCCGTGGCTGCGCGCGGGCCGCTGTGCCTGGCGTCGTTCCTGCGCGGCGTGCCGCAATTGATGACGGACATCACCGACAACCCGCCGGGCGTGCATCGTCTGCTGGAGCTGGCAACGCACGTCGTCATCGAATGGCTGAAAGCGCAGGCGGACGCCGTCGGGCCGTGTGTCGAGGGTATTTTGGTGCTCGACGACATCGTTGGATTCCTTTCACCACGTTCATACCGGGAGTTTGCTCATCCGTATTTGAGGCAGATTTGCGCGTCATTTCCGGCCGATTGGGTGAAGGTGTATCACAACGACGCCAATACCCGGCCGTGTCTGGCGGAGCTTCCGGATGCGGGTTTCGACGTGTTGAACTGGAGCCACAAAATCAGCCTTACCGACGCACGCGAGCGCTCGCACGGCCGTCTGACGCTGATGGGCAACGTGCCACCGCTCGATGCCGGCGTGCGCGGCAGCGCCGCGGATGTACGCGCCGCCGCGCGCCAGGTGCTGGCGGAGGGAACCGATGGGCTGATTCTCTCTTTTGGCGGTGGCGTCAGCATGGGCACGCCCGCCGCCAATATTCATGCCTTGGCCGAAGCGGGCGCGGGTAAATAATCTACTGGCGGACGCGGATTCCGTTCAAGAAATGATCGACAAGCTGGGACACAATTTGCTGGCGTGACAGATCTGTTTTCGGGGCTCTATGTTCATAAAGCGACGCCATCATGCCGTGGTGCGCCACCATGCCGATGAACGCCTCGGTGGCGACAGTGGCGTTGGCCGGCACGAAGCGGCCGTCGTCAATATAGCCTTGTATCGTACGTTGCACCTGGTTCAGCATGTTTTGCGTGGCCCGCTCGTACCACATGTCGGAGAGTTCATGGCCCTCCAGGGTGCTGAACAGCAGCAGGCGCAGGCGGTCGTGCATATTCATCTGCCAAGTCAAAATTGAATTGGCGAGCCACTCGAAGAATTCGCGCTCGGAGTGCGAGTCGGGCAACTCCGAACAGAGCTTGGCGAAGTGCGCCTGCGTTTCCTCCAGCAACTGGTCGACGATAGCGGTGTAGAGGTCGTGTTTAGTGGCGAAATGCTGATACAGGACCGGCTCGCTCACACCCACAGCCGCAGCCAGCTGGCGCGTGGTGGTGCCGCGGAAACCGTGCTGAGAAAAAAGTTCCACGGCTTTGCGCACAATGGCGGCGCGACGCTCGGCGCCGGGCAGGCGCTGGCGTGACGGCGCGCCATCCGGCCAGTTATCGTTTGCTAGCATAGCGACTACTAATCTATCAGGTGATAACTTGCCCGGCGGACGGCCACATTGCCTGCCTACCCGTAGCGGGGAGTGGTGTCCTACACTGGAAAAAGTTTGAAAACGAAAAAGCTGACAAAAGACGATATCAACGCGCTGGTCCTCAAGATGCCCTTCAACCAGCATGTGGGGGTGCGGGTCACGCGGATGTACGCCGATGGCATGAGTCTGGAATGTGACGTCACCGATACGAAGAAAAACATGTTTGGGACGCTGCACGGCGGGCTGACGGCGACGCTGGTGGACGCGGCTATCGGGTTGTCGGTGCTGGCCGCGGCGCCGGGACGGCCGGCGACGACGGTAGAGATGAAAATCAGCTATTTGCGGCCGGTATCGCATGGCAAGGTGCGGGCGCGCGGGCGGCTGCTCAAGGTAGGCAAGACGCTGGTGTATGGCACGGCGGAAATCACCGACACGCACGGGGAGATGATCGCCCACGGCACCGGCACCTATATGCTGCTTTAAATGGAATTGACGCGCGTTGAAATGGCCAGCGCCGCCGAGTGGCGCGCATGGCTCAAGAAAAACCACCATCAAAGCGCGGGCGTGTGGCTGGTATTTCCGAAATCACATACGGGCACGAAAGCCATCGAGTATGAAGAGGCCGTTCGTGCGGCGCTGTGCTACGGCTGGATCGACAGTCTGGTGCGGCGGATTGACGACGACCGCTACGAGCGCAAGTTCACGCCGCGGCGGCCGGCGAGTCCGTGGTCGGATCTGAACCGGCGGCGGTGGAGCGAGTTGCACGAAGCAGGACTACTGGCGCCGGCGGGGCTGAATGCCGCGCCGACCGAAAAACGGTACGGGCCGCGTCCGGTAGTGGCGGAAATGCCTGAGTATTTTGCCGAAGAGCTGAAAAAGCATCCACAAGCGCGTAAAACGTTTGAAGCGCTGACGCCAAGCTGTCGAAAGCAATACACGTTGTGGGTGGATACGGCCAAGCGGGAAGAGACGCGCGCGCG
Organism: uncultured Candidatus Solibacter sp.; assembly: GCA_964478395.1. Taxonomy (GTDB): domain Bacteria; phylum Acidobacteriota; class Terriglobia; order Bryobacterales; family Bryobacteraceae; genus Paludibaculum. The sequence goes on from CAYZIX010000001.1 coordinate 110,280, forward strand.
CAGGCTGCGCGAAGCCGTTGCGCTGCTCGAACAGGGCAAACCGCTGGGGCTGAAGTAGTTAATTGGCGGCGGCGCTGCCGTCATCGTGCCGGCCGGTGCGGTTCAACTTGCCGCCGGCTAGGCCAAGCAGTAGGGCCATGCCGATCCACGATTGCCAGTGAGACAGGGCGCCGGTCTCGATAAAGAAATTGCCCATCAGGCCGAGATCCTGCGCCAGACGCCAGCAGCCGATGATCATAAGCAACGCAATGACCGGCGACAGCAGGCTGGCGAGGCCCGAGGCGATTTCATTTCTGGTGACGACGCCGGGCGGCGCGGGCGGCTGAGACGCGGCTGGAACGGGCGCGGGACGACGCGCGGGCGAGCGGCGGAAGCGTAAGCGTACAGTCATAAGTTGGCGAGCCCAGAGCGTTGTTATAAAGTGTAGAGGGTCTACACTCTTCAACCGTTTATCGGCGCGAGAGGACGAACACTTTATGAGCAACCTCAAAGTTGGAGTGATCGGCTGCGGGTTCATGGGCAAAACCCATGTGGAAAACCTGCGCCGGCTTGGTTTTGTCGACGTCGCGGTGGTGGCGGGCATCACGCAGGATGAAGCGGACCGCTTCGCCAAGGCGTACTCGGTGCCGCGCGCCACGGGCAATTACAAAGAGATTCTGGCCGATCCGGAGATTGCGGGCGTTCACATCTGCACACCGAACGCGCTGCACGCGCCGGTGGCCAAGGCCGCGCTGTTGGCGGGCAAGCACGTGATTTGCGAAAAGCCGCTGGCGCTGTCTTCCAAAGAAGCCAAGGAAATGTTGGACCTGGCGGAGAAGAAGAAGCTCTGTCACGCCACCAATCACAACCTGCGCTATTACCCGGCCGTGCAGCAGGCGCGCGCGATGATTGCACACGGCGACCTGGGCGACATACAGGTGGTGCAGGGCACCTACTCGCAGGACTGGCTGCTGTACGACACCGATTTCAACTGGCGCATCCTGCGTAAGCACAACGGTCCGCTGCGGACCATGGGCGACATCGGCTCGCACTGGATGGATATGATCCAGCACGTCACCGGGTTGCCGATCACCGCCATCTGCGCCGACCTGAAGATCTTCCACAAGACGCGTAAGCAGCCGAAGGTGGCGATTGAAACCTTTGCCGGCAAGACGCTGAAGCCGGAGGATTACGACGAGATCAAGATCGACACCGAAGACTACGGCATGGCGATGATCCATATGGGCGACACCTGCCGTGGCGCCTACACGGTGAGCCAGGTGGCGGCCGGTTGCAAGAACCGCTTCGAGTGGATGATCACCGGCACCAAGGGCAGCGTGAGCTGGAACCAGGAGAAGCCGGACGAGTTGTGGATTGGCCAGCGCAACGAGCCGAACAAGATCATCATCAAGGACGGCAGCCTGTTCTACCCCGAAGCCGCGTCATATTGCGACTACCCGGGTGGGCATAGCGAAGGCTACGCCAACGCGCACAAGCAGCTTTACCGGCGCTTCTGGTCGCGCGTGATCGACCGTTCGCTGCCGATTCAGTACCCGACGTTCGCCGACGGGCTGCGCGGCATGCAGTTGCTCGAAGCAGTGATCGAGAGCAACAAGAAGCGTACCTGGGTGAAGTGCGCGCCGGCCAAGGGCAAGAAGTAATTTAAGAGTTCTCTCTCCAACTAAAACTAAGATGGCCGCTTCGCTCCACCGTGAGCGGAGCGGCCGATTTTGTTTTTAGAAGTTGTAGCTAATGCCCGCCGACGGCATGACCCATTGCTGCGTGGGACGGCCCGTGTCGCGATAAAAGCGCAACATCGACTCCAGGCGCCAGTGCGAGCGGCGGTCGAGGGCGACGCTGGCGCCGACGCTGTATTGAAGCAGCGTCTGGGTGCCGAAGTAGTTGGTGTCGTCCGGCAGGTGCACGTGCGCGCCGCCGATGCCGGCCGAGAGCTGCACGCGGTCTGAGCGCAACGGCAGGATGAAGCGCAGGCCGTAGTTGACGAAATGGGCGCGGTCGCGTTCATCGACGCAGCCCCAGTGCGCGCAAATGGCATAGCCGAGCCAGGCTGTTGAGTAGCTCATCTCAGCCGCGGTGAACCGGGTGAAGCGGAAGCTGTATCCAGTGTCGAATCCGCTGCCGACGCTGTAATTGTTGGACAGGTAGCCGGACATTGAGGCAACGCCGGCGGCACTGAAACTGGCACGATTGCGTAAATAGCTGTCCTGCGCCATGACGCAGGCTGGTAAGAGTACGATCATCCAAAGATGGCGCACAATCATCTACCCCCTGAGCAGTGAGACGAGCCCGGTGAGCGATGCAAGTGTAAAATCTGGCGGAGTTTCTTTCAGTGATTCCGGGCTGATGCCGTAGGTGACGCCCACGCATTTGACACCGGCATTTCGCGCGGTGAGGACGTCGGTGGAACTGTCGCCTACCATCCAGGTGTCTTCCAGGCGCACGCCGGCTTCGCGGACGAGCGTGTGGATGCCGATAGGGTCCGGCTTCTTCTGGTCGAAGCTGTTGCCGCCGTAGATCTGAAAGAAATATTGGCCCAGGCCCAGCCCGGCGCACATATCGGCCGAAAAGCGTACCGGCTTGTTGGTGAGCACGGCCATTTTCATGCCAGCGGCTTTGAGCATTTCCAGACCTTCGACGACGCCCGGGTAAGGACGCGTGTGGTCGAGCATATGCTCGCGATAATAGCCAAAGAAATAGGCGAGGCCTTGCTCGACCAACTGGTCGTTGGCGTCCGGTCCAAAGGCGCGGCGCACGAGCATGGGCGCGCCATTGCCGACGTAGCTGGCCACCGTCTCGTAAGGCAGCGGGGTGCGGCCTTCGGCGACGAGCATGGCATTGACGGCGTTGCAGAGGTCCTGAACAGAGTCGACAAGCGTACCGTCCAGGTCGAAGATCACCAGATTCATGAGGGGCTACTTTCAGTGTAGCCCCGCACGCGCAGCTTAGCTGAACATGGCGGCCCAGGCGACCTTGGCGACAACCCAGAGGAGCCACGGCGCCACAACGCCAACCAGGGCGCGGCCGAACGGCATCTTCTTCGCGCCGCAGACGGCCGAGAAGCCGACGGCAACCAGCACGATGGTCCAAAGGGTAAACAGGTCGAAACTCGCGGCCAGCGAATGCAGCCACTTGGCGGCGCCTTCGGGCAGGAACGCGCCCAGGTTGAAGGCGAGCGGCGAGTTGATGTCGAAGTCGTCGGGCGGTTTTAGAAATAAGACCAGGATCATGGCCGCTGCGCCGACCACGGCGGCCGGCAGGCTGGCATAGCTAGTGATGTTGAGCACCTGCTTGTATTTGAGATCGGCGTCGAGCAGGAACTTAAAGGTGAACAGCAGCGCCGCGGCGATAATGAGCACGCCGATGACGGTGGCGGCGACCGGCCCCACGCGAACGGCATACGGCATGATTTTGCGCTGCGTTTCGAAGGCGCGTTCCCGCTGGTCGGCGCTCATCTGCTGGATTTGCGGACTGGCGTCGAAGGCTTTCTGGATCATACGGTCGTAGCCGATGCGGCTGACCATGAAGTGAACCGAAAGGGAGCTGAGCAAAATGATGATCAGCAGTGGGATCCACCAGCGGCCATGGCTGGCAATGTCAGCAAAAACCACGCCGGGCTCATGGAAGGTGCCCAGCAGCCGGCGGGATTCAGAAATGGAAGGAGCGGATTCGGCGGTGTCCATAAGTTGACCGCTTATTCTAACGCGATTTTGGCCAGCGAAGTTCCCTGAATCGGGGGATCCGGCAGTGTGAGCTACTGTTTTACGCCGAGCCCGGCGTCGGGGCGGAGAATTCCATTCAACTCGTTCCACGGCACAACGATCGTGGTAGGACCCAGCTTCAAGGGCGCCACCTCGTAAGGGTTGTAATGGAAGACCAGGCCGGCGCGGCTGACGCCCCAGTTCTCGGGCAGGGAAAAGTGATCGGTGGGGAATGAAAAACCGGCCACGGAGAGCGCGGTGCCGTCGTCGATGGCGCGTGTGCGGCGGAAGATGCGCTCGGCCACGGTAAGCAGGCGGGGCATGGTGCCGCCAACCAGCAGTTCGCTGATGTCGACCACGGAGCCGGAACGGGGACGCAAATTCAGGTACGACCGTGTCGAGTCTGGATGCGCGCCGCCGCGAAACTCCTCGTTGTTGAATTCAATGCTGATCAGCGAGGGTCCGGCATAGATGACCTGCACCTGGCGGCGAACAAAATAAGCGATGGCGGCTTTGGGGAAGGCGTTGCGCGTGCGCTGATAATCCGCGATGAACTCGGCGGCCTCCTGCTCCAGGCCGTGCGCCGCCTCGGCGGGCTGCAGACGGGCCTGAATGGCGGTGTTGAGCTTGGCCTTGGCGTCGGGCGTCACCGCGTCGACCACTTCAGGCCACTCGACGTGGAAGGTGAGACAGGGTTCAGCCCGCTTGGACGCATCGCCGCAACCGGAGATCTGACGCTCGAACTTACGGGTTTCGACGCGGAATTGCGGCTTTGGCGGAGCCGGTTTGCTGCGGCAGGCCAGAGACGCAAGCGTCAAGAGGAGGAGGGCGGAGCAAAGAACACGCAGCATGAGCACAGAGGCGGGGCCGCAATGAGCGGCGGCCCCACTTCTGATTCTAGCGGTTAACGGGCGCGGCCGGCTTCAATATCGATGGTGATGGAGACCTCTTCACCGACGGCCATGCCGCCCGCCTCGATGGCGCGGTTCCAGGTGAGGCCAAAATCCTTGCGGTTGATGCGCGTAGTGGCCGTGGCGCCACGCTTACCGCCGACCTCGGCCGAGGGCTGCTCAACATCCAGCACCACCTGGCGTGTGACGCCGTGTAGAGTGAGGTCGCCGGTCACCTTTAGGCCGGCAGCGGAGCGCGTGGCGCTCTTCGAGCGGAAGGTCATGGTGGGGTACTTGGCCACGTCGAAGAAGTCCGGGCTCTTCAGATGCGTGTCGCGCTGCGGCTCACTGGTATTGATGGTGGTGGTGTCGATGGTGGCGTCGATCTTGATGGCGGCGGGGTTCGCGTCGTCATAAGCGACCGTGCCGGTGATCTTGCTGAAGTCGCCGCGCACATTGCTCACCATCATGTGGCGCACTGAAAACTGGGCGCGCGAGTGGGCACTGTCGATCTTGTACTCCACGGGCGCGGCCGTGGCGGCGGTGGCCGCCAGCGTCGCGAGAATAAGGCTAGTCATCATCCACTTCATTGCATCTCTCCTTTGAATTTTCTTGATCGTTGCCGGTCCGCACCTTTTCAAGCAGCGTGACCAGTTGTGCGGCTTCCCGTGCGGTCAGGGCATCGGTGAAGCTCGCCGGATGGTTCATGGACGGATCGAGCGCGGCGAGAAGAACAGAGCCGGCCGATGTGATCCGGCAGAGCACCTGGCGGCGGTCCCGCGGGCAACGCCAGCGCGCTACCCAGCCCTTGGCTTCCAGACGGTCCAGCAGGCGGGTGAGCCCCGGCGTTGTCTCGATCAGGCGCTCGCCGATGGCGAGCGTCGGGATGCCCGCTTCGCCCGCGCCACGCACAACGCGCAAAACGTTATATTGCTGTGGCGTGATGTCGTACGGGGCTAGCGCGCGGCTAATCCGGCGGAGCAGCACGTCGGCCGTTTTGACGACAGAAAGTATGGCTTCCTGCTGAACCGATGAAAACGGCTTCGACTGGAGCAATTCGTGTTGCAACCGGCTTCGAACTCGTTCCATGCCCTGATAGATGACGAGGCAATAGTTGACGCGTCATCTATTTTTTGAAAAAAGAGCCCGCTGCGAATGGGCGGGCTAGATGCTGTCCTTGGGCTGCTCGTCTGGAGCGTGCCCGGTCCAGACCTTTTTTACCCTTTTATATGTTGCGATGAAGCCTTCCTTGAACTCGTGTGGCGCCAGATAGGCGAGCACGTGCGAGGCCTCAATCAGGTAGGGCGCCAAACGCGACTCGGCCACCGAGGCCGGTACGGCTTTCATCGGAAAAGCCATCAGGACCATGACCAACACGACGCCGACCAGCATCGTCTTGAACAGCCCCATGGCCGCGCCCAGCAAACGGTCCAGCCAGCCGAAACCGGTCCACTTGAAGACACGCGATAAAAGCCAGCCGGTCAGTCCGCCGAGGATCTGGATGCCAATGAAGACGATGAGGAAACCGGCCACGTTGGCAACGGCGCGCGAGCTGACATAGGGCAGCAAGAACGCGCCGGCCGAGCCATAGAACCACGCCGCCAGCAGCAGGCCGAGCAGGGTTGCGGCAATGCCGATGATGAGGCGCGTGAAACCGCGCCTCAATCCTTCAGCAACGAAGACGATGGCCAGCACCGTCAGCAGGATATCCAGCCAGTTCACAGCCGTTTGCCCGTCAGCCGCGTATAGGCGTCGCGATACTTGTCAGCAGTGCGCTCAGCCACGTCGGCGGGCAAGGCAGGCGCGGGAGGTTGCTTGCCCCAATCGAGCGTTTCGAGATAATCGCGCACGTACTGTTTGTCGAACGACGGCTGAGCGCCACCGGGACAGTACTCGGAGGCCGGCCAGAAACGGGAGCTGTCGGGCGTCATCACTTCGTCGGCGAGCGTCAGCACGCCATCGATGTAGCCAAACTCGAACTTGGTGTCGGCAAGAATGATGCCGCGCTCCAGAGCGTAAGCCGCGCCTCTCGAATAGATCTCCAGCGTGAGGTCGCGCAGTTTGGTGGCGGTTTCGGCGCCGACCAGTTCGACTGAGCGCTCGAACGAAATGTTTTCGTCATGGCCGCTCTGGGCCTTGAAGGCAGGGGTGAAAAGCGGGCGAGGCAGGCGGTCGGATTCGCGCAGGCCACCGGGTAGTTCAATGCCGCAGACGGTGCCCGAGGCGCGGTATTCCTTCCATCCGGAGCCCGAAAGGTAGCCGCGGGCCACACACTCAATGGGGGCCATTTCGGCGCGGCGGACGAGCATGGAGCGGCCTTCGAGCTGATCGGCAAAAGGCTTCAGCTCAGCGGGATAGGCGGCGACGTCGGCCGTGACCAGGTGATTCGGCACGATGTCGCGCAGGGCGTCGAACCAGAAGAGCGAAAGCTGGTTCAGGACGCGGCCTTTATCAGGAATAGGTGTGGGCAAAACACAGTCGAAGGCCGACAGGCGGTCTGTCGTGACCAGCAGTAGACGATCGGTGCCGACGGCGTAGACATCGCGGACTTTGCCACGAGCCAGGAGAGGGAGGACGGGGATGGAGGTCTCGAAAAGAGGAGGCATAAAGGGATCGGCCAGAGGCCTGAAACTCTGTTGGTACCACCTTATGGTGCGCGGCGCAAGGCCGCCCGGTGGAAACAAATCGGCATGAAAATGTTTGATGCGAAACGTCACTACGTGAGGTATATTTAAAGGGTTGCCCTCAGGCAACGGCGCCCGGAGTATGGACAGGTGGCCGAGTGGTTAATGGCAGCAGACTGTAAATCTGCCGCTCCTTGCGAGCTACGGAGGTTCGAATCCTCCCCTGTCCACCATCCCAATCCCACAAGGAGCCGGGGTCACGCGTGCGGCGTGTGACTTGCCAGCGGGAGGCCGGGGTGCGCTAGAGTATAGTAGAGCGGGCCGATGTAGCTCAGTTGGTAGAGCGCGTCCGTGGTAAGGACGAGGTCACCAGTTCAATCCTGGTCATCAGCTCCAGTAATTTGAGA
>CAYZIX010000002.1:0-8858 GCA_964478395.1 uncultured Candidatus Solibacter sp.
ACCAGAACAGAAGATTGCCGCGCGCCACTTCGATCCGCTCAGCCGGCAGCGCGGCAAATCCTGGTGAGCCGGCGCGTTTCAACGCATCCACGCGGTCCAACGCCTCCAGCGCTTTCTGCTTGTCGCCCAGATCGGCGTACATCTGCGAGAGTTCAAACAAAATCAGAAAATTGCGTGGAAACCGGCGGCGCAGATCCTCGCACACGCGGATGGCGTCTTGCGGACGCCGCTCGCGTCGCGCCACTATGCCCAGCAGGATCTCGGCATCCACCTTGTTTTCATGGCCCTTTTCGGCGACCAGCGCAACGGCCCGCTTGCCGGCCTCCTTGTCGCCGTGAAAGCCCACCAGGAAACCGAGCATACGGTAAGTCCAGGGCAGTGATCCCACCACATAGTCGTGCATGCCCTGCATCATGCGGGCATCGATGTTCGACGGATCCAATTCCACAACCCGGTTATGCAGCTTACGGCCGTTGGTCACGTCCTTGAGCGCATCCAGCCACGCCTTCCTCACCAGATAGTTGTAGGTGCCCCGCAATCCCAGTGCGACACCCTGCGCGTAGAGCGCCTTCACATCGTTAGGATTCTTCTGCAAAGCCTGTGTGGCGAGCCGCAGGCTTTCGTTGATCGAGCCGAAAAAGAGCCGCTCCTCCTCGGCCGTGGGCTGCATCTTTGGGCGGCGGATAAACGGATTGCCACCGGTCACCATCTCGGTTTCCAGCGCGCCGGCGCGGAACATCAGCTCGAACAGCACGGCCTGAGCCAGATGATTACGGTACTCGGCCACCTGCGGCGCCGCCGTTACAGCCTGTTCGAAGGACGCAATGGCCTGCCGGTATTCGACGTTATAAAAATGGTCGTACCCCGTTTGGACCAGCGAGTCCAAGTTAACCGCCAATAGTAACAGCGGCAAAATCACCGTCGTGCTCCCACCCGCTGTATGGCCCAGCGGGCATGAACGCGCACGCCTTCGTCGTCAGATTCCGCCAACGTCTCCAAGCCAGGCACGGGCCGGCCGGCGTTGCCAATGGCGGTGAGAGCGTTGCGCACGAGTCCAGCATACTTCGCCCGCCAGATAGGTGTCTGCCGGAAGCGGGCGGCAAACTCGCTGGGCGTCATCCGGATCAGCTCTTCCGGCGCCGGATCCGGGTTAACTGGCTGGAAGGCAGGCTCCGAGGTGAACGGCGCCCGACGATTCCAGGGGCAGACCTCCTGGCAGATATCGCAGCCAAAGATCAAATGGGCGCTGGCAGCGCGGTCGTCTTCGGCCCAGGCGCCACGCTGCTCAATGGTCCAGGTGGAGATGCAGCGCCGCGCGTCCAACCGGTAACGCCCGTCCGGCCCGGGCCCCAAGGCTTGTGTGGGGCAGGCGTCGATGCAGGCGCGGCAGGAGCCGCAGCGGTCCGGCGGGGGAGTGTCCAGCTCCATTTCGAGCGAGACCAGAATCTCGCCAAGGAACAGCCATGAGCCCAGTTTCTGATTGATCAGCAAGGTGTTACGGCCAATCCAGCCGAGGCCGGCCTGCCGCGCCAGTGAGCGCTCCAGCAGCGGCGCAGTATCCACCGCCAGGCGAGCTTCAAATGGCCCGAGCGCGTCTTGTAAACCACTCAAAACACGTTTCATCGCCGCGCGCAGGACGTCGTGATAATCGGCCGCGCCCCAGGCGTAGCGCGAGACGGCATGGCGCTCCGGACCGGGCGTGTTGTAGGGCATAGCTAGCGACAGAACGGTCCGGGCTGACGGAAGCAGCAGCCGAGGATCAGCCCGCAGCGCGGCGCGATGATCCGCCAAGTAGCCCAACGGACCTGCCAGACCGCCGGCAACCCATTGATCGTAAAAGGCATAGTCGTCTAACGGAGCAGCCGCGGCAACGCCCGCGGCAGCAAAACCTGCCGAGCGCGCCAAATCCAAGAACAACTGCTTCCGGTCAGGCATTATGTCCTCTGGAATCATGCTACTATGGCGAGCCGCCGAGCCGTATGACCGTTTAATGACGAATCCGCCCGTCCAGCGCCCGATCCTCCCCATTCAATGGAGAGAGGTAGGGCGTCTGGCTGAGGACGGTTACAATTCATGAGGAAACAGAAGTAATGGCGCAACGCCGTGTCCGTGCGCCCAAATTTGCAGGTCCGAGACCTCAACAGGAGTTCAGCATAGATGCACAAGCCGATCAAGTACGTGGAAAAGGCAATGACCGTGGCGGCGAAGGCCGCTTGGCAAGTATTTGACACGTTGAACCAGATCAGTCCGAACGCCAGCTTTACGCCGAAATGGTCGGACAAGCCTCTGCTGAAATCGTACGAGAAGATGAAGCCGCAGCTTGGCTGGCCGCGGACCACCGATTCGCTCTGCCCGAAGTGTATTCCCGAGGCACGCCAGAAGGTACTGGACGGCCAGATGAGCGTGGATGAGTTGGTGAGCACCCATCCCGGCGAGATCAAGGCTCAGATTATCGAGCGCGACGGCAAGATCCTCATGGTGAAGGACTGCCCGAAGCATGGCCACTTTGAGGACGTCATGGCCATCGACCCGGCGTTCTTCAAGCACCTGGAAGACGTCTTTCCGGGCCGCGACATCCGCAGCCACGGCGCCGCCGACCACCTGCATCATCATGGCAGCTCGAACATCACGCACGGCCGCGGCGCGGTGCTGACCATCGACCTGACCAACCGCTGCAACATGATGTGCGACCCCTGCTTCATGGACGCCAACCAGGTTGGCTTCGTCCATGAACTGAGCTGGGCGGACATCAAGACGATGCTCGACAACGCCATTCAGGTGAAACCGCGCCGCCAGATGTCGGTACAGTTCTCCGGTGGTGAGCCGACGCTGTCGCCCTACTTCCTGGATGCGGTGGCCTACTGCAAAAAGGTCGGCTACAACTCGGTGCAGGCCGCGACGAACGGTATTGAATTCGCCAAGAGCAAGGAATTCGCCGAAAAGGCGGCCAAGGCCGGCCTACGCTACGTTTACTTGCAGTTTGACGGCATCGGTAACGCCGCGAACTCTCATCGCGCAGTCGGCAACCTGTTCGACGTGAAGCTGCGCGCCATCGAAAACCTTCACTCGTCGGGCGTCGACATCGTGCCGGTGATCACCATCATCAACGGCATCAACAACGAACAGGTGGGGCGCGTGATTCAGTTCGCGCTCGACAACCCGAAAAAGATCTCCTTCCTGAGCTTCCAGCCGGTGAGCTTCACCGGCCGCGACGAAGCCATCACGGACGAACGCCGCGCGGCGCAGCGCTACACGCTGTCACACTTGGCGCACGACGTGAAGACGCAGACCGGTCTGGGCGAGCCCGTCCGCGACTGGTATCCGATTTCGTTCATGTCGACGTTCTCTGACTGGGCCGACGTGGTGCATGGGCCCAGCCGCGATTGGGGCGCCCTGAGCTGCGGCTGCCACCCGAATTGCGGCGTCGGCATGGCCGTGATGATTGACAAGGAAACCAAGGAAGCCGTTCCGGTAACCAAGTTCCTGAATGGCGACCGGCTGGCCGAGGACATCAAGCACGTCAACGACGCAGCGCGCGGCTCCAAACTGAGCCTGCTGGGCATGGCACTGGCGCTGATGCGCAACTACGATCCATTCCAGTCGCCGAAGCACTTCAAGCTCAGCGACCTGTTGAAGAAGTTCGACAAGACGTTCGGCGCCACGGGTCACAATTATGGCAAGGTGAGCGGTGAGCGCACCAAAGATGACATCGTGCAGCGCCGTGCAGACCGCTGGAACTTCCTGTTCATCGCCGGCATGTGGTTCCAGGATCTGTTCACCTACGATTTCCGCCGCACCGAACAGTGCATTATTCCGTACGCCACCCAGGACGGCGAAATCAGCTTCTGCGCCTACAACACGGGCGTGGGCTGGCGTCAGATTATCGAGAAGATGCACATGACGGCCACGCTCACCAAGTGGTACGAGGAGCACGGCCGGCACGAGATCTACGCTGGCAACCGCACGGTGTCGCTGGCTTCCACCGAACACCACCTGTTGCTGCGCGAAGAGATTGTGACGCGCGAACGGCAGCACGATCTGGACGATCTGGGCATCGCCAAAACGGCTCGCGAAGAGAAGATCCGGGCACGCGACGCCAAGAAGGACGCCGAGATGATGAAGCTCTACCGCAAGCATGTGCTGAACGAAGAGACTGTCGATCTGGTCCAGATCAACGGCTCCAAGCCTGCCAAGGAAGAAGAGACCACCGGCGCGCTGGGCGACTAAGCCTACCACCCCCCATCAACGAAACGCCCCGCCCTTTCCGGGCGGGGCGTTTTCATTTCTAGTTCTGCTCCACTTCTTTGCGCCAGCGGTCCAAGCGCGTCTGCAAGTCGTCAACAACCTCCGGATGCTGGCGCCGCAGGTTGCGGCTTTCGCCTGGATCGTCATCCAGATTGGAAAGGAATACGGCGTCTTCGCCTGTCAGCGGCTTAGAGCCGGCAGGCGTGCCATCATGCGTAATGCCGTTGACCACCAGTTTCCATGAGCCGCGCCGGATGGCGAGTTGCGGCCCTTCGGCCCATGCCACCTGATCGTGCGGCGAGGCCGAGCCGAGCGTGAACACATCCCAGACGTTGCGCCCATCCAACGTGCGATCGGCCGGTGGAGCCACGCCCGCCGCATGACAGGCCGTGGGCAATATGTCGGCCGTCATCACGAGTTGGTCCAGACGCTGTCCGGACGGAATGTGGCCGGGCCAGTTCACCAACGCGGGCACGTGCATGCCGCCGTCGAAGCAACTGAACTTGTAGCCCCGGAACGGGAGGTTGTGCCCGGCTGAAGCGATCTGCTGGTGGAGGCCGGCGCGCTTTTCAGTCGTCGCGCCGTTGTCGCCCACCAGGAATATCAGCGTGTTGTCACGCTGGCCAGCGCGGTCGAGCGCCTGCACGATGGAGCCGATGGCATCGTCGGCCGCGGCCAGGATGGCGGCGTACATCCGCCTTTCCGGCTCCAGCTTTGGAAAACGCTCCAGATACCGCGCCGGAGCGTGCATCGGATAATGCACGGCGTTGAAGGCCGTGTAGAGATAGAACGGCTGTGAGCGGCGGCGCGAAATGAAGCCCACCGCTTCCTGGCCAATCCGCTCAGTGAGATACTGGCCATCCTCGAAGATCTCCTCGCGATTGCGCCACAGATCGTGGAAATTGGCGCGGCGCGGTTCGCCCCAGTAGAAGCGATGCGAGTAGTAGTCGGTGCAACCCTCCAGGAAGCCATAGAAGTAGTTAAAGCCGTGCGCGTTGGGCACGGTATCGGGCGTCGAGCCAAGGTGCCACTTGCCGCATAGGGCAGTGTCATAGCCCGAGTCCTTGAGGAGAGAGGCAATTGTCTTCTCCTTCGGTGGAAGGGGCTTGCCATTGGTCGCCACGCCATTGCGCAGCGGGGCGCGGCCGGTCATCAGCGCCGAGCGCGCCGGCGCGCATACGGGCGCGTTCGAATACCAGTTGCGCAACACCGTACCGCCGGCGGCCAGGCGATCGATATTGGGCGTTTGAAGATCGCTGGCTCCTAGGTAGCCAAAGTCCTGCACACCAAGATCGTCGAAAAGGATAGTGACAATGTTGGGACGCACGGTGGGCGCGGCGGGCGCCGCAAGAGCGCCCAACGCACCGCCAAAGAGTGTTCTGCGTGTGAGGTCCAAGCCGATTCTCCCTAGAAGCTCACCCGGACGCCAGCCTGCAATTGGCGGGCATCCACGCGGGTACCGGTAATGATGCCATAGGTGGAACTTCCCACGGTGAGGCCCGGCCCGCCGAGTTGCGTGTGATTCAGGGCGTTGAAGCCTTCCAGTCGGAACTGCATAACCGGCGATTTCTCACCCCACAACCGGAAGTCGCGCTGGAGGCTGAGATCGACGTTATTCGTGCCCGGAACGCGCAGCACGTTGCGGCCGGAGTTGCCGAACGTGTAGGACGTTGGAGCCACGAAGCACGACGTATCGAAGTATTTTGCCACCGTGCCGCCGCCGGAGAGGTTGCCGTCACAGACGCGATTGGGGCGCGTGGTGGTGCCGGCGTTGGCCGCGTCGTAGGAGAGTCCTGGAGTCTTCGGCTGGCCGGACTGCGCCTGATAGATCACCGCCAGACGCCAGCCGCCGGCGATGGCCGAGGCCACACGGCTCTGGTTGAAGAAACGCCTGCCCTTGCCCACCGGCGATTCGAAGCTGCCGGCGACGACAAAGCGCAGCGGGATATCGTTGTCGCCCGAGGCCCAGTTGGCGCGGCGGTTGTAGTTGTCCTGCAACGTGTCGCCGCCGCCACTGCTGTCGGTGAGATCAAGCGAAACGTCCTGGAAATCCAACGCGTGTCCCCAGGTGAAGGTGGTCAACAACGAAACGCCGCCGCCAAAGCGCCGCTCCAACTTGGTGGAGAAGCCGTTGTAAGAGCTCATATTCCAGTTGGTGAACGTTTTGACGGACGCCACCGTATAGGCCGACAACGGGCGGCGCGAAACCACCGTCGTCGAAGCGAGCGTCTTCGGCTGGTTGCCTTCGCCTTGCGCCATCAACTGCACGCCGTGGTTACCGACGTAGTTGGCCTCGAACAACAAATTCCCCGGCAATTGTTTTTGCACACTGAAGCTCCACTGCTGGACGTAGGGGCTCTTCGGGTTGGTCTGCCAACTGGTCAGTGTGGACGTAGCTGTGGGCACAAGCACGAACGCTGCCGCATCGATGGCCGTTGGCCGCGCGATGGTGGCCGACGAGCTGAGGATGTAACCGCTGGACGGGAATAGCTGGTCCGAGCTGATGGTCTGCGCACCATAGCCCCAACTGGGCGGGTTGGAGGTCATGCGGCTGGTGACGCCGGTACCCTGGTCCTGGCTATAGAAAATGCCGTAGGAGCCGCGCACCACCATCTCCTTGGCCTTCGGCACGCGCCAGGCGAAGCCGACGCGCGGCGCCCAGTTGTTGTGATCGCCGTTGACCAGTGTCCGCGGCCGCGCGCTGTTGCCGGCCTGGATCAGCTTGCCGTAGAGCGGATCGCCATCGTCCAGGATGAAATTCGCCATGCGGTTGTTCGTTTCGATGTAGGGCGACGCATACTCATAGCGGATGCCAAAGTTCAGCGTCAGTTGACGGTTGACGGTCCATTGATCCTGCACGTAACCGGAGCCGAACCAGCCACGCTCGACGTTCTCGGCCACCGTGCCGGTGGTCAGCGAATTGGCGTAGCCCAACAGCAGGTCGGCGGCGGCATTACCAGTGCCGGAGCGGCTCTGCGGGTTCTGCGTGAAAACGCCCGAGAAGCCGAACGATCCGCGGCCGTTCGACGCGGCGAACGTGCTCGGGCGGATCCACATGAACTCGGCGCCGAATTTGATGACGTGCGCACCCCAGTTCTTTGAAATGTTGTTGGCCACATCCCAGACGCCCGAACTCTTGCGTAGCGGGCTGTTGCTGTAGTCGCCGGGCTGGCTGCCGAGCGTGGCGTAGTTTGAAACATTGAAGTTCGGCGTGCCGCTGGTGATCTTGCTGTCCAGGCTGCCGCTGATGATCTCGTTACGCGCCAGCGTGCCGTCCTGCGACATGTCGATGGTGGTCCAAGTGAAGCGGAATTCGTTGATCAGCGTCGAGGTCAACGTGCGTGTGTAGCCGTAGCCTGCGCTGGAACTGGTGATACTGCGGTCCACCGGCATCTGCGCCGGTGCGGGCAGCGTGGGATTGGCGCTAATGGTGGCCGCCGAGCGCGAGTAGCGGGCAAACATCATGTCGTTGGATGACACCTGGTAGTCGCCACGCACAACGCCGTTTTTGTTGTCCTGGTTCAATGGCACGTTACGGCGGTAGAGTGATGTCGAGCCGGCCACGTTGGCGGCCGGATAAATCGCCATGCGACCCACGCCGATACTGTTCAGACGTGAACTGGGAATGGTGCTATTTGCGAACAGGTCACGCACGTAGCCGGAGCCGGACGGGTTGGTGCGAGTCGTATCCGGATCGTAGACGTTGGTGCTGAAAATGCCGTTGTGCATGTCCGTGGTCGGCACGGTGGCGCTGGAGGTGCTTTCGTTCCGCGAGTGCAGGCCCTCATAAGCACCAAACGCCCAGATCTTGTCCTTGCGGATGGGCCCGCCCAGCGAACCGCCATACTGGTTGCGCACCAGCAGCGGCTTCACACCGCCGGCGAAGAAGTTGGTGGCGTCCAGGTTGTCGTTTCTCAGAAACTCGTAGGCCGAGCCGTGCAGCGTGTTGGTGCCGGACTTGGTGATGGTGCTGACCACGCCGCCGGCGGCGGCGCCGTATTCAGCCGAAAAGTTCGAGGTTTGCACCGTGAACTCGGCCAGCGCGTCCAGCGGCGGGCGAATCATATCGCGGGCGCGATTGTCCAGGCCACGCAGGTAATTTTCATTACGCGCGCCGTCCAATAAGAAGGCGTTCTGCAGACCCGAGTTGCCGTAGGCTGAAAAGCTCTGGTCGCGGCTGCCGTTCGACGGCACGGCGCCAGGCGTAAGGTTGGCCAACGCCAGATAGTTGCGGCCATTCAACGGCAGATCAATCATCTGCTTGGCGCCGACCACCTGGCCGAGCGCCGCTGACTTCTCTTCGAGCAATGGCGCCTCTCCAACCACCGTGATGGACTCCGACGCCGATCCGGTTTCCAACGTGATGGACAAGGCCAGCACGCTGCCGGCGCTGAGCGCCACGCCACGCCGCACGGCGGCTTTAAAGCCCGAAGCTTTCACTTCCACGTCGTAGCTGCCAGGTGGCAGCAACGTTACCGAAGCCATGCCCTGCTCGTTGGTGGCGAGCGTACGGATGGTGGCGCCGGTATCGGAACCGTTTACCACCACGGTGGCGTTCGGCACCAGTGCAGCGCTGGAATCGAGAATGGTAATAGATAGTTCACCCGTGGCCG
>CAYZIX010000002.1:8868-99718 GCA_964478395.1 uncultured Candidatus Solibacter sp.
TGTAAGGCTAAAGGCCCATAAAAGCAGTATCGCGATAGTAGCGCGCATGAGTAGTTTCATAATTCAACTCCCAACAGAATGCCGGAGCAACCAGCACATAGCTGGCAGGGTGGCCAGGAATCAGAGAGGAAAGGGCTGCCGTTAGTTAGCGCGAACGGCGATCAACACAAGCAGAGAGATGGACAGAGATCTTCGAAGCTCCAACCGCATACTACATAAACAATATAGACATTATTCAGTTTGAGACTCATGAGACCTCAGTGTAGAAGCTGTCCAGTCGCGCCGTCAAGCAGATTTCTATTTTTTCTATAGGATTTAGGATGTTTCCCTTTCAAATGCCATCCAAGCCAGACGAACCGGCGTCTGTTGGAATTGTGGGTGTAGACGATCGGGCCGACGAGGGTTTTGCCAGGGAAACAGGCTGTTTTTCACGGCGCCGAGGGGGCTGTAACCTGCGTTAACTCCCGGATTGCCGCAATCCGCATGGCCGCGGGCTCGTCACCAAAAGCGCGGGCCTCGACCACGGCCTCGAACCAGGGCAGCCCCTCCCAGCGGTGGCGGCCCAACTGGCGGCGAAGCGACTGCATCCCAGCCGGGCTGGTGAGAAAATGCGCGGCCGCCAGAGTCGAGGCGTGGTGCGGGCCGCCGGCCAGCAGTACGTGCGTACCCGGCCGGAGGCCTGGCACATAGGCCATGCGAGCGTAGCAGACGACGGTTTTGGACGCGTCCACGTAGTTCACATAGGTGGCCGACTCACCCCTCCGCGGCTGGCGGTTGACGATGCAAGCCGGCCGGTCCACCTGTAACAGCTCGACTTGAAAGTTCAGTTTCTGGTCGAACATCTGGACCCAGGGATTTCCAACCGGGCCCGAGATGAGCACGGCGTTGTCGCGCTCAAAGTCTTTAGGCATCAGGCGATCGGCCGCTATCACGGTCAGCGCCGAACTGGGAACGGCGCGTGCAAAGTCTGGAATCAACGCGGCGAAGAACGCCTCGGCCACCGAACCGCCATAGAAGCGTCCCGGCTGATCCGCCTGAAGCTTGCGCATGAACTGGCGATCCAGATAATCTGCCAACTCAACACGCCGTCCCGTAATGTTCTGATAAAGCTGGACGTTCGGGTCTGAACCGACAATCAGCAGGCGCTGACCGGGACCGGGATCGAGCAGCGCCAGAAGGCAGTCGCGCGTGCGCGGCCCAACTGATCGCACCAACCACATCAGAGCGGCCACTACCGCCAACAGCGCCAACGCGGCCGGAACCGCGCGCCGCCAATGTGGGCGCCCTGAGTCCGGAGCCGGTTCGAGATGCAGGCTGTAGCTACCCTTGGGAACCGTTACACGCCAAACGGCGCGCGTCCCTTCAGTCGCATAGTATTCCTCTAGCTTCATCCGCAGTTGGCGGATGTTGGAGCGCACGATGTTGTCGTCGGCGGCGCAATAGTCGGCAGGCCGGCCGAAGACACGCTGGCCGATGACGGACTCCTTCAGCGCGCCGGAATCGCCCGCAAGCGTCGAATCGCGCAGATACTTCAGCAGAAGCAGGAGCCTGTGCGTGCGCTCGAAGGTCTGGCTTGAGAGCACCGCGTCAACAGCAGCAGCGAGGTCGCCGGGCGCGGGATTCGGCATACAACGATTCTATGCGTTCAAACCACTTCCAGCTTGATGCCGGCGCGCGGGGCGGCGTAGGCGAGTTCGCGTACGTAGTCGCCGTAGGCCATGGCCCAATGCGAGTCGCGCACCTCGTTGAGCAGCTTACGCCAGTCGCCTTCGATGCGCACATCCTGTTGCGAGCGGCAGATGGGCAGAAACGGGTTGGCCACCACCGCGCCTTTCATGGCCAGCCAGCGGCAGGTGTCGTACTCGGGATCGAGGAACGTGACCTTCTGCCCAACCGGGATTTCGACCTTCGGCGCGGCGCCGTATTCAGACTCGTAGTGCGTGAGGATGCGCGTAGGCTCGTAACGTACGCCATCCATGCGGCGTGGGGCGGCGCAATGTGCGCAGGTGACAATGCCGTTGTGCGGGAACGTCGAGTTGTGCATGAACACTGGCACGCCGGCCGTGTAGCGCAGCAGCGTGAGTGGCGGGATGATGACGAAGTCCGACTCGCAGAAGGCGAGCGTGCCCTCGTCGTTCAGGAAGCCGAGCGTCAGGCACGCCGTGGTCTGCGCCATGGGCATGATGGCGCCCATGCAGCTTTGGATGGTGAAGACGCTGGCGTCATGCTCGGCCAGAATATCCTTGAGCACACCGTAGAGCACGAAGGAGTTGACGACGAATTCGCGCTTGGTTTCGAGCTTCGTGCCCGGCAAGCCAAGGAAACGGTCGGTCCAGGCTTCCGACAGGCGGACTTTCTTTGAATCGGCCAGGGCAGCGGCCATGCGCGGTGCGAAGCTATCGTAGCTGACATCGATAATCTCGAAGCCGAAGCGCTCCTTTGCGACGCGCGGCGCGTCGGGCGCGTACTTGCCTTGCGGACCACCCAAAGCGACGATGCGCGTGCCACGAAAGTTCTTCACCGCTGAGAGAGCGCGCAGGCGCCAGAGCAGATCATCCGGCTCGTCGACAACGACATCGTCTACCGAGACGCGCGGCGCTCCTTCGGTCCAGGCTACGCCACTCTTGCGAAGCAGGCGCGTGGAGAGCGCCTCGTACCAGTAGGAAACCGGACCAGAGCGGTGGCGCACGAAGACGATGGCGTCGCCCGTGTCCGGCAAAGCGGCCTGCCACAGCCCTCTCGGGCCGGCGGCGGGATAGATGAGCGTAACATCGGCCGGCTGCTTCTTCAGTTGCTCGACGCTTGACGCGCGTACGGCCGGCGCGAACTCAATGGGGAAACCTGCGCGCGCCTTCAAGGCGGCAAGTTCTTTGTCGATACGGGCCTGCTCCTCGGCGGCAGCGGATTCGGTGAGAACGCCGCCCCACGACTTCCACGACGTCTGCTGTTTGGGCTGCGGCGTGGCGTAGAGCAGCACGGGCCGCACGGTGAGAGTGCGCGAACGCGTCGTAAAGGGCCGCTCCGGGTCCCAAAGGTCGGATCTCCAGTCCGGCAGGACCGGCAGAGCGGCGGCGGTGCTCAGGAACGTGCGGCGCGTGAAGGCATGGTCGTGACAACACATGGCGAGACTCCTCTAAGAACGTCTCAACTGTTGTATCGCGCCGGGGCACGGTTGTCGAGGGAAGAGTCAGACACGCAGATACCAGCCCTTGCGATGCAACGCCCAGGCGAAGACGAACATGGCCAGCACAAAGAGCACAGCGAACAGCAGCGAAGCATTGTAAGGCGAGGCGACGGCCAGACAGACGTTCACGTAAAAGAGTTCGTGGAGCGAGATGCCACCGATGGCAAAATTATCTAGCAGTAACGAGAACATCTCCGACGCCATATAGACCGCGATGGCATTCATACCGAAGATGACGAACGGGCGCGCCAGACGCCGGTAGCCCCGACCGTCGACCAGCCAGAGGCTGATGGCAAACATGACAAAATCGAGGCCCGCCATGAAAAGCGCGAAAGAACTGGTCCACAGCTTCTTGTTGATCGGCATCCAGTAGTCGAGCACAAGGCCGGCGCAGATGAGCAAATTACCGGCAAGGAAGAGCCAAGTGGTGCGCTCACTGAGTTCGGTCCTGCGTTTGAGGATCTGTCCGGCAAGGACACCCAGCAGGACGGTGGCGATGGCGGGGATAGTGCTGATGATACCTTCGGGATCCCACGTCTTGGTGTGCGCGTAGTTGTGCGCACCGAGCACGGCCTGATCGACCATTTGGGCAAAGTTGCCCTCCACGTCGAGCCGCCCGTTGCCGCCGACCATCATGATGGCCCAATAGGAGGCGAGCAAACCGAGTGTCCAGAGAATCTGGCCACGCACACGCGTAACCATGTAAATGGCCGAGGCGATGAGATAACAGATGGCGATGCGCTGCAGCACGCCAAGAATGCGCTGCGTGGAGAGATTGAAGTGCGGGAAGGCGTAACAGGCAAGGCCCAGCACGAAGAGGATGGCGGCGCGGCGCGCGACTTGAGCCAACAGCCGCGCCCGGCCAACGCCTGCGTCGAGACGCTTACCCAACGAAAGCGTGATAGCGACACCGACTATCCAGAGGAACGAGGGGAAGACCACGTCGGTAGGCGTCCATCCATGCCATGCCGCGTGCTTCAAAGGCGCATAAGTGGTGGAACCATCGCCTGAGTTGTTGACCAGCACCATCAGCGCGATGGTGGCGCCACGAAAGGCGTCGAGTGAAATCAGACGTTGGGACGAGGGCGTGGCGGACATGGAGCTCTCATCATAGCGCCGCCGCGCGGCGTGCTCAGGCTGTCAGGCTACGGGCTTCAGTGTAGAGCGCGACAACACTCTCAGCGATTTGAGCGACAGGCCGCCCACTCTTCTGCGCGCGTTCAATCAACTGGCGTTCGGCGATGTCCGGCCGGAGCGACAAGCGGCTGGCCAGCAAGCCCTTGGCGCGAGCCAGGAGCTTGTCAACACGCAGCGTTTCCTGCATGCGCTCAATGCGGGAGCGAAGCTCGCAGGATTCATGACGAAGCGCGTCGCGGCCCGCAACGGAGCCCAACTGCTCACCGGCGAAAACGAGAATGCGGCGCAGCGCTGCAGCATCCAAAGGAGAGTCTTCAAAGCCCGCCGCCAAACGGCCGACTTCACGGCCATGATCGACGAGCGGCGCTACATAGTCGGCCGTGGAAACCGGATTGACCGCAAGCGTCCGGCCACCAAGACGATCCTCAAACAGGCGGGCCGCCTCTTCGAGGGCCCAATCCAGGCTGGGAGCGTTAGCGGCAACCTGACTGATCTGATGTAGAATTTCTCTTTCCAATTGCATAAAGACACTCCTCGCATTCCACCCAAAATGACCATAAGGAATCGGGCTTCAGTGCCCGCGGGAGGGTATCAGCAGCCTTTGAAAGCGATGGTTTTCATGGCGTTTCAGCTAGCTCCAGCATATGGCGGAAGCCGCGACGCCGTCCAATCAGAAGTTTGAATCCCGCCCATCAGCGCGGGGATTAACGAGCCTGTAATCCCGGCAGGCGAATCACATAGACCTGCGCATAAGGAGTATCGGGCAGATCAATAATCACATCATTGCCGTTGGCCGTCCAGGTGAGCGTCGAGTTAGAACCGAGCAGGACAGGCCGCATGGAGGCGGGTGCCGAGACGCCGCGCAGCGTCAGTTTGTGACCAGGCCAGACAGGCAACAGCGCGTAGACATCGCTTCCCTTCTTCGTGAAGAAGCTCTCGATAACGGCTTGGTCAGGGTTACGGCGCTCAATGTAATCCATCACTTCGTAGCGCTTCATGAACTCGCCAGTTTCGAGCTTGGGCTGTGCGCCGGCGCTCCACTGGCGCGTGCGCGTCCAGGGCGTGGTGCCGTAAATGGCATCGCCATTCACCTTGAGCCAGCGGCCCATTTGAATGAGGCGCTCCTCCATGATGACCGGGATGCGGCCGTCGGCGGTGGGCCCGATGTCGAGCAAAAGATTGCCGCCACGGCTGACGAGGTCGGTGAGCATGAGGATGAGTTCGCGCTCAGTGCGATAGTCGTTCAACGTCTCGGCCCGATTGTAGCCGTAGGAGCGGCCCATGCCGCGATTCTCCTCCCACGGATGAGTGGCGCCTTCCAGTCCGGCCGTGTATTCGGTGGTAAAGTAACCGCCATGCTTGTGGCGAGTTTCCTTCCCCCAACGATCGTTGATCACGACCTCATCTTTCACGGGTGATTCGTTGACAAGCCAAGCCATCAGTTCGGGCGTCTTCCAATCGGCACTGGGCATGTCCCACTCCCCGTCAGAAAAGATGATGGATGGTTTGTAGCGCGTGACCAGTTCCTTGAACTGCGGCGCCATGTGCTCAGTGGCATAACGCTTGTGGTCGGAGAGCCAGAGCGGGTTGTACCACTCATAGAGCGAGTAGTAGTAGCCCATTTTGATGCCCTTGGCGCGGACGGCCGTGGTGAGGTCGCCGAGCAGGTCGCGCTTGGGGCCGATTTCCACGGCGTTCCAGGGGCGGCCGAAGGCTTTCGAGGCGTGCGAGTTGGGCCAGAGCGTGAAGCCTTCGTGATGCTTCGAGGTGAGCACGACGTAACGCGCACCGGACTGTGCAAAGATGCCGGCCCAATGGTCCGGATCAAACATCTCAGCCTTGAACATCGGCGCGAAGTCGCGGTAGTCGAATTTCTCGCCATAGTTGCGGCGGTGGAACTCCCAGGTTGCATTGGGCTGCCCTTTGACCGTGGGGCCCTGCTGAAGGTGGTTCCAATACCATTCGGAATAGGCCTCGCCACCGTGGGCGCGCGGCGGAGCATAGCTGGGCACGGCATAAAGGCCCCAATGAATGAAGATGCCGAACTTGGCGTCGGTAAACCAGCCCGGCGTGGGGCGCTGATCGATAGAGCTCCAGGTGGGCTCATAGCGCGTTTGGGCAGAGAGGCTGGCGGCCAGCACCAGAAGCACGACGGTTCTCATCACTTCTCCTTGCAGTTGGCAGGCTATCATCGCGTTCGCGGTGCGGTCAACGCGCAGAAATCCTGCGAGATCGGCAAACGCGGCCGATAAAAGCAACGTGGACGGCATCCGATCAGGACTTTGCCGCCGCACAACGCCGCGGCCAACTGGCGGCGCGATCCGATCAGGAGGATTCCAACCGTGCAGGCATTGACAACGATGGAAGAGGCCGGTGTTCGTCGGCGTCAGGGCAAATACCTAGTCTTTCATCTGGGGAAAGAAGAGTTCGGCGTGCATGTACTAAAGGTGCGCGAAATCATGGGCATCCAGGAAATTACGGCCGTGCCGCAAACGCCCATGTTCATCAAAGGCGTAATCAACCTGCGCGGCAAGGTAATTCCGGTTATCGACTTGCGAGCCAAGTTCAGCCTGCCGGAGGCCGACTATACGGCCCGCACATGCATCATCGTGTTGCAGGTGATGCAAGACCTCGGCGACCGCCGCGGCGCCATTCAGATGGGCGTGATTGTAGATGGCGTGAGTGAGGTGCTGACGATCCAGGAAAGCGAGATTGAGGACACGCCGGCCTTCGGCGACGACGTGCAGATCCCGTACATCCTCGGCATGGCCAAGGTCAAAGGGAAAGTCAAAATACTGCTGGACATTGATCAGGTGCTCGCCAATCAAGAACTGCAGGGCCTGGATCAGATGGCGCAGTGGGAGCCGGCACCGGTGGTGACGGCGTAGATGGAACGCAACCGAGCTGGCGAAAGGAATCACAAGTCATGACACTTAGCAAAATGAGCCTGGGCGCGAAAATCTATCTCGGACAGGGATTGACGACGGCATTTCTTCTGGTCCTCGGAGTGAGTGCGGTCTGGTATGCGACGAGCACCAGCCAAACGATCAACACAGACGTCGCCAACAACATGCGCAAGGCCGAACTGGCCGGCGCAATCACGACATCAGCCAATGCCGCGCAGTCGTCTGTGCGCGGCGTCATGCTCGGCTCACTCACCGGAAATGCGCAAGAAGTCCAGTCTTCCATGCAGTCCGTTCAGGTGGCCGACGAAAACTTGAATTCAGCGCTGAACGAGATCGGACCGTTGCTTGTGACGGCGGAAGGCAAGCGTACGCACGCAGCACTCAAACAAGCCTTCAACGAGTGGCAACTCTTGGTCGGACAATTCGACGCGCATGTTCGGGCACAACGTTTCGATGAGGCCACGAAGATTCTGGCCGCGCAGATGGCCCCGGTGGCGGAAAAAATGCGGGCAGATTCGACCACGCTAACGCAGCAGCAGAACACAATGATGGAACAGACACGCAGCCGGGTCTCATCGGCCGCGACCTTCTGGCGGTGGCTGGCGGTGTTGCTGTGCCTAGTGTCGCTGGGGGTGGCGGCTGGCGCTTTCTGGGTGGCGCGGGATAGCACACGCGTATTGCGCAAGATCGCCACCGAGATTGCCGAGGGCGCACGCCAAGTGGCGTCAGCCTCACAGCAGGTTTCGAGCTCATCACAGGCGTTGGCACAGGGATCGTCCGAGCAGGCGGCTTCGCTTGAGGAGACGTCTGCTTCGACCGAGGAGATCAACTCGATGACACAGAAGAACGCGGAAAACGCCCGCACAACCGCTGAAGAGATGGACCGCACGGACCATCTGCTCAAGGACACCGACGAGCGATTAAAGCGCATGCTCGGCTCCATGCAGCAGATCAACACGTCGAGCGAGAAGATCTCAAAGATCATCCGGGTGATTGATGAGATCGCGTTCCAGACTAACATTCTGGCCTTGAACGCCGCCGTTGAAGCGGCGCGCGCAGGCGAGGCCGGCATGGGCTTCGCGGTGGTGGCCGACGAGGTCCGCAATTTGGCGCAGCGCTGCGCGCAGGCGGCCAAGGATACGTCAGACCTGATTGAAGAATCGATTGAGTCTTCCAACGAAGGCAAGGAACGGCTGGACAAGGTGGCGGCGAGCGTCGCAAGCGTCTTTGAAGCCGCCGCACGCGGCAAACTACTGGCCAGCGAAGTGCACTTAGGCAGCCAAGAGCAGGCGCGCGGCATCGAGCAGATTGCCAAGGCCGTGACACAAATGCAGCAGTTGACTCAGGCCACGGCGGCCAGCGCCGAGGAGAGTGCTTCGGCAGGTGAGGAGATGAGCGCACAGGCGAACGCGCTAGAAGACGCGGTGAGCCGGTTGCGTGACATGGTGGGCGGTGACGAGATGGCGCTACGGACAACGCCGCCTGTGGCGGTGGCGCGGCAGTTCAAGCCGGTCACGGTCGCAACGCGGACGCCGTCCAAGTCGCCTGTTAGCGCGCGCGCCGAGATTCCTCTGGATGCCGACTTCAAGGATTTCTAGGGCAAACCGCGAAGCAACGCTCCCGGCTGAAGGATCCGACATGGTCAAAAGCAAGACACAAACGAAGGGGCCGGCCAAACCGGCCGCCCCTGCTCCGCCAGCGTGCGACCTGGAAGAGGGGTTGCGCGCATTGTCGGCCAGCATTGACGAGCCGGCCAAGGAGCCGCCAGCGCCAGCAAGCAATCTACTGAACCAGGACCCGCAACTGGTGGGGGACTTCCTGGTTGAGGCGCGCGAGCATCTGGCCAACATTGAGGGCCGGTTGCTGGAGATCGAGCACGGCTCACACACCGAGGAGACGCTGCACAGCGCCTTCCGTAGTTTTCACACCATCAAGGGGCTGGCCGGCTTTCTTGAGTACGACACCATCAGGCTGGTGTCGCACGAAGTGGAGACCCTGCTTGATCTAGCGCGCAACGGCAAGTTGACGCTGAATCCGGAGACGGTGGACATCATCCTGCAATCGGGCGACTACCTGGCGCTGTGGCTGAATACGATCGAGGCCGCGCAGCAGGGCCGTCCGGCGCCAGCGCCGGACACGCCGGACGCGCTGATTGAGCGGATCCAAGCCGCAGCCGATCCGACGCAGGCCGGCGATACCAAGCCGGTGGCGGTGCAGCCACAGCAGATGGCACCGCCCGCGGAGACCGAAACAGCGTCAACGATGGAGGCTCCAGCCGCTGGCGAACGCACGTCCTCGCTCGTCAAAGTGGACACACAGAAGCTTGAGTACCTGGTGGACATGGTGGGCGAACTGACGATCGCACAGTCGGTGCTGCGGCACAATCCGGCGCTGACCGAGGTCAAGAATCCGCGCCTGCAACGCGATGTCTCGCATTTGACGCGCGTCACGGCAGAGGTACAGAAAACAGCGATGGCCATGCGGATGGTGCCAATTGGGCAGATGTTCCGGCGCATGACACGCCTAGTGCGCGACTTGGCGCGCAAGTCCGGAAAGCAGGCCGAGTTGGAACTGGTTGGTGAAGACGTCGAGATCGACCGCAACATTGTCGAGGAATTGTCTGACCCGCTGGTCCACATGCTGCGCAACTCGATGGACCACGGCATGGAGACGCCATCTGAGCGTGAGATGGCTGGCAAGCCGCCAGTGGGGCGCGTGCGCCTGAAGGCCTCACACTTGGCAGGCATGATCTGCATTGAAGTGGGAGACGACGGGCGAGGCCTGAATCGCGCGCAGATTCTGCGCAAGGCCATTGAACGCGGACTGGTGGCGGCCGACGCGCAGCCATCGGACAACGAGGTGTTCCACCTGATCTTCGAACCGGGCTTTTCAACGGCGGAGAAGGTGACCGACGTGAGCGGGCGTGGCGTCGGTATGGACGTCGTACGTAAGCAGGTTGCAAAGCTGCGCGGCCGGATCGAAATCGAATCTGTCGCAGGTCAAGGGACAACATTCTTTCTGAAGCTGCCATTGACGCTGGCGATTATCGACGGCCTGGTGGTGGTTGTGGGTGGCGAGCGCTATATCGTTCCGATCTACGCGGTGCGCGAGATGTTCAAGCCGGCCGAAGACAAATTGTTCACGGTAGAGGCCCGTGGAGAGATGGTAATGGTCCGCGAACGCCTGTTGCCGGTAATACGGCTCGGCGACCGGCTGGGCGTGCGGCATCAGAGCGAAAACGCCTGTGACGGACTGATGATTGTGGGCGAGAACGAGAGCCGGTCCTTCTGCCTACTGGTGGACGAGTTGGTTGGAAAGCAGGAAGTGGTGATCAAGAACCTAGGAACGACTTTCCGTGACGTACGGGGCATTGCCGGTGGAGCAATTCTGGGCGACGGGCGTGTAGGTCTGATTCTGGATCTGGCGACGCTGGCCGGCGAGACCGGCTCAGCGGCGTAGCCAAGCTGGATTATCACGGGCAGGAGGAGAAATGGGCACAAACGGTCAACTGGGGCTTGAATCAGTGTCACCGGCGCTGCGGCCGGCCGATTTCCGTGAAATCAGAGCCATGGCGCACGAACTGTTCGGTCTTGACCTGAAATCAGGCAAGGAGGCGCTGGTTAGCGCGCGGCTGAGTAAGCGCGTGCGCGATCTGGAACTGGCTGACATCTCGGCATACCTACAGATGGTTAAGGCCGACCAGACGGGCGTCGAACTGGCGAGGCTGATCGATGCGTTGACCACGAACTTCACCAGCTTCCTACGCGAACCGCAGCATTTCGATCTGCTGCGCAAGCAGATTCTGCCGGCGCTGGCCGACCGCAACTCGATTCAGATCTGGAGCGCCGGTTGCTCGACCGGCGAGGAGCCGTACACGATTCTGTTTCACTGCGCCGAAACGCTGGGCGAAACGCGCACGAGTGCGCTGAAAGTGATAGCTACCGATATTTCGACGCGCGCTTTGGATGCTGCGCAGGCCGGCGTCTATCCGGTTGCGCGGCTCAAGGAGATGCCGGCGGACTGGCCGCGCAAGTATTTTCTGCGTGGAACAGGCGCGGCCGAAGGCAACGTGCGGGTGAAGCCCGAATGGCGCAAGCGAATTACGTTTGCGCGGCTGAACCTAATGGGGGATCTGAGCGGGCAGCCCAGGTGCAACGTGATCTTCTGCCGCAATGTAATGATCTACTTCGACAAGCCGACGCAGGAACGGCTGGTGGCCAAATTTGCTGAACGCCTGGAGCCGGGCGGGTGGCTGCTAATTGGCCACTCGGAAGGGTTGATGGGCATCCGACACAAACTCGATTACATCAAGCCGGCCGTTTACCGCAAGCCGTGCGGCGGGCGTTAACCGGGGTGGGAAACGGAGCGTGCATTGAACACATTGGTTGTAGGCATTGGGGACTGCAAGGTGGCCGCTGCGGCCGATACCGAACTGGTTACCTACGCACTGGGCTCCTGCATTGCCGTGGTGATCTGGGATCCGGCAAAGCGGGTCGGCGGCCTGTTGCATTTCATGTTGCCGGAAAGCTCGGTGGACCGCCAGGGCCAGGGGAAGGACCACCCCTATCGCTACGCTGACACCGGCACGCCGCTGCTGTTCCGGGCGGCCTACCAGCAGGGGGCCGACAAACGCCGGTTGGTTGTCCGGCTGGCCGGTGGGGCGGCGGTAGTAAACGATAACGGCATATTCAGCATCGGCAAACGCAACTACGCCGCCGTGCGAAAGATTCTGTGGAAGGCAGGCGTCATGGTGCATGGCGAAGAAGTTGGTGGAACCCTGTCCCGCACGGTGAGGCTGGAGGTGTGCAGCGGACGGATGACGGTGCGCACGCCGGGTGGTGAAGAACGGGAGTTGCTTGCCAGCAACTCCGTAGGCTCCCGGGAGGGCCTCTATGTCTAAACGTCTGATGATTGTCGACGACTCGCCTGTGATGCGCTTGTTCGTGCGGCGGACGATCGAGGTGGCCGGGCTACCAACGACGGAGGTAATTGAAGCCTCCAACGGTGAAGAGGCACTGGCGCGGCTGCATCTGGCGCAGGCCCGGCCCAATGCGGCGATTGATCTGATTTTGACCGACATCAACATGCCGGTGTTGGACGGCGAGGGATTGCTGACAGAATTGCGTGAAGATCCCCGGCTGAGCCACATCCCGGTTGTAGTGGTTTCGACCGATTCGACCGAGCAACGCGTCGGCACGCTGATGAACCTGGGCGCACGGGATTATGTGCGCAAACCGTTTCCGCCAGAGCGACTGGGCGAAGTACTGGCCGAGATTTTCCCCGACTGGAAACCGCAGGCGGGCGACGGAGAGTTCTAGCCATGGCATGGATTGATTTATCGGACGACAATCTGCGCGCAGCCTGTAGTAATGCCGTAACCGAGACGCTGGAGACGATGTTCTTCGAGCTACCGGTGAGCCCGGATGAAGTGGTGACCCATCACGCCGACAAAGCGCGGCTGGCCGCGGCACGCTTTTCAGGCAGCCTGAATGGCCTGTTCTGCGTGGCGTTGAGCGACGGAGCACCGCGCAAGCTGGCTGCCGGGTTCCTGGGTATGGATGATGACATGGTCGGTGCCGACGAAGAACTCAGCATCGTAGTGGAGATGACGAATGTGCTGTGTGGATCGACAATGAGCCGGGTGGAACCGACGGGGCGGCTGCGGATTGAGCAACCGGTCGCGGGATCTCACCCTGACGAGGCGGGCGGCGCATGGCTGCGCTTCCCCCTAGAGTGCGGATTGCTGGAAGTAACGGTGCAGTACGAGAGGAGCTAATGAGTGAACCGGGCAAAACTCGCGTGCTCGTGGTGGACGACTCCGCCATTGTGCGCAAAGTGCTGAGCGAGATACTCAGCTCCGCGGCTGACATCGAAGTGGTGGGCACAGCACCGGACCCATACGTGGCGCGCGACAAGATTGTGGCGCTGCGGCCCGATGTGCTCACTCTAGACATTGAGATGCCGCGCATGGATGGGCTGACCTTTCTGGACCGGTTGATGCAACATTACCCGCTGCCAGTGATCGTCATCAGCTCTCTGACACAGAGTTCGACACGAACGGCGATGGAGGCGTTGAACCGCGGCGCGGTGGAGGTGCTCGCCAAACCGGGCGGCCCATATTCGGTCGGCGATTTGCGCGAGGATTTGCCTTTAAGAGTGCGCGCCGCGGCTTCGGCTCGGCTTCGGCCCAGTGGGCCACGGCCGGCGGTGCAGGCGAAATCTGCGCCGGCGGCGCGCCCCGCATCGCGCACGGCGATCTTTAACCGCTTGATCGCGATTGGAGCGTCGACGGGTGGCACGCAGGCGATTGAGACACTGCTGACGGCGATGCCGGCCGAAATGCCGCCGATAGTGATCACGCAACACATCCCGGCGGGCTTCTCAGCGGCCTTTGCAGAGCGGCTGAACCGGGTCTGCGCGTTGGAAGTGCGCGAAGCGCGCGGCGGTGAGGCTCTGGCGCCGGGCGTGGTACTGATCGCACCAGGCAACTTCCATATGCTCATTGAACGCGGCGCGGACGGCCCGCTGCGAACACGGCTGGACGATGGCCCGAAGGTCTGCTACCAGCGCCCGTCGGTGGACGTGATGTTCCGCTCCATTGCCAGGGTGGCGGGCCGGCAAACTACTGGAGTGCTGTTGACCGGAATGGGTACGGACGGCGCGCAAGGAATGTGCGAACTGCGGCAGGCCGGAGCGGCGACGATTGCGCAGAACGAGCAAACTTCCATAGTGTTCGGCATGCCGCGCGAAGCCATACGGCTGGGCGGCGCCGAGCGTGTGGAGGCGCTCGGCGCGATTGGCCCCGCATTGGTGCAGCAGACGCGTACCGCTTGATCAGCGCACGCGGGCGGCTAACCGGCGGGCAAATTGGTCGGCTTCGGCCTGCGGCAGGCCGACCACGGCGCAAAGGAACTTCTCCTTCACGAAGATGAAGGTCGCGCGCCCGCCATCCTTACCGGCATAGCCACCAAAATGCGGCACCACCTTGGCATCGTCGAGTTTCCCCTTCCAGGCGAGCAGCGCCAGAGCGGCGTCCGGGCCGCTCTTCATATCGGCCACGGCCACATCCCATTCGCGCGCGCCGTCCTTGTAATGGCTGAGCGTGCCGCCCGGCAGAAAGCCGTGATCGAACAAGTGACCATCCACCTGTTTCGACGACACACGCTGCGTGTCGGGCATCATATACGACAGATCTGCGAGCACGGCCTTTGGAGCGGGCCTGGACGCAGGCGCCGCCGGTTGCGGGGCCGGACCGCAAGCGGTGAGCGCCAGCAGGGCCGCGGAAATCGACAGTATGGCAGCAGGTTTCATGCGCCAGAAATCCTATCACGAAGCGAGTTTCGGGCGCGCAGGGGCACACCTCTGGCATGATGGGAGTTTGAGCATGGGATCTGACGCTGGACCGAATGCTGTGCCGAGCCGGCGCCTGCCACCGTGGCTGGGTCCAGGCCTGGTCTACACGCTTTCGCTTGCCTGCTTGTTGTGGGTCTACCACGATTTCGACTGGCGCAAGGAGATACCGCGGCTGGCACGCGTGCACTGGGCCTGGATTGCCCTGGCGGTCGCAAGCGACATATTGGTTTACGTCTCTCAAGCTTGGCGCTGGAACATCCTGCTTCGCCCGATAGCCAAGTTGCCGCTGTGGCGCAGCGTGCAAGCCATCTACATCGGCCTGTTCGCCAACGAACTGCTGCCGCTGCGTTCAGGCGAACTGATTCGTTGCTACCTGGTGACGGTATGGGACCGGCTGCCCTTCCCAATGGTACTTAGCTCGGCGCTGATCGAGCGGCTGATTGACGGAGTTTGGCTGATCTGCGGCTTCGCGCTGATCTCGCCTTACGTCAGCCTGCCCGGTGAAATCGAGGCCGGCGTGTGGGTGCTGGCAGCGTTGGTGGCCGGCATTGGCGGATTGGTGGTGTTTGCAACATTCCACCGCGGATTCGCACAACACGTCACAACACGCCACCGCTGGTCGGCGCCGGCGCGCACGCTAGTCGAGGGTTTGCACGCGATGGGTCACGCACGCAGCTTCCCGGTGGCAGTTGTGGCGTCGATCATCTATCTGCTGCTGCAGGTGATACCGATCCACGCCATGCTCGAAGGCTATAACCTGGACTTGCCGTGGGGATCGGCGGCGGTGGTGTTGGTAGTGCTGCGGCTGGGCGCGGTGGTGCCGGGCGCACCGGGCAACATAGGACTGTTTCATCTGTGCGCCTATCTGGCGCTGCACCGTATGCTGGGCGTGGATGCGCAAACCGCCAAGGCGATTGCCGGCGCCATGTTCTTTATCATCACCGTACCGCTGCTAGCCGGCGGCGCCGCGGCCCTGGCCATGACCGGCGGTGAAATTGGCGAAATCTACCGCGCCGCACACAACCGGCACCGTCACAGCGCCGGTGCGGTACAATCGCGCCATGTCAAGTGATGTCGTTTCGCGGCGCGCGCTCGTGACGGGCGCAACCGCGTTTTCCATCGTGGCTCCGCAGACGGTGCGGGGCTCGCAGGCCAACTCCAGAATCAGTGTCGGGCTGATCGGTTCGGGTGGCCGCGGCACCTATGACGCGCGCATCACGAATGCCGATCCGCGCGCGCGTGTCACAGCGCTGTGCGATCTTTACGACGATCGCATTGAGCAGGCAAAGACTGCGCTGCAGCTTACGACGGTGGACACTTACAAGGACTACACCAAGCTTCTGACTAACCCGTCGATCGACGCCGTCATTATTGCTACGCCGCCGTTCGAGCACCCGGGAATGCTCGAAGCAGCCGTCGAGGCGCGCAAGCACGTCTACTGTGAAAAGCCGGCGGGCGTCGATCAGGAAGGCTGCCGCCGTGTGATTGCGGCCGGACGGAAGGCTGATCCGAAGAAGGTGCTCAGTTTCGGCTACCAGCAGCGTTACGGCCCGGTCTATCTGGAAGCGTACAAACGCCTGCAGGAAGGCGCCATCGGCAAACTGTCAGTAGCGCGAGGCTATTGGATCAATGGCGATCCGTTCACACGCCGCGACTATCCAGGCCTGACGGCAGAGCAGGCCGAGGTGCGCAACTGGTTCTGCTACCGGAAATACTCGGGTGACTTCATCGTCGAGCAGGATTGCCACAACTTCGACGTGCTGCATTGGTTCCTGGGGGGACTGCCCACACGCGTAGCCGGCTACTGCGGCCGCAAAGTGCGCACATCGATGGACATCAACGACAACTTGAGCCTGACATTTGAGTGGCCAGACAATACGCTGGTCAACTTCGAGGCCAACCAACTCACGCCGGGCGGCTATTCGAAGGTGGGCGAGGAGTTCACCGGTACGAAAGGCACCATCACGACGTCGCGCCGCGAGATGGTCCACTACAAAGGCCCAAAGGACGTGGAGCGCATGGAGTCGAAGCGCGACATCACATATGAAGGCATCGAACAGTTCCTTGGCCGCATCCTTTCAGGTGACGTGGAGAACGTCGCGGAGAGATCGGCCCTGTCCACGCTGATTGCCATTCTCGGTCGCACTGCAATGTACACCGGCCGCGAACAGACCTGGAAAGGACTCTACGGTTCGTTATGAGACTTGCGTTACTGCTTCTTACTCTCGCTATCAGCGCCCTGGCGCAGCAGCCCAAGCTGCGCGTCATCATCTTTGGCGCGCATCCGGACGATTGCGACATCCGCTTTGGTGGCACGGCCATCAAGATGGCTCAGGCCGGCCATGCCGTGAAGTTTGTCTCGCTGACCAACGGCGACGCCGGCCACCAGACGCTGGGCGGCGCGGCGCTGGCCAAGCGCCGCTATCTGGAGGCGCAGGAGGCCGCGCGGCGCTTCGGCATCCAGGAGTACCAGGTGCTGGACAACCATGACGGCGAGCTGATGCCCACGCTCGAAGTACGCCGCCAGGTGATCCGCGCCATTCGCCAATGGAAAGCCGACATCGTTCTGGCGCCACGTTCGAACGACTACCATCCGGACCACCGTTACACGGGCATTCTGGTGCAGGACGCGGCCTACATGGTGGTGGTGCCGAACACGGTGTCCGATACGCCGGCGCTGGAGCGTAACCCGATCTTCCTTTACGTAGCTGACAATTTCCAGAAGCCTGCGCCGTTCCGGCCGGACGTGGTAGTGCCCATCGATTCGGTTTACGACCAGAAGGTGCGCGCGCTGGACGCGCATGCCTCACAGTTCTATGAGTGGCTGCCCTGGGTGGACCGTAAGCTGGACCAGGTGCCGAAGGATCCGAAGGAGCGGCTGGCCTGGATTGCCAAGCTACGCGACCAGCGCATGACGGACGAAGTGAAGAAGACGCTGGTTGAAGAGCTCGGCGCCGCGGCGGCAGCCCAGGTGAAGCACGTCGAAAGCTTCGAGCTGTGCGAATACGGCCGCCGTCCCAAGCTGGATGAGCTGCGCGCGCTATTCCCGATCAAGTGAACGCAAAACTTCGCTCCCTCCCATCGGTGGATGAACTGGCCCGCGCCGCCGGCGCGGGCTTTCCGCACTCGCTGGCCGTGGCAGAAGCGCGCACGGTGATCGACGGCCTGCGCGCCCGCCTGCGGGCCGGGGAAACCGACGTCCCGGCTCCACACGCGGAGTTCGCATCCCGTTTAAAACAAATTGCTGAACCTTCGTTGCGGCGGGTGATCAACGCGACGGGCGTCGTGCTGCACACCAATCTGGGCCGCGCACCACTGGCTGCATGGGAGACGGAGCCCGGTTACAGCAACCTGGAATACGATCTGGCCGCCGGTGGCCGCGGGCGGCGCGACAGCCACTTCCAGCCATTAGCCGAACGGCTATTGGGCGCGCCGGCGATTGCCGTGAACAACGGCGCCGCCGCCGTACTGTTGGCGCTGCATGAGTTGGCTGGCGGTGGCGAAGCGATTGTCAGCCGCGGCGAACTGGTGGAGATTGGCGACGGCTTCCGCGTGTCGGAAATCTGCGTACATTCGGGCGCCACACTCCGTGAAGTAGGAGCCACCAATCGCACGCATGTGGCCGACTATCGTGCCGCCATCAACGAGCGGACGCGGCTGATTCTGCGCGTGCATCCATCAAACTTCCGCATTGAGGGCTTCGCCGGCCGTCCGGAACTTGCCGAACTCTGCGCACTGGGCCGCGAACGCGGCATCCCCGTTTACGAGGACCTGGGCAGCGGTTGCCTGATCGATCTGAAACCCTACGGCATCGAGGAGCCGACCATCACCGAAAGCCTCTCGGCCGGTGCGGACCTGGTCAGCTTCAGCGGCGACAAACTGCTGGGCGGGCCTCAGGCGGGCCTGATTGCGGGGCGCGCGGAACTGGTGGCCCGGCTGCGCCGCAACCCGCTGTACCGCGCGTTGCGGCTGGACAAGCTGGTGATTGGCGTGCTGGAAACGACGCTGCGCCATCTGCTGTTGGAACAGTATGATCAGTTGCCCGTGCTGCGCATGATTCGGCGCACAGTCGAATCCATCGAAGCGCGCGCGGCGCATCTGGCCGCGGTCATTCCCGGCGCGAAATTGGTCGACGGGCAATCGCTGGTGGGCGGTGGATCCACGCCCGGCCAGACGCTGCCCACGCGTCTGGTGTCGATCTGCACAAACGCCGTTGCACTGGAACGGAAGCTGCGCGGCAACCGCCCGCCGGTGATCGCGCGGATCGAAGACGACTGCCTGCTGATCGATCTGCGCACGGTGGAACTGGAAGACGACGAAGCGCTGCTCGGCGCGCTGGCATCCTAAGGGCTATGCCGATGGATCTCGCCAAGCTGCGCGCCTTCTGGGCGCATCGTCAGGGTCTGGACGGTTCGCTCAATGGAGCTTCGCCCGCCGTGGCGCTGGAGCGCGCGGGTTGGGCCCGATCGGTGGGCGGTTGCTCACCGTATCTGGCGCTGCACGCCCGCACGGGCGCATCGCGGCAGGCGGTGGACGGCGCCGTGGCCCGAGCCGAAATCCACGAATTGCCGGCCGCGCGCGGCTGCACGTACGTCTGCCCTGCCTCAGACTACGCGCTGGCGCTGGCGACGGGTGAGCCGTCGCTGGCCGCCGAGCGGCAGACCGCAGCCAAGCTCGGCGTGACGCAGGCGGAGATCGATGGCCTTGCGAACCGAGTGCTGGCCGCGCTGCGCACGGGGCCGATGCAGCCCGACGAGATCAAAGCAGCCACCGGCGACGCGGTGCGCAATCTTGGCGAGGAAGGGCGCAAGAAGGGACTGACCACCACACTCCCGCTGGCGCTGGCCGCGTTGCAGGCGTCGGGCGAAATCCGGCGCGTGCCGGTAAACGGGCGCCTGGATCAGCAGCGCTACCGCTACACACTGTGGAGCCCCAATCCGCGCGGCGCGCAGCAGCCCAATGCCACCGCGCTGGCGCGGCGCTACTTCGCCTGGGCCGCACCGGCGTCGCTGGCCGAGTTCCAGCGCTTCTCCGGACTGGGCGTGAAGGCGTCGAAGGAGGCGCTGGCGCCGCTCGAACTGATTCCCGTTGAAGCCGGCGCGGAGCGCTTCTGGAGCCACGCCGACGCCAGCGAGTTCGCCGCGTTCCGAACGCCAAGTGAGCCGCATTACGCATTGATCGGCTCAATCGACTCGCTGCTACTGCTCCGCACCGGCGTGGGTGAGTTACTCGACCACGACGTGCCGGCATTCAAAGGGCTGACGGACCTACCGCATCACGCGATTGTCGACCGCGGCCGCATCATCGGCATGTGGGAGTACGACGCCGAACGCGCAGAAATCGTCTGGGCAGCGTTTACAAAGCCAACGGCCGAGTTGCGTGCCAAGGTCGCACACGTCGAGGCTTTTGTGTCGAATGAGCTAGGCGATGCGCGCGCCTTCAGCCTGGACAGTCCGGCCAAACGCACGGCGCGCCTGAACGCGCTGCGGCAGCTTACTTGATCACCGGCAGCACCAGGTGTGACGCCTGGGCGTGACCGCGCAAGATGCGCTGATGAGCGACGCGCTGTTCTTTCTCATCCGCCTGCGGCCGTCCGGTGTTCATATTGCGGTCGTACTTCGGGAAATTGCTGGAAGTGATCTCCAGGCGCACGTGGTGTCCAATGGCAAATTCGTGCGCAATCGGAGCCAGGCGAATCTCAATCCGTTCGACAGTTCCGGGCGTGTAGCTTGCCACACGCTCGACGCCCAAGCGATAGCGCAGGCGAAGAATCCCATCGGTGAGAATGCGCGCGTCGCCGTCCGGAGCAACGTCCACGAGCTTAGCCGTGAAGTCAGTGTCCGGTGCGGAACTGGTGATATAGAGAACCGCACGCGGCGAACCGGCCACTTCTAGCTCGTCTTTCAGCGCGTCGCCGGTATAGACCAGCACATCGCGGCGCCCCTCCACCTTGCGCTGATCCAGCGGCCCCCAGGCCTGCACACGCGAGTTGCAGCACAGTGCTCCGCCTACGGTGGGGACAGCCTTGCGCGGGTCGTAATCGAAACGATCCTCCCCCGCCTGATGCGGCGCAACAGTTTGCAGGCGGCCGTCGCCATTCAGAGAATTGGCCCCTTTCTGTGCATCCAGATAGAACGCCGTCGGCACCTCGCCCAGGGGCGGCCAGACAGGGCTTTCACGCCAGACGTTCTGCCCGGTAACAAAGTAGCGGACCACGCTGGGAGGCGCGGGCGCGCTTTGTTTGACGTAGGCGTCGAACCACTCAATCTCCATGCGGCGCAGCGGTGCCGAAGCCTGGGGCCCGAAACCGGCGCCCGGCATATCGGGGCTCATGTTGTGCCCCCAGGGCCCGATGATGATCCGCGCGGGAAGGCCGCGGGCACGCAACGCACTCCACATTTCCAGGTCGGAATCGGCGTAGGTGTCATACCAGCCGCCCTCAATCTGCGCCGGTGCGCGCAGGCGGTCAATCTGCTGGCGCGTGCTCAGCGCGCGCCAGTAATCGTCGTAGGACGGGTGATCCATCACGGCCTGATAGAAGTCCAGGCGGCGGCCTGCCATCAGCCGGTCGGCGCGTCGCAGCGGTAAATACGTGGTCATTTTCTTGAAGTCGACCACATTTTTCTTTTCCGGCTTGTAATTCTCCGCCACCCAGCGCAGACGGTGCGACAGGCGGAACGCGCCGCCGCGCGTGTAGTAACGATCAAAGTACTCATCACCACCGGAGACCGCCGGCGCGATGGCCTTCAGCGCCGGGTGCGCCGATAGCGCTGCGCGATACTGCACGATACCGACGTAAGAACCACCGAACATACCCACCCGGCCGTTGGACCACGTCTGGCGTTCAATCCAGCTCAACGTATCCTCGCCGTCGCGGCGTTCCTGGAGAAACTGATTGAACTCGCCTTCGCTGGCGTACCGGCCGCGCACGTCCTGCGTGATAACGGCGTAGCCGTGATCGATAAAAGCCTTCAAACCCGGTGTCAGCGTGGTGACCTTGCCATACGGCGTGCGCTGCAACACGGCCGGCACGCGTGTGCGCGTGTGCGGCAGAAAAACGTGCGTGGAAAGGTGCACGCCGTCGCGCATTTCCACCATTTCAGTGAATTCGGTGGGCTGGTCGCCGGCCCAAACGAAGGCGGCGAGCAGCAGGGAGAGCGCAACGCGCTTCATGGCTTCACGCGCGGCCCGAACAGCGCCGTGCCGATACGCACTTCAGTCGCACCTTCCTCGATGGCCACCTCAAGGTCGTGCGACATGCCCATCGATAAATGTTTCAGACCATGCTCCGCCGCCAACTCGCGCAGGCGGCGGAAATAAGGCCGCGAAAGCTCCGCTTCTTCCGACCACGGAGGCATGGTCATCAGACCGAGCAGGCGCAGATGAGATTGCGAGCGCAGATCAGCAACCAGCGCGGCCAGATCCGTGGGCGCGCAACCGCTCTTGCTCTCTTCTTCCGAGAGCTTCACTTCGATCATGACATCGATGTCGCGTCCCACTTCATTCAGGCGGCGCGCCAGACGCGGCGAATCGACGGTTTCGATGACATGAAACAGTTCGGCGGCCTTACGGCTCTTGTTCGATTGCAGCGAGCCAATCAGGTGGAAACGCGCGCCGGCAAGCGGCGCGACCGCTGGAGCCTTGCCTTCAAACTCTCGCACATAGTTCTCGCCAAACTCGCGCATGCCCAGCGCATAGGCGTCGGTGATCGCCGAGAACGGGAACTTCTTCGTCACGGCCAGCAGCGTCACCTCTTCCGGTGTGCGGTGCGCCCGCTCGCAAGCGGCGCGGATGCGCTGATTCACAGAACGTAGATTTTCTTCAAGACCCTGGTGCACGTGCTCCTTGTCATTATAATGAATGCGGTGTCCGACTCTTCGAAGCGGGCCCGCGCCGTCTCCGCCGCTGAGCTGCGCGAGCGCGTCGAGCGCTTTCTCGCCGCCTGCCAGGATCCCATTCTGATTGAGCCGGGCGAAGCTCCGTTCGCCCTCTCGTCCAGTGCGCATCGCCTGACTGAAAGGCCTGACGGCCTGCTGCTGGAGGCGTGGGACGATGCACGTACGCTCGCCCGCCGCGCCGTGGCGGTGCACACAGAGTGTAAAGGCCGCATGGAACTGATGGTCGCTCGCTTCGGTGGACGCACTGGTCTATTGACGCTGGCAGACCGTGCCGCTGCACGTTCAGCGCAGACGCTGATGCGCGGCTCACGTGAGCAACTGAGGGAATTGTTGCGCGTGTGGCTGGCCCGGCAGTACCCGTTGTGGAAAATCGAGGATCTCTCTACCGGCGCGGATCTGGAGCATACGCTATCGCCGGCCTACGCTCGCGCGCTGATTACACACGCCGGGCGGCGCTGCGCTGCGCTGGCCGCACCAGCGGCCTCGGCTGACGCCGCGCTCACGTTTGGACTTATCTGGCTGGACTACCTCAGACGTCGCGACCACGCTCCGCTGGAAGCGATTGCGCTGTTCCTGCCCGCCGGCACGGAGACCACCACGGTGTTGCGGCTGCATCACCTGCGCGTGAATACGGTTCTCTACGTCTACGACAAAGACGGTGTGGAAGAGCGCATCGAAATCGCAGATCACGGCAACCTGAACACCACCGTCGAACCCTGGCGAAGACCCGCGCCCGCGGGGCCGGACGCGTGGCTCGACCATCTTCGCACAGTGGATGGAGTGGAGACGATTGAGGCGGCGCCGGGCGTAGTGAGCCTGCGCGTGCGCGGGCTGGAATTTGCGCGTCTGGACGACTCCGGCTGGCATGTAGGCCTGACACGCAAGCATCCAGCCCGGGAATTAGCGGCGGTGGTGAAACTCGCAAGCGAGTTGGCTGCCGCGCGCCGGTGCGGGGCCGCGCCGAACACGCTGCAGCGCCGTAATCCGGAGGCGTGGCTGGAGTCGGTGGTACGCGCCAACATTCGTCTGCTCGACGCCACGCTGGTGGACGCGCCTGTCTACGGCCAAGTGCCGGCGATGTCGGGCGTGGAGCGCGGCATCATCGACCTGCTAGCCATTGACGAACGCGGGCGGCTCTGTGTGATTGAACTGAAAGCCAGTGAGGATCCTTGTCTGCCCCTACAAGCGCTGGACTACTGGATCCGTGTGGCGCACCACGCCGCGCGTGGCGACTTTGCACGCGCCGGCTACTTTCCTGGCCGGGAAGTGTCGCCCATACCGCCACGACTGCTGTTAGTGGCTCCTGCGCTCAGCTTTCATCCGACCACTGAAGCCGTGCTGCGTGCGTTTGCGCCACAAATTAAAGTGGAACGCATTGGCCTTGGCGTAAAATGGCAGAGTGAGCCGCAGGTTATGTTGCGCCTGTCGGGCGCACAACGGCCGGGCTTCTAGGTGAGCATGTCGCGACGGCATTTTCAGCAGTTGCGGGACGCCTTTGCGCGCCTGCATCCGGAGCACATCCGGCAGGCTGCCGGCCGCAAGCCGCGCCTGTTGGTTGTGGCTGCGTCGAGCGCGAGCTACGCCGCGATGGAAGACTATCTGGCGCCGGCGACGCTGTCACGTGATAAGCGCACACAAGTGATTGCAGCGCTTTCGCGCGCCTGCGACGCGGGATCCGGCGGCGGCTACGACTTGGTGCTGTTCGAAGCCGGCTGTTCCATTCCCGCAGGCTGGGAGCCTGGCGAGAACGCATTCCTTTTCGATCCGCACAACCCGCGCGAAGTCGTGGAGCGGGTTGCCGGGCAACACGAAGATCTGTCGCTGGCGCTGGCGCGCCTGTTTGCGCCGTTCCGCCGCGCCGTGGTACGCCGCACCATTCACGCGGTAGCGCGCGACAACGCGCTGTTCAGCCTGATGACCGCGCTGCCGAACGTGATTCCGAGCTTTGCGGAACTGCCATGGGCGGTGGGCGAGTTCAGCTCCGATACCGTGGTGCTCACCGCCAATCAGATCCGCATGGCATTCCTGCTGGCCGCGGCCAGCGACCGTGCGGTGGGCTTCCACGAGCAGCGCTCAGAGATTGGCGCGCTGGTGGCGGGAGCCTTTGGCTGGCGCACGCTGGCGCGCGAATTGTCGGGCAAGATTCCGTTTGGCGGCGGGCTGGTGCCCAAGGCCGCCATCGCCTACGCCGGCACGTTCGTCGCGGGCGTCTCCATCGAACGCATTTACCGGCTGGGCTACGGGCTAACCAGAGAAGAGCGTGAGCGTCTCTTTGATCAGACCATTACGCGCGGCCGCGACGTGGCCAGCGCACTGCTGGACCGTGTCCGCCAACGATAAACGCATGAAATTCGCCGCTGCGCTTCTTATCTCGCTCGCCACGCTGAGCGCCCAGACTGGACTGATTGAAGGCCGTGCCAACAGCCCGGTGCGCGTCGTCATATACGAGGACTTGCAGTGCCCGGACTGCGCCGTCTTCCGCCAGATGCTCGACGAAAAGCTGCTGCCACGCTACGCCGCCAAGGTTGCCTTTGTACAGCGTGATTTCCCACTGGCCAAACACGCCTGGGCCATGCCTGCGGCGATTGCGTCACGCTACTTGCAGACCATTTCCACCGCGACGGCCGCCGAGTTCCGGCGCGAGACCATGCGCGCGCAAAGCGACATCAAGGGCGACACGTTCCGCGACTGGCTGAAGGCGTTCTGCGACAAGCGCGGACTGGACGCAGCCAAGGCCCTGGCCGCGCTCGATGACGCGGCATTACGCGCCGCGGTGCAGAAGGATTTCGACGACGGCGCGGCGCGCGGCGTCGCGCACACGCCCACCGCGTTGGTGAACGGCGTACCGTTTATCGAGACATTCACTTTTGAAGAGATATCCAAGGGCATTGACGCAGCCCTGAAGGAGAACGGAATCGAATGAGCGAAATCAAGCCGGTTGCGATTGTCACCGGAGCCTCGCGCGGCATTGGCCGCGGTATTGCGCTGGAACTGGCGAAAACGCACACCGTGGTGGGCACCTACCGTGGCCGCCGCGACGCCGCCGAAAGCCTGCGCGATGAATGCGGGGCCGATATTGTACAGTGCGACATCGGCTCGGCGGCCGACCGTGCGGCGCTGATCGAACATGTGCGCAAGACGCACGGTCGGCTGGACCTGCTGGTGAACAACGCCGGCATCGCGCCGCGCGAGCGCAAGGACATTCTCGAAGCCACCGAGGATATCTACGACGAGGTGCTCGACACCAATCTGAAGGGGCCGTACTTTCTGACGCAACTGGCCGCGCGCTGGATGATGGAGCAGGGCCACGGGCGGATTGTGTTCGTCACGTCGATTTCGGCCTACACGGCGTCGCTGATGCGCGGGGAATATTGCATCTCTAAGGCTGGTCTGGCCATGGCGGTGCAGCTTTGGGCGGCGCGTCTGGCCCCGCACAACGTGCAGGTGTTCGAAGTACGGCCGGGCATCATCCGCACCGACATGATCGCCAAGGTGCGCGACAGTTATGAGGAGAAGGCGCGCGCGGGCCTGTTGCCGCAGGGCCGGCTAGGCGACCCGGCCGACGTGGCCGCGCCCATCCGCGCCATTGCCGACGGCAAGCTGGACTACGGGACGGGCACGGTGCTGAATGCCGACGGCGGCTTCCATTTGCGGGTGCTATAGTCCGGCATGGCACACTGGGGAACGAGCATCCCATGCTGACCAAGCTCACGATCCGGAATTTTAAGCGCTTCGAAGACGTGGAGATTCCGCTCTCCAGCCCGGTGGTGCTGGTTGGGCCTAACAATTCAGGTAAGACATCAGCACTGCAAGCGCTGGCGCTATGGGAATTGGGACTGCGCCGCTGGAAAGAAAAACGAGGTGGCAGCGATGCGCCCTCAAAACGACCGGGAGTGGCGATTAACCGGCGCGACCTGCTGATGGTTCCCGTGCCTGCCGCGAACCTGCTGTGGCGAGGCTTACACGTTCGTAACGTTCAGCGTGCAGATGGAAAACAACAGACTCAGAATGTCCGAATGGAGATCATCGTCACCGGCCACTCGGCAGATGGAAGTTGGGAATGCGGCCTGGAATTTGATTTTGCCAATGACGAATCGATTTTCTGCCGGCCTCTCCGAACTCAGGATCTCTCTGGAAGCTCGATCGAGCGCATGGCCATCCCCGACGAAGCCTACACCGTCCAAGTCGCCTTTCTTCCGCCGATGTCAGGGCTGGCTTCAAACGAGACGAGACTAGATGCAGGCGCACTAAATGTAAGGCTAGGCGAGGGACGTACTGCGGAAGTATTACGCAATCTTTGTCATGGCGTCGCAGCCGACGAGAAGCAATGGAATGCGTTGACCGCGCGAATAAAAGACCTTTTCGGCGTCACTCTGGAAACTCCGCGTTACATCGTCGAGCGCGGCGAGATCGAGATGACCTACCTCGACGAGAATAATACGCACCTCGATCTATCGTCTTCCGGACGTGGTCTTCAGCAGACTCTTCTGTTGTTGGCATTCATGTCTAGCCGAGCCGGCTCCGTCCTGTTGCTAGACGAACCGGACGCTCATTTGGAGATCCTCCGCCAGCGTGAGATTTTCCAGATCCTCACGGAATCGGCGCGCGAATCCGGCAGTCAATTAATTATTGCCAGCCATTCA
This sequence comes from uncultured Candidatus Solibacter sp., assembly GCA_964478395.1. Taxonomy (GTDB): domain Bacteria; phylum Acidobacteriota; class Terriglobia; order Bryobacterales; family Bryobacteraceae; genus Paludibaculum. The sequence goes on from CAYZIX010000002.1 coordinate 35,990, forward strand.
GAGGAAGTCCTTAATCAGGCAGCGGGAGCCAACCCGGACAGCATTGTCGCTTTCCTTGGCAAGCCGCATCGCATCCCGCCCGCGCGCCGGAAGACCCTTCAGAAGTCGCTGGACACATTTCGCTGGGATCAGTATTTGCTTGCCGAACAGACGGGCTGGGTGCTGTACGTCGAGGGGACAACCGATCTGAGTATTTTGCAAGCATTCGCAAAACGGCTGAATCATCGGGCGGCAGACAAGTTGCGTTCTCCGTTCTTGTTTCCCACAGGGAATCAGCCCAACCGGGCGCGAGAGCATTTCAACGCCCTGGCTGAAGCCAAAGCGAAGTTGCTTGGCTTTCTGCTCGTAGATAGTGATGCCGGAGAACTGCAAGCTCGCCCAGAACTGCGGGAATGGAAATGGCAGCGCCACGAGATTGAGAATTACCTTTGCCAACCCGAAACGCTTTATTCGTTTGCAGAAGAGTACGGGCGCACGCTTGCAGTCGGTCCGTTATTCGGACAAATGGCAGTGGATGCAATGCGCGAAGCAGTAGAGGATCGGATTACACCAGCAGCCTTGCGCGATCGCTCCGATCCGTGGTGGATCTCCGTCAAAGCCAGCGACGACTTCCTCGACTTGGTCTTCGCCGCCTTCGCCAAGAAGTTGAACCTGCCACTCGATGTCCGCAAGGCTGATTACCATCTACTGGTCGCGCACATCCCCGAATCTGAGATCTCCGACGAGATCCGCGAGGTGCTGAATGTTATAGCCGATGTTGCCGAGGCTGCGTCGCCTGCGTGCAACGAGCCATCTTAAGCGCCCTGAAACCTAGCCATTCGATAGCCATTTACCCGTTGTCGTGGCGCGCAACTCCTTGCGTGTGATACAACTGGCATTTCACCTCCCGGCATGACCGGAAGATGGGGAGTGTGTTTGTCTATGACCAAGTCGTTTCGTGGTGCCTGGATAGTGGCAGCCTGTTGTATAACTTTCGGGCTGTCCACAGGCATCCCTTATTACAACATTTCGTTCTTCTATGACTACTTCGCCCGGGACTTTGGCTGGTCGCGTGCGGATATTACGCTCGGCTTTCCTTTAGCTGCTGCGCTTACCATTTGGATCGGGCCGCTGATCATACATCGCTTCAGCCCACGCAAGCTGATCATGATTGGCACCGGGCTGACCTGCGTGGCACTGGTCGGCTTCGGAAGAATGCCTGGTGTTCTGTGGATCTACTGGGGCTTCTGGGTCGTGTATACGGTCGGATACTTTCTGGCCGGCCCGCCGCCACATCAGATCATCGTTTCGCAGTGGTATCGCCGCAGCCGTGGCAAGGCCATGGCCATCGTGTATGTCGGCGTCGGTCTGTTCGGCTCGCTAGGCAGTTTCCTGGTGAAGCCGCTGACCGAGGCGCTAGGCTACAGAACAGCGCTGGTCATTCTCGGCCTGATGCTGTTCATCGCCTGGCCGCTGGTGCTGTTCGTGCTCAAGGATAAGCCGTCCGACGTCGGCCAGAACCCGGATGGCGACGCTCATCCGAGCGAGGAGCAGAAAGTCGCTTCGTGCAGCTTCCGTGAGCTGTGTTCGAGCAATTCCTTCTGGCTGCTGCTGATCGGCAGCTTGTGCTCCATCGGCTCCATCGGCGCGGTGAACTTCCACATGAAGTTCGTATTCCTGGACGCTGGCTACGCCAAAGGTTCCGACGTGGACGGTGCCTGGCGCACGGCCTCAATCCTAATCCTGTGGTCGTCCATCGCCGGGCGGCTCTCCATAGGCTATCTGGCCGACAAGTTCTCGAAGAAGTGGGTGATGTTCTCCACCTACTTCATCGTGGCGGCCACCATTCCGGTCATGTTGGCCGTGCATCCGGGCGCTGATATCTTCCTGTATGCCTTTGCCGTTCTGTTCGGCTTTGGCATGGGCGCGGACTACATGATGATCCCGCTGATGGCGGCCGAGCAGTTCGGCGTGAACTCGCTGGCGCGCGCCATGGCCGTGATCCTGCCGGTGAACACTATCGGACAGACATGGTTCCCGTACCTGGTGGCTCATCTACAGAAATGGATGGGTGGCTATAACGGTGCGATGGCCGTGGTGATGGGCGTTTCCCTGCTGGGCGCGCTTTCCATCGGCCTGCTGCCGCGACAAAGGCCCTTCGACACGTCAAAATAGTCGGAGGGGATGCGCTACTTCACTTTTCGCAATCTGGCCGAACTGGCCGAGACGGCTCGCACGCTGGGTGCGGAGTCCGTCCACTTTGAAAACGACCCGGACCGTATGCGAGCCGCACTGGCGCGCCCGGTCCGGGTCGGTTCATTTACTGTGGGCAATTCCATGGCGATCCACCCGATGGAGGGCTGCGATGGCACGTTGGAAGGACGCCCCGATGAGCTCACCTGGCGGCGCTACGAGCGTTTTGCGCGCGGCGGTGCCAAGCTGATCTGGTTCGAGGCCACAGCCGTGCACCCGGATGGACGCGCCAACCCGCGCCAACTGTGGCTGCACGAAGCAACGGTTGACGAGTTCGCACGCCTGCTCGAAATGATGCGCCGCACCCACACGGAAAGCTGCGGCTCGACCGGCGATCTGTTGATCCCAATCCAACTGACGCATTCAGGCCGTTATTCCGCGCCCAGGCGCATCATCGTCTATCACAACCCGCTGATCGACCAGAAAACCGCGACGCCCTCCGACTATCCGGTAATCACGGACGATGAACTGGAGCGGCTGGAAGACGATTACGTCACTGCCGCCGGGCTGGCCCTGCGCGCCGGTTTCGACACCGTGGACGTCAAGGCGACACACGGCTACCTACTGAGCGAACTGCTGGGCGCCAAAACGCGCGAAGGCCGTTATGGCGGCAGCCTGGAGAATCGCACGCGATTCTTCAAAAATGTTTTTGCAAAAATTCGCGACCGCTTCGGCAAGCGTCTGCGGCTGGTGATGCGGCTGGGCTGCTTTGATTCGGTGCCGTACGTCCTGGGAGACAGCGCCACCGGCCAGCCGTTGTCCTACCCGATTCCCTACCCGTGGGGCTGGGGCGTTGATCCGAACAACCCGCTGGAGCCGGACCTCACTGAGGTGAAACAGGCCATCGCATGGTTCCGCGAGTGGGGTGTCGAACTGTTGAACGTGAGCCTGGGCAGCCCCTACTACAACCCGCACATCGGACGGCCGTTTGAAAAGCCAGACGAGGGCAACTATGAGCAGCCCGAACACCCGCTGGTGGGTGTCAACCGCCACTTCCGCGTGGCCGCCGAATTGCAGCGCACATTCCCGGACCTGCCGATGGTTGGCACCGGTTATAGCTGGCTGCAACGCTTTGCGCCACACGCCGGGGCATATAACATCGAGCAGGGTGCCATCACGTTCTTCGGCTTGGGACGCGCCGTGCTATCGTACCCGGACTTCGCGCACGACCTGCTGGAGAAGGGCGAGTTGGACGACCGCAAGGTATGCAAGACGCTCACCTACTGCACGTACCTGATGCGGCAGAAGAACCATCCACTAGGGCAGTTCCCGGCCGGCTGCCCGCCGTTCGACAAGGAAGTCTACGGGCCGCAGATCAAACTGGCGCGCGAATCGCGCCGCAAGACGGGACAAGAGTAGACGGCTATTCGCGCAGTGCGCGGCCAGGGTCGATACGCGCGGCCCGGCGCGCCGGGAACACGCAAGCCGCCGCGCCAACTACCAGAATGCTGGCTGCCACGGCGGCAAAGGTAAGCGGATCAAAAGGCTCGACGCCATAGAGCATCTGACGCAGCGCCTGCGTGGCCAGCGGAGCCGCGGAAAGCCCGGCCAGCAGGCCGGCCACCGTCAGGCCAAGGCCCTGGCGGACCACCATCTTGAGCACGTTTTGCGGCGTGGCGCCCAGCGCCATCCGGATACCGATTTCACGCCCACGTTGCGCCACGGCCACTGCCAGCACGCCATATAACCCGATGGCGGCCAGCACCACGGCCAGGCCGGCAAAGGCCACCAGCATCACCATGGCCAACTGCTGTTGGCTGATGGAACGCTCCAGCATCACCTCCAGTGGTGTGACGCGGTCCAGCGGTGTTTCCGGATCAATCTCAAAGACGGCGCGCCGGGCCGGCTCAGCCAGCGCCGCGGCCGGCCCGGTCGTCTTCAACACTAAAAACATAAACGACCACGGACGTTGTTGATGTGGCTGGTAAATCACAGCCGCCGGAGATTCACCCGGCCGGCGTTGCGCCATGTCGTTCACTACGCCGATCACGCGCGCGGTCACTTCGGGCTGCTCCGTGATATGCAAACTGATGCTGTGGCCCACCGCATCCTGGCCCGGAAAATACTTTTTGGCCAGACTTTCGCTGACAATGACCACCGGCGGCGCCGTAGCATCGTCCGCATCGGAGAAATCGCGCCCGCTCAACAGGCGCGCGCCGACGGTCTGGAAATAGCGGGGTGTCGCCGTATTGTAGTGAGCCAGCGGCCGCGAACCCATCTGCACCGCATCCGGCGAAAACTCCGCCATCCAGTTGTCGACTCCGATCAGCGGCGGCAGAACGGCCCCACCAGCGTCAACGACGCCCGGCAGAGTGCGTAAGCGCTCCACCACACGGCGCACAAACAGCGCCCGGGAAGGATCGTCGGGATGGCGCACCGGCGAGATCATCACGCGCATGCTCAACACCCCTTCGGGGCGGAAACCCGCGTTGGTGCGAATCAGCCCGCTATATGTGCGCAGCAGCAGGCCCGCCGCCACCAGCAGGATGACTGACATCGCCACTTCGCTCACCACCAGCAGCGAGCGCATCAGGCTGCGCCCGGCGCCGCCCGAACTGCCGCGCGACTCCTCACCCAGCACACGCGACAGATTCAAACGCAGCGTCTGCCAAGCCGGAGCGATGCCGAAGAGAACTCCGGCCAGCATGGCCACCACCAACGTAAACAGCAGCACGTTCGGGCTGAGCGAAAGCTCGCTGATACGCGGCAGCCGCAGCGCGCCCCACCCGCGCGCCACACGCACGCACCACGCCGCCAGCACGAGCCCGGCCATGGCGCCAGCCAATGCCAGTAGCACGCTTTCCAGCAGCATCTGACGAAAAATGCGCCACTGTGACGCGCCCAACGCAGAGCGTATGGCTACCTCGCGGGCGCGTGCCGCCCCGCGAACCAGCAACAGGCTGGCCAGATTGGCGCAGGCAATCAGCAACACCAAGCCCACCGCCGCCGCCAGCACGCCCAGCGGCTGTGCTGCGTCGCCGCGCACGCGGCTCATCATCGTCACAAGCCGAATTTCCTGACCTGCGTTCGAGGCCGGAAAGCGCTCAGCCATGGAGCGCGACCGCGCCAGCAGCTCCGCACCGGCCTGTTCCGCCGTCACTCCGTCGCGCAACCGCCCCACCGTCACGGCCATGCGTGCGTTACGCATGGTCAGCAGTTCGGGCTCATAGGGCAACGGCAGATAGACATCCGGCGGCCGCACCTCCCCCCGCAGAGGCGGCAGAACGCCCGCCACCAAGTGATCTTCACGCTCCAGCCGGATTGTCTGGCCGACAATTGACGCATCGCCGCCAAAACGATTCACCCACAAATTATTCGAAAGAATTACGGCTTGGTTGTGCCGTGGCTCAAATTCAGTCTCTACAAAACGGCGGCCCAGCATCGGCTCAATACCGAGAGTTTCAAAATAGTCACGCGATACAAAGGCGCCCATCAATGTCAGGGGTTCGCCGCGTCCGGTCATAGTAACCGGCTGAAACATTGATGCGCCAAGCGAAGAACACGTACGCAACGTATGTTCCAATTCAGCAAATTCAGGAACGCTTAATTCGGATGGCGGGCGGCCTTTTAGCGTATCCCGCACCGACAAATAGTAGAGCCGGTCGAGGTCACGGTAGGGCACCGGCTTCAGCAGAACGCTGTCTACCAGGCTGAAGATTGCGCTATTCGCGCCGATACCCAGGGCCAGCAAAAAGATAGCCGCCAAGCTGAAGCCGGGCTGGCGTGCCAACAGACGCACGGCGTACCGAATATCTTCCCACCAAGAAGAGAGCATACGTTCTCGCAGATGGGAGTATTTTATCTCATATTTGCCAATAAAGGCAGATTTACCGAGGCAACGACAGCCGCGCCCGGCAACCGCGCGTAGCGGCGCGGTTCTCCAGCTCCAAGGAACCGCCATGCGCTTCGGCCACCTGGCGCGCCAATAAGAGCCCGATGCCCGAACCACCAGGCTTGGTAGTGAAGAAGGGCACGAACAGATTGGCGGTGTTGGCGAGCCCCAGGCCATCGTCGTCCACCACCAGCGTGATGCTCTGCGCATCCTGCACCCAACTGACACGCACGCCCCCACCGGTTTCCAGCGCCGCATCGGCAGCATTGCGGACAAGGTTGATTAACGCTTGTTCCAGTAGGTCGGCATCGGCACGGACAACGACGGCTGGACTCTCCACAACTTGCACCGGCCGCCGCATTTCGAGGCTGGCCACCCGGCGCACCAGCGGCTCCAGCTCCACCTCCACCGGCTTGGGCCGCGGCAGCCGCGCCAGTTGCGAGTAGGCGCCGATGAAGCGCGCCAGCGACTCCGAACGCGACGCAATGACGGCCAGCCCGTCGCGCATATCCTGCTCCCAATCGTCCGGACGCCGCTCTGCCGCAAGAATGCGCCCCAGGCTGCCGGCGATCGATTGGATCGGCGCCAGCGAATTGTTCAGCTCGTGACCCAGCACCCGCACCAGTCGCTGCCATGCCTGTAACTCTTCGTCGCGCAGTGCGCGCGTCACGTCGGTCACCACCAGCAGCGTGTGCCGGCGGCCCGATTCGCGAAACTCGCCGCGCCGTACGCTCCAGCGGCCCGTCCCGCCTGGAAACGCGCGCGCCACGGCCACGGCCGGATCGTCGTGCTCAATCAGATCGTCCAGCTCAAGTGTTTCCGCCGCCCGTCCCAGCAGAGCCTCTGGCGCCTCGCCCATCAACCGCGCGCCGGCGCGATTGACGAACTTCAGCGAACGTTCACCGTCAAATGTAAACACGGCGACGTCGATTTCATGCATTACCTTTCCGAGCAGCGCCGCGGCCTCCACCGCGCCCAAACGTTGCGCGCGCAGTGTCGCGCCGATGGCGTTCACCTGTTCGATCACTTCGCCGAGCGCGTCATCCGGCCCAGCGCCACGGCCGCGAATGGAGTAGTCGCCTTCGCGGATTGCCTCTAGAAGATTGGCTAACGTGCGCAAGGGGTTCACCACTCGCTCACGAGCCGCCACCGCGCACCCGAACCAAGTGCAGACAATCAGCAGCGTCATCGTCCAGCGGGCTTTGTCGGAGAAGGTTTCGCCGCTCCACAGGACGGCGAAAGCAAAGACGGCCGATACAGCACCAGCGGCAAGCGCCCAAAGCAGCACGCGGTTTTCAAGCGCCTGCGCCCAACGCGCCAGCCTGCGGCGGCTTGTCATATGCCGTAGCGTTGTATGCGCCGGTAGAGCGCGCTGCGGCTGAGGCCCAACGCTCCGGCGGCTTGGCTGACATTACCCGAATAGCGCGAAAGCGCCTTGCGGATGAGAAACGCCTCCACCTCTTCAAGGCTCATCTCCTCCAGGCGTCCACGCGATTCATGCGTCTCGCGCAGCGCCATATCGGCCACCGCGACGGTTTCACCGCGCGCCATCAACACGGCACGTTCCACCACATGACTCAACTCGCGCACATTGCCGGGCCAGGCGTATTCGGTCAGCGCGGCCAGCGCCGCGGCGTCAAAGCCCGTCACCGGCTTGCGGTAACGGCGGGCCACGCGCGCCAACGCATGTGCGGCCAGCGCCGGAATGTCCTCACGCCGCTCGCGCAACGGTGGCAAGTGGATTTCGATGGTATTCAGACGGAACAGCAGATCCTGCCGGAACCGGCCTTGCGCCACCTCCTCATGCAAGTTGGCGTTGGTGGCCGAGATGACGCGGGCGTCCACCTGGCGTGTGCGCGAAGAGCCGACCCGCTCCATCTCGCCCGTTTCCAGCACGCGCAGCAGCTTGGCTTGCAGGTTAAACGGCAGATTGGCGATCTCGTCGAGGAAGATGGTTGCGCCGTCGGCCATTTCAAAGCGGCCGACGCGGTCGGACTTCGCGTCGGTGAACGCGCCCTTGACGTGGCCAAACAGCTCACTCTCAAAGATGCCCTCAGCCAACCCGCCCATATTCACCGTCACCATCGGGCGCGCCGCGCGGCCACCGACCGCGTGCAGCGTGCGCGCCACCACTTCCTTGCCCGTTCCGGGCTCGCCGGTGATCAGGATGTTGGCATCAGATGGGCCGACGCGTTCAATCAGGTCGATCACCGGCCGCATGGACGGCGCCGTAGCTATCATCACCGGCCTGCCGTCTCCGGCCAGCAACCGGTTTTCCGCTTCCAGCCGTGCACCACGCTTCAGCGCAGAACCCAGCTCCAATTGCGTTTTGATGATGGTGAGCAGGCGTGCGTTATCCCACGGCTTCTGTACGAAATCCTTCGCGCCACGGCGCATCGCCTCCACGGCCAGCTCCACGCTGCCCCACGCCGTCATCACCACCACGCCCAAAGCCGGATCAATCTGGCGCACGCGCGCAATCAGCTCCAGCCCCTCTTCGCCGGACGTCGTATCCCGCGTGTAATTGAGGTCGGCCACCAGCAGGTCGTACTCGCGCCGTTCCAGCGCCGCAATCACGGCCTGCGGGCTGGTAGCCGTATCAAGCGCATAGCCTTCGGGCTTCAACAGTAGCCGCAGCGCGGCCAGCACGTCTTCCTGGTCGTCGGCCACCAGCAGGCGCGGCTGGTCCGTACGCGCACTCATGCCGTCGCGCTCTCCAGCCAGCCGTCAGCCAGGCGCACAATGCGGTGCGCGTAAGCGGCGTTCGTCTCTGAGTGTGTCACCATCACAATGGTCGTGCCAGCCTCGTTCAGTTTCTTGAACATCTCCATGATCTCGATGCCCTGTGAGCTGTGCAAGTTGCCCGTGGGCTCGTCGGCCAGAATGATGGCCGGATTGGCGATCATGGCGCGCGCTACGCCCACTAGTTGCTGCTGCCCGCCGGACAGTTGCGACGGATACAGATCCTTCTTGCCAACAATCTGGAAGCGGTCCAGCACATCGGCCACCAGCGCCTGCCGGTCGGACTTCTTCATGTCGCGGTAGCTGAGCGGAACGTCCAGGTTTTCGGCTACCGTGAGATCGTCCAGCAGGTGATAGCTTTGGAACACAAAGCCGAAATAGCGCTTGTAAATCTCCATCCTTTTCTTACGGTCCAGCTTGTGGATGGCGTGGTCCAGAAGGTAATATTCGCCCGTCCAGGCCGCATCGTGCATACCCAGCACGTGCAGTAACGTCGATTTTCCGGCTCCGGACGGCCCCATGATGGCGATGAAGTCACCGGCTTGAATATCCAACGAAACACGGCGCAGGACGTAGAAGCGGTCCGGTCCCTGCTGGTAGAATTTTTCGATGTTTTTCAGAGAAATCATTGTCGTTTATTCGTGCCGTAGCGCCTCCACCGGGTCGATGCGCGCGGCGCTCCGCGCCGGCCCCAGCGAGGCCAGGGCCGCCAGCGCCACCAGCACCAGCGGCATCAGCAGACAGGCTAACACCTCGTCCGAGCGTACACCGAACAGCAGGCTGGCGAGCAAGCGTGCGCCGGCATAGGCCGCCGGCAGACCAACAGCAATACCGATGCCGAGCGTGACTGCCGACCGGCGCAACGCAGCCCACAGGATGCCGGCTTGGCTGGCGCCCAGCGCCATACGCACGCCGATTTCGCGCCGCCGCTCATTCACCTGCCAGCTCATTTGCGCATAGATGCCAACCATTGCCAGCAGTGCACCCACAATCGCGAGCTGCGTCAGCATCCGGGCCAGTGCGGCAATACCCGCCGTCGTATCATCCAGCAACTGACGGTAAGAGCCCATGCGCAACACGGGCTGACGTGGATCAATGGAACGCACCACACCGCGCACCGCGGGAGCCAATTCAAGCGCATTGCCACGCGCGCGCACAGCCACGTCAAAGCCGCCCCAGCCGGCCTGCTGATAGGACTGATAGACCACCGGAGCCGGTTCGCGTTGCGTCACGTCGTAGAGCAAGTCGTTGACCACACCCACGATTTCGCGCGGCCGGCCGTCGCCCAGATCCAACCGTTCCCCCAATGCCGAACGCCCGGCGAAGTAGCGCCGCGCGAAACTCTGATTCACCAGCAACACCGGGGGCGTCTGATCGCTTTCTGTCTCGGCAAACAGTCGGCCTTCCACCGCGCCAGCGCCCTGCTCAGCGAAGAAACTACGCGAGACCGCCTCCACCTGTACTTCCCGCCGCGGCGCACCAGGCTCGGCCGGCCGGCCTACGATATTCAGCGGCGCCCATTGCGTTCCGGCGTCAGCGCCAGGCAGCGTACTGGCCAGCGCGACGCCGGCAACTCCCGGCATGACGCGAAGTTTCTCGATCAACGTGTTCTCAAAGCGGGCCACTGCGGCGTGACCTTCATAGCGCTCACGCGGCAACACGACACGGAAGGTGAGCGTATGATCCAGGTCGGCTCGCAGATCAAGATGACGAACGCGCTCAAAACCGCGCGCCATCAGGCCGGCACCCACCAGCAGCACCAATGCGAATGCGGCCTGCATCGCCACCAGCGCCATACGCAGTCGCCCGCGGCTACCCGTCGCGGTGCGGCCCACCTCGTGCAAACCGGCCGCCAACGCGCGCGAGCGGCTCAACCACCAGCCGGGAGCAGCCGCCGAAAAGAGCCCGGCCAACGCGGCGGTCAGTGCCGTCCACGCCACCACATATCCGTTCAACCCCAGCCGGTACCACGCCGGCAGGTGGCGTTGCGTTTCGGCCGGCAGTGTTGCGCGGGTCACATCCAGAATCCACGACGCCATCAGCGCACCCAGCGCCGCGCCGGCTGCCGCGATGATCAACGCCTCAATCACAACCTGGGCCAGCAGGTTGCCGCGCGACGCGCCCAGCGCACTGCGGATGGAAAACTCATGCGCACGGCTGAGCACCCGCGCCAGTTGCAGCCCCGAAACATTCGCGCACGCCACCAGCAGCAATAGCAGCGCTGAACCGATGGCCAGACGCATGTAGGGTGGCATCAAGTTACCGGAGATGACCTCGCGCACCAGCGAAACGTCGGTCGACACCTTGCCGTGCGACGACGGATAGCGCGCCGACATGCGCTCGCCGATGGCCTGCAATTCGGCGCGCGCCTCACCCAGCCCGACGCCCGGCCGTAGCCGGGCAATCGAGCGCAGGTAGAAGTTCGCATCGTTCTGTAGAGCGTCCGGGGCCAGCACCAGCGGTGTCCACAAATCGCTCGGCGCCGGATAGGCAAAGCCTTCGCGCGCCACGCCCACCACGCGCACGCGCCGGCCGTTCAGCTCAATTTCGCGGCCCACCACCGCTGGGTCGCCGCCGAACTGGCGCTTCCAAAGGCGGTAAGCGACAACTGCCACACGCTCGTCGCCAGCCTTCTCCTCGGCAGGTGTGAACGCCCGGCCCAACTCCAGCGGCATGCGGATGGCATCGAAGAAGCTCGCCGTAACACGGCAACCACGCACCGCCAGCGGGTCTCCCGCACCGGTCAACGTAGCATCGTAGCCACGCGTGAGTGCCAGCTTTTCCACTGTGCGCGCCGAGCGTTGCCACTCGGCAAAATCCGCGCCGCTCATGCTGTACCAGGGTCGGCCCGTCTCGCGCATGCGGCCGTGGATCATCACCACCTGATCGAGCCCCTCCACCGGCAGCGGCCGGTAGAGCAGCACGTCGGCCACCGAGTAGGTCACGGTGACAAAGCCGATGCCAAGCGACAAAGCCAGAATAGCCACCGCCGTGGACGACGGCGTCTTCAGCAGCCGCCGGAACGCATGGCCGACTTCACTTCCCATGACTCGCCTCCGCTCAAACGCAGATCGTGATTGAAGACCCGTTGAGCAGCCAGACAATCAACGCGGCCAGCGCCACAATATCCGGATTTTCGCGTAGTAGCCGTTCCATCACTCCACCGCTGCCGATTGTTCGTCGATGATCCGGCCGTCGAACAGGTGGATGGAGCGGTCGGCCAGCTCGGCATAGCGCGGATCGTGCGTCACCATGCAGATGGTGGCGCCGCCGCGATGCAGCTCGCGCATCAGTTCCATCACGCTTTCGCCGTTGGCCGAATCGAGGTTACCGGTCGGCTCGTCCGCCAGCAGGATGGACGGGCTACCCACCAGCGCGCGCGCTACAGCCACCCTCTGCTGCTGGCCGCCCGACAGTTGCGACGGATAATGTTTTACACGGTGTCCCATGCCGACGCGCTCCAGCGCCTCGTGCACCCGCTTTTTCCGCTCGGCTGAGCCCATTCCGCGATAGGTGAGCGGCAGTTCAACGTTTTCGTAAACCGTCAGATCGCCAATCAGGTTGAACGCCTGGAAGATAAAGCCGATTTCGCGGTTGCGGATGCGAGCCCGCTCGCCCAGCTTCAGATTGGCCACCGGCTGCCCGTTCAGCGTGTACTCGCCGCCCGAAGGCGAATCGAGCAGGCCCAAAATGGCCAGTAGCGTCGACTTACCGCAGCCCGACGGCCCGGCGATAGAGACATACTCGCCGCGCATGATCTCGAGGTGAATACCGGACAGCGCATGTGTTTCTACATCCTCGGTGGTGAACACCTTGGTCACGCCGTCCAACTGAATCATCGTCTGCTCGCTCATACTCGCTCGTGCTGGCTCCTTTAATTCAGGCGCAGGCGGTCGTGACCGTCCCAGGCGGACATATCCGACAGCACCACTTTGTCGCCCACCTTCAACCCGTCCAGAATTTCCACTGTTTGGACGCTGACGCGTCCAATGCGTACCTGAACGCGCGTCGCCTCCTTGCCGTCCGGCGACACCTTGAACAGTCCGATCAGGCTGTTCGGTTGGCCGAAAACAGGCCTCTGCACGTACAGTACGTTTGAAAGGCGCTCCAGTTCCACAGTTCCATCAACACTCAGGTCTGGACGCGCGCCGCTGGGCAGTGCGCCTTCCAGCCGGATGTCCACCGTCACATTGCCGTTCACCGCGGCCGGATCGATACGCGAAACATGGCCAGCAATCACGCCGTTGTGCGTGTCCACCTCAGCCACTTGGCCGATTAGCACATCCTTGGCCTGCGTTTCCGGGATCTTGATCTCCGCCTTCAGCTTCTCCGGCTGCGCCACCTTGGCCAGAATCGTTCCCGGCGCAAGTTGCTGGCCAACCTCCACCGGCAGCTGCTGCAACACGCCATGCGTGCCCGCGCGAATGGTCAGGCCCTCCACCTGCTTGCGTTTCAGCTCATAGGCGGCTCGCAGTTTTTCAATCTGCACACGCTGCGCCGCCAACTGCGCCTCGGCCGACGTGGAGCTGATCTCCAGCCGCTTACGGTCAAGCTCCAGCCGCTTGGCTGCTTCTTCATTCGCGGCCTGCGACAGCTTCACCGTCAGATCGGGCAGCAACCCTTCCTTGCCCAGTTCGGCGTCGCGCTCCGCCTTCAGCTTGTTCTGCACATGCTCGCTTTCGGTGCGCGCCACGGTAGAGCGCATGTCGAGCTTGGCCGTGTCGAGCTTCACCTGTAAATCCTTGTAGGTGGCTTCCGCCGCCTTGACCTGCCACTTGAAATCCTCGGCATCCAACTGTAGCTGCGGATTGGACAGCACCATCAGAACGGTCTTGGGTTCCACCTTCGCGCCGGGCCGCAGCACAATCTTCTCCACGCGGCCCTCATTGATAGCAGGAATCCACAGAATCTCTTCCGGCACCAGCGTACCCAGGCCGCGCACCTGCCGCAGCATCGGCCCGCGTTTCACCGTATCGGTCCAGAGCGTGCCGCTTTCCACCGACGGCGCGGCCGGCTTCAGCCGCGCCAGGGCAAAAGTGATCAGCGGAATGGAGCCCACTATGATGACCCCGAAAATCGTCCGTCGAATGATTCTCTGCCGTCTCGCGCCTTCGCGTGGAACATCCATATGCTGACTCTCCGCATTCTCTTGGGCAGTCCGCGGGCCAGTCTGGGCGCACGCTGCCATCCCGCTCATTCTACGCGATTTATTGGATACTTGAAGCGCGCCGTGAAAACCGCCCGTGTCCGGTTATGGGACGCAGCGTGCCCGGATACGGGCTAGTAGCTGGACGCGGCGCGGGCCTGCGTATGCACGGCCAGACGCTCGGGCGCGGCCATGAGCCCTGCCAAATCCACGGCGCTCATTGGCAGGCCGATCAGATAGCCCTGCACCAAGTCGCAGCGCGCGGCGCGCACCAGTTCGAGCTCACCTTCAGTCTCCACGCCCTCCGCCACCACCTCCAACCCGCGATGGTGCGCCAGCACGGTAATGGTATGCACCACGGGAAGACTACCGCAGGGCTTCGTGATCTGCCGGATGAAGGAGCGGTCCACCTTCACAACGTCCAGCGGCAAGGTATGCAAGTAACTGAGCGGCGAATAGCCAACGCCGAAGTCGTCCACCGCAATCCGCACGCCCAGCGCTCGCAACTCTTCCATGCGGCGAGCCGATTCGGCCACGTCGCGTAGAATTGAGCGCTCCGTGATCTCCAACTCCAGGAGGCGCCCCTCAATGCCATTCCGCTCAATCGTCTGGCGGACCATATCGACAAAAACCGGGCTGGAAAACTGCTGGGGTGAGACGTTCACCGCCACTCGCGGCGCATCATAGCCCGAACGGTGCCACTCAGCCAGTTGGCGGCAGGCGCGGTCGAGTACCCACGTGCCGATTTCGAGAATTGCACCGGTTTCCTCCGCCAGCCGAATGAAGGTTTCGGTTTCAACTCTTCCGAGCTCGGCCGAGTTCCACTCAATCAGCGCCTCGACGGCTTTCAGCACGCCGCGGCGGTCCACCTGTGGCTGGTAGCGCAGCGACAACTCGTCATGCAACATCGCCAGACGCAGTGCCTGCTCCAACCGGAAACGCTCCTCGGCGTAAAGCCGCTCGCCGCCGTTATTCCGTTCTATCGCGTTGCCACCGCAGTGTTTGGCTTGCTGCATAGCGGCCGCGGCGCGGCGCAGCAGCAGACCCGGCGTTGCACCGTCGGCCGGATAAAGGCTAAGTCCCAGGCTGGCCGTAAATTGAAACTCGTGGCAGTCCACCGAGATGGGTTTGTCCAGCAGTTGAATCACCTGTTCGGCTAACTGCCTCGCTTCACGCTCACCCCGCACTCGGGCCACCACTGCGAATTCGTCTCCACCCAAATGGCACGCCAAGGCCTTGGCAGGCAGCCAGTGTTTCAGCCGCCGCGCCACCAGTGCCAATGCGCGATCGCCGGCCCCGTAGCCCAATAGGTGGTTCACTCTCCGGAAGCGATTCAGTCCAAACACGAGCACGGCGAACGGCGTCCCAGTTGAACGGGAAATCGATTCTGCCAGACGGGACTCGAACATCCCACCGCTCAGCAACCCTTTCCGGGAACCGGGCGCTGCCGCCTGATAACTCATGTTTACATTCTTGGACAATTCCCTACTATGATCCACCTTAATTTGTTCAAATTACGAGGCAAACGGGCCTACTCGTCCTAGGACTGTACTAAGAGTCAGCTCACCTTCGGACCCTCATAGGCAGTCCCTAGCTTAAGCAAAACGTTCTCCCCCAAGGGCTTTCCTATCAATAATATCGGCTCAGACCGGGCGTTCCCGGCCGGCGCCGGCAGCAACAGTACAGGAAGACCGGCTAACGCTGCCGCCGCGATAGTACTATTACCCAAAGGCCCACGCGCCTCACAGACAATTGCGTCAGCATCGCGGAAGAGACCGGCAAAATATTCTCCAACCAGCCGGCGGACCCGCATCGCACGCAGGTAATCGACTGTCCGTAGATTTGCCCCGGCCTCCAGACGTTCCGCCAGCGCGCGATCCGTCACTGCCTCATAGTGGCCACCGCCCGCCAGATCGTCAAAGGTAGAGGCGCCTTCGGCGTCAGCAATCACCCGCGCGACTTCGATCGAAGGCAGGTCAGTCCATGCCGCTGCCGCCCCGCGCGTGCCCAGTCGCGACGGGATTCCAGCCGCGGCGCCGCCACCGATCACAGTGATGCTCAGCTCGGCCACCGGCCGCGTGAATTGCGGAGCGTAGTGAAACCCCTTGCCCAGCGCGAGCGGGTCAGAACCATCGTCACCGGCTGCGGCGGCCAGCACGTGCCCACAATCGTCGGAGGCCCGCGTCACAATCGCCACCCGGTCCAGTGTCCAGGTGACCGCGGCGATGCCGGAGCGGCTAACCAGTCCCGTGGTGGTCACCAGCGCCACAACACCGCGCCGCACGCAATCGGCCAGCAACACACCGGCACTGTCCACGCCAATCGCAACCGGCAGCGCACCGGTGGCGACAGCCTCGCCAACTCCCGACTCGGCCGAGCCCAGCTCGCCGGTCACCAGCTTGGCAATGGCGATGGCGCGCGCACGCTGCAACCGCTCCACAACCACCGCGTCGTTAGAAAACACCTGCCGGGCAAAATGTTTCGAGCCGTAGGCCGTCGGTTGATTGGCAACGCTAATCAGGTCGCTCACGCCGAACGGGATACCTTGCAGCGGCCCGCGCGTGCGTCCGGAGCGCAGCTCACGATCCACCATCTTGGCGTCCGAGATGGCGTCGCCGCGCAGGCTCACCGCGACAAAGGAAGCACCGCGCTCCTCGACACGTTTAGCGAAGGCGCGCAGCATGTCCGCATCAGTGAACTCGCGCGCTCTCAGTCGGCGGCTCAGTCCGGCCACCGTCAAGGCGAAAAAGCTGTCGTTCCAACCCGGCATGGCGTTCACCGCGGATCGAAACGGAATGCCGGCGGCGTAGCGCGCGCCAGATTGACCTTACTGACCACCTCCGCAGCGCGCCGCAACTCGTCGTTCGGCCGCGGGGCCTGGCCGGCGTTCAAACGCGCCGCCGTTCCGGCCACCAGGGCCGTCCACGTACGCCGCGTCACTTTCTCTACAGCCATCCCGTCAGCACCCCTGCCTTTCATAATGATCCGTCGCCGCCTTCTGTTCGCTCAGCGCTTCAATTGCGGCGCGTTCCATGGCCGCGCGCGGGGCATTCTCGCCGGTGAACAGTTGGAATTGTCTCGCCGCCTGTTCGAGAAACATCTCCAACCCCTGGATAATGGTCTTGCCCTGTGCTGCCGAGCGCTTCAGCAACTCGGTCTCGCGCGGCGTGTAGACCAGGTCGAACACCACGTCGGCCGGCACGTCGCCGTCAAAGTAGCACGAATCGACATTCGGCCACATACCCAGCGGCGTGGCGTGCACCAGCACATCGAAATACCGGCCGGTCATCTGGTCCGCCAGTATCGCCTCGCCGCCGCACATCTTGGCCAGCGCGCGCACGCGGTCCGCATTGCGCCCCGTAACCGAAACTTTCGCCCCGGCCGCGGCTAGCGTAAATGCGGCCGACCGCGCCGAGCCGCCATTGCCCACTACCAGCACCTGAGCTTTGTTCAGCCGCAGACGTTTTTCAAGCGGCAGACGCACGCCCTCGGCGTCGGTATTCGTGCCGTGCCAACGCCCTGCCTTGCGGAATACCGTATTCACCGCGCCGATGCGCCGCGACAGCGCATCCACCGAATCCAGATAGCGCAGAATGCGCTGCTTGTGCGGAATGGTGACGCTGAAGCCGCTCAGCGGCAACTGTCCGGCCAGCAAGAAAAAATCCTTCAGTTGCAGCGAGCTCACAAGGAACGGCAAGTACAGTGCCGGAATCCGTTTGGCCTGCAACCCACGATTGTGGACAGCCGGAGAGATGGAGTGCCGCACCGGATCGGCAATCACGCCGAACACCTTCGGCTCTTTCGCCAGCCGGTCGATGCGGTACATCTGGCGCAATGTTCGCGCCGTCACCTGCCCGGCCGCGGTGCCCTCGGTGGCCGACGGCGCAGCGTAGGTGTAAATGCAGCCCATGATGGGTGACAGTACACGCGTGGGGAACCCTGTCTCGCTCATTGCCAGCAGAATCAGCGGCGTCTTCGGGTACGCCTTGGCCAGTTGCAGTACCCGCACGTTATCGCTCGGCTTGCGCGCCGTGGTCACTACTTTGTAGGCGTCGGCTGGCACCTTCAGCATGCGCCGCATCAGCGGCTCCAGCGCCGGCGTACCGTCAAAGTTGTGGTAGCTGACCACCAACATCGCGCGGCCCTCGGTAATGTTGCGGTGCGTCAGCGGCATTTCGGCGCTTTCGATCTCAATGTCGACCGCGCGTGCTCCAGCCGTAATGGCCGCGTCCAAAATGCGGTACTGTTCGTCGATCGATCCGTTGAAGCGCCCGTGGTTCTGATGCCGCCGGCAGGTGGCCAGCAGCGTCGCGTCCGGATAGAGCTTCAGAAACTCTTCAATCACACGCAGACCGTCGGTGGGCCGGCTTAAATAATCCAGTCTGAATTCAAGGAACCGCTCACCGGCCTCGGCTTCACGCCGGGCGTGATCCATCAGCTTATCCGCATCCGGCAGCCCAAGGGCAATGCAGATGCGTGGAAGGGAAGAACGAAGAGTCATGGGCCGTTACTGTTCTCCAGAGGATATCACTTCCGGCCCGTTCTCCAGGCGGGCCTGCCAGTCTGCCGCCATAGCGGCAGCGGCGGCCGCTCCAATCCGCACGGCGCCCGCTTGCACGGCCTGAAGCGCCTCAGCGCCGCTTACGGCGCAGCCCAGTGCTACCTCAATCTGCCCTTTCGACACGGCCAAAACGTCGGCCAGCGACGCCACATTCTCGCAACTGGCGCTGTCGGCCTCGCCACGTTTGGCTATGCGCGTGGCAATCACCAGCAGCGTACGGTCCAGCCGGGTTTCGTTGATCCTGACGCGCAACCGCGCTCCGGACTCGTGAGCCGCGCGCGCCAGTTGCAGCACTTCCATCTCTACCGCTTGGAAGCGCCGCTCCACCAGTTGTCCGAGGTTCAGCCAGACGTGAACTTCACGCACACCGCGGCGCGCCAGATCGCGCGTCTCGTAGAGTTTTGTAGCGGTAGATGCCCAGCCGTACGGGGCGGCCACGGCTGCGGCTAATTCAACGGGTGAGCCTTCCAGCAGCCGGGCGGCTTCGCCGGCGTCACAGGGGGGAACCAACACGGCCGCCAGCCCGGCGGCCATCGCATCGCGGCATCCCTCACTCAGTTGCGCGCCCGCCAAGGCCGGACGCAACAGGTCCAGTTCCAAGTGCCGGTTCAGCGCAACGGGGGGCTCCGGCGTCATTGGCAGCCTACCTGCGCCGCGTCGTGCGGCCTGCCGGCGTCAGCGCGCGCAGCTCAGACCGGGCGCGCGTGGCGGCATCGCTGGACGGAGCCGTATCAATGATGGCGCGGAATTCCTTTTCAGCGTCGGCGCGGCGGTCCAGCTTCACCAGTGCGCGGGCCTTCATCAGGCGTGCGTCGTTCGTCTTGGGGTTCTTCGTGTAGGCCTGCAATACCTTGTCGAACGATGCCAGCGCTTCATCGTACTGCTTCTGGTTGAACTGAATTTCGCCAATGTAGTACTGCGCGTTGGGCGCGTATTCGGTGTCACCGAACCATGTCAGATAATCGCCGAATCCTTTCAATGCCAGATCTGAGTTACCGCCCATTTTGTCGCGCAGCGCACCTTCATACAAACTCTTGGCCGACACGCCAGCGGGTGGTGCCGAACTGGCCGCAGCCGGTCCGCCAGTTGGGGCCGTAGGCGGCGCCGCCGGCGCTTGCATCGTACGAATCGTGTTTTCCAGGTCCGCGATCCGCTGGTCCAGCTTGCCCAGACGCGAATTCACTTCGGCCACCGACTCGCGCACATAACCAAAATCCTGCGACATATTGTCGACTTTGCTGCTGATGCCTGAAAGCGGAGCGACCATCGACTTCTCCAGCCGGTCTCTCAATCCGCTATCCAGCACCGTCACCGATCGCCGCGTCGCGGCAAGATCGTCCCGCATAGCCTTGAGCGTGGCTTCAATCGAGCCCAGACGGTCGTTTTGCGCCCGGTTCATCGTCCGGACCTCTTCCTGCAGCAGCGCAAGATCGCGGCCCAGCTCAACCATCTCCTTCTTCTGTGCCGGCGCGGCTATTGGCAGTGCGCACGCCAGGACAACGGGAAGCCATTTCAGACGCATGCGATTGTCTCTCCCTCACAAAAACGGGGCCGGCGCTCGGCCGGCCCCTGTTCGGACTAACGTCTATTCCACACCCGAGAAATGGGCGCGGCGGTTCTTCTGCCAGCAGCTCTCGTTCGACTCCGAGCAGACCTGCTTTTCCTTGCCGTAGCTGATGGTCTTCAGCCGGTCGGCGGGAACGCCCATCTGGGAGAGGAACTCCTTGACGGACGTCGAACGGCGCTCGCCAAGACCCATGTTGTATTCAGCCGAACCACGCTCGTCGCAATTGCCTTCAATTGAAATGACAGCGGACGGGAAGTCGGACAGAATGGCCTTGATGGCGTCGCCCGAGCGCTGCAATGCCGCACGAGCGTCCTCACGCACTTCGCTCTTGTCGTAGTCGAAGTAAACGTCCTGAACGTCCTTCGCCAGACGATCGCTCAGTGAAGCCTTCGGAGCCGGAGCCGGCGGCGGAGGCGGAGGCGGCGTGGTGACATTCACGCTGGCCGAAGCCACAGCGTCTCCACCTTCACCCTTGGCGTTCAGCCGGTAGGTGGTGTTGGAAGACGGCGACACCTTGTAGGTGCCCTTCGGCGCAACGGTCCCAATGCCGTTGTCGATCGTCACGGACGTCGCATTCGCGACATCCCAACTCAACGTGGCGCTCTCACCACGCGTAATCGTGGACGGTTCGGCCGTGAAACGGTTTACCACCGCGGCCGGTTTCGGAGCCGGTGCTACGGGCGCCGGCGGCGGCGGCGGTGGCGGAGCCGGCTGCTTTTTCTTACAGCCCGTGACGGCGAACAGCAACAGCACCGCAGCGAGCATCATCAATAGAGTCTTCAGTTTCATGATTGGCGATGGGCCTCCTCGATCTTCAGACAAACAATTTCGAATTCGTTCTTTCGGCGCATCTAGCGGCTCCACACCGGCATCCAATTGTTGCCGGTGCTGGTGAGTGGGGTGACCTCGGTCCCGTTGGCCAGCATCGTATATATCTGGCTGCGCTTACCATTGCGATTGGATGAGAAAACCAAGTGGCGCCCGTCGGGCGCCCATGTCGGGTTCTCATTTCTTCCTTCCCCGTGCGTTAACTGCACCGTCTCCCGGGTGGCCACGTCCATGATAAAGACGTTCCAGTTGCCGGGAGCGAATCCGCGAGTCCAGGCGAACGCGATAAACTGCCCGTTCGGGCTCCAGGCGGGGTTCGAGGCCTCCCCCTCACCCGTGGTCAGCCGTTCGGCGTCCGCACCGTCCATATTCATTCTATAGATTTGTTGGAGCCCGCCGCGCCCGCTCACGAACACCAGGTCGCTGCCGTTCTTCGGATTGACCTTCGGTTCGGCCTCAATCGCACGGCGGTTGCTGATCCGTCGCGGGCTGGTCCCGTCCGGATTAGCGGAGTAGATCTGCATGTAGCCGTCCACCGAAGAGCAGAACAGCATCTTCTGCCCGTCCGGCGTAAAACTGGCCTGCGCGTTGATCGGCGCATTGAGATTGCGAAATGGCACGTAGCGCCCCGTCTCAGCCGAATACAACTTGATGCGCGGCGAGCCGTCGGCATACGTAGTAAATGCCACGCGGCGTCCATCCGGCGACACTGAAGGCATAGTGGTGATCGAGCCAAAGCGCGTGATCTGGCGCTGATTGGCGCCGTCATGATCCATTACCCAGATCTCTTTATGCCCCGTGCGGTCGCTGACGAAATAGATTTTTGTGCCGGCCAGCGATTCGGCGCCGAACTGCTTCAACAGATCGGCTGCGTACTGGTGTCCCAGCAGCCGCGCGCCGTCTTCTTTCAATTCACCCATATAGACCTTGCGGAACGCCTTCGCGCCGGTCAGATCCGGAATCGCGGTGTTATAAAGATTCCCGTAGACCACCAGTTGGCCGTTCTGCTCCGCCGCGTAACCGAACCCCACCCAATCGGCTCCCAGCGGTGCCGCGCTCCAGTCCGCCAGACAGCGCCCCTGGCAGTTGGAGCCGGCGCGCAGGTCGGTATCCTGCTGTGGCGGATTCATTGGGTAGAAGCTCTTCGCCGCCACCTTCAACAGCCCGGATCCATTAACGTCGTTGTAGACCACCTTATTGAAAGTGTCCATCAGCGCGCTGGCGCCACCTGCGCCGCGCATGTCAGGCAGTGCAATAGTCGGCGGCTTGCCGCCGGAGAGGACAATCTTCAAGTCAGGAGTGTTCTGGCCAAAGGCCATGCCGGTGAAGCTTGCGAGAATAAGAAGTGAGAGGGGTTTCATCGCTTCAACTCAAACCAGAATTCGATGATAGCGGAGTTGCCGGAGTAGCCGGCCGGCAGCGCCGGCAGTGGTGAGGCTTCGGTAATGGCGCGCTGCGCCGAATAGTCCAGCGCCACGTTGCCGCTGGATTGCACCACACGCACGCTGCGCACGCGCCCGTCGCGCATGATTTCGAACTGCACAACAGCCGGCGGCAGCGTGCGTATGCGCGCATCCACCTGTTCGGTGCGCCAATGCTGCGCCACACGGTCGCGCAGTAGCACGGCGTAGGCGCCAAAGCGCGTCCCAAATGGCGCGCCGTTGCCCACGCCCACCCCACCCGAGCCCGGCGCCTGGCCGAACAACGGGGAAGTGGCCGCTTGGCCGCCCCGGCTGTATACCTGATTCGGATCGTAGGCGCGATAATCGCGCCGGGAAGGTTGCCAATGTTCTTCCGTGGAGACGCGGCGTTTCGCTTTGGACTTTAGCGGAACGCCGTCCTCGCGTTCCTTCACGCTGGTCTTTTGACGCGTCTCCTTCTCAACCGGTTCCGGAATTGAGCTTTCAGTATCACTAGCCACCCGATTCAGCGGGCCCGTCCGGCCCGGCAGTTGAATACTGTGCACCGCCGTGACACTGAATGCCCCGCCACCACCGCGCGAATTCGGATCGCCCCACTGTTCGTGTTTGCCGACGCCCGCCACCGTCGCCAGCGTCAGCGCCGCGGCCACGCCCAGATGCAGCCCCAGGGAAAAGGTAAACGGGCGCTTCAGCGAGTCGCGCTCATCGAGTACCCCGGCCTGTGGCGCTGGCGTCATGAGGCGTTATTTCCTGCCTGAATCGTCCGGCTGTGTCACCAGCTTCACGTCCAGCCCCGCCTCGCCCAGCACGCTTACCACTTGCGCAATCGGATCGTAAATCGTTTGCGCATCGGCCCGCACGTAAACCGACTTGGCGTTCGGGAAACGGGCCTTGAACACATCGCCCAGCTCGTGGATGTTCACCGCCTTCTCGTTCAGATAGAGCTCGCCGCTCTTGCTGATCGACACCACCGGCAACTCCTGCGTGCTGTCCTTGGTCTGATTGACCTTGGGAACATTGACTTCCAGGCCGAACTCCATCACGTGTGCGGTGAGCATGAAGATCACCAGCAACACCAGCACAACGTCCACCAGCGGAATGATGTTGATCTCGGCCAGGGCGCCGCCGTTGCCGCGGCGACGGGAACTGTAGGAGGAATAGGCCACGGCCGCTTACTCTCCGAAATGCCGTTCGGTCAGATTGAGAAACTCGAGCGAGAAATCGTCCATCCTCGCCGCCTGCTCTCGTATCGAGTGCTGAAAGACGTTGAAGGCCACCGCCGCGGGGATGGCGGCGGCCAGACCGGCAGCCGTGGCGATCAACGCTTCGCTGATGCCCGGCGCAACGGCCCGCAGGCTGGCCGAGCCGGCCGAGCCCAAACCCTGGAAAGCGTCAATGATGCCCAGCACCGTGCCGAACAGCCCGACGAACGGTGAAACCGTCGCCGTCGTCGCCAGCGCGGACATGCCGCGCTCCAGCCGCGTCACTTCCTCGCTCACGCCAATTTGCAGTGAGCGCTCCAGCGACACTTTGTTTTTGAAGCCACCGTTTGCAGCCTGGCGCCGCACTTCCTGGTAGCCGAAATCAAAGACGCCTGCCACCGGCGCCTGGCGGTACTGCTCCGCCACCGCTGCCACCGTATCGAGATTCGGCGACTTACGGAATGCGCGCAGAAATGCGGAGTTGGCTCCACCGGCGCCACGGAACTGGCTCCACTTCGCGAATATCGCGGTCCAGCTCAGCAGCGATGCCACCAGCAGAATGGCTAGTACAATCTTGGATACAAATGAGGCGCCCACTACCAGCTCCCAAATGGAAAGCTGTAGCAAAGCGCAGACAGGTGTTTGAATCAAAACGACACTCCCTGGGAGAGGTCCTTCAACCTCCATCATAGCCAAGCTAGGGGGCGCCGGTTGGCTAAAACAATTTCACCTATTCGCGTTGGCGGCCATCCGGCGCAGGAACGGCAGTCCCTGTTCGCCGAAATACTCGGGCCCCGGAGCGAAGTCGCGCCACACCGACGCGGCCGCGGCAATCTCCGGCACACGCCCGCCAAAACTCTCGATCACACACCAGCCGTCATAGCCGACTTCAGCCAGCGCGGTGAACAGTTCGTCCCAGGCGATGTGGCCCGTGCCGGGCACCCCGCGGTCGTTTTCGCACGTGTGAACGTGCGCCAGCCGCGCGCCCACTACGCGCACCGCGTCACCAATGTGCTTGTCCTCAATGTTTGAATGAAACGTATCCAACAGCACGCCGGCATAAGGGTCGCCCACTTCGTTGGTGAACCGCGCCGCGTCGTCGGCCGTGGTCAGCATGTAGGTTTCGAAGCGGTTCAGCGGCTCGATGGCCAGCGTCACGTCACAGCCACGTAGCGTGTCGCCAAGCGCTCGCACCTCATCCACGCCGCGGTTCCATTCATCCACCGTCGGCCGTGCGCCCGTGTGCAGGCCGACCGCCGACAGAAACGGCCCGGCCAGCACGCTCGCGCCCAGCTCGGCCGTGGCCTCTATGGCGCACCGCAGAAAGTCGGACGTCGCGCGGCGCCGCGGCTCGTCCTCGCACACCAGGCTTTGGTCGCCGGAAAGCGCCGTGCACACGGTCGCCTCCAGCCCGGCGTCGCGCACAGCCTCGCGCAGCAGACGCGCCGGAAAATTGTCAAAAGAGAAACGGGCAATCTCGATGCCGTCGAATCCCCAGCCTTTGATCTTCGCGAGCAGATCCAGCTGGTCCATATCGAAGGCGGAGCTAAACAGGAGAGTATTGAGACCGAACCGCATATCAGGTACCCGGACCATCCTACACGAGCACGCCGCCGCCTGGTAGGTTCCAAACCGCACTGGCGGAGCCCCGGCCAGACGAGGCTGCGCGAACTCCCCGTACAAGCACTCAACCCTCCATCCGCCGCGCCCGGCTCTGTGCCAGCCCTCCTTGCTTGTACACTAAAATAAAGAGTTTTGACCTGCCACACCATAATCGCCATTGATGGGCCCGCTGGCGCGGGCAAAAGTACCGTTGCGCGCCGTCTGGCGGGCCGCCTGGGCTTTGTCTATGTCGACACCGGCGCAATGTACCGTGCCATCGCCCTGAAGGCGCGGCGTGCGGGTATCGGCTGGTCCGACGCCGCGCGGCTGGCCGCGTTGGCGCGGGCTGCGCGCGTTGAGTTGACCTGCGATGGCAAAGTGCTGCTCGACGGCGAGGACGTCACGCTGGCCATTCGCGAGCCGGAGATTTCCGATGGCGCCTCGCAGGTTAGCGCCGTGAGCGACGTGCGGCGCGCCATGGTTGAACTCCAGCAGGCCTTCGGGCGCGCTGAAAGCATCGTCATGGAAGGCCGCGACATTGGCACCGTCGTGTTTCCCCAGGCCACAGTAAAGTTTTATTTGGACGCCAGCGCCGAGGAGCGCGCCCGCCGTCGCGTGGCTGAGCTGGCCAAACGCGGACAGACGGTGGACTACGAGCAGACGCTCAGCGAAATGCGCGCACGCGATGAACGCGACATGACGCGCGCCGATTCGCCGTTGCGCCGCGCCGGCGACGCTGTTTACGTTGATACCAGCCACATGAGCGAGACCGAAGTCGGCGACGCGCTGGTCAAAGTCATTGAGGAGCGAGCGTGAAAGACCTGTTGGTGATGAAGTTTGGTGGCACGTCGATGGGCTCGGCCGAGCGCATTGCATCGGTGGCCCACATCTGTAGCGAAGCGCACGCCACGCGTCCCGTGGTGGTCGTGGTCTCGGCAATGTCGAAGGTCACCGATTTGCTGCTGGATGGGTTGCGCCGCGCCGAGGCGGGCGATGAAAAAGGCCTTGAGGCCGTGCTGGCAAGGCTTGCCGAACGCCACCGTGAATGCTGTGAGGGGCTTCTCTCGGGCGAGAAGCGCGACACCACGCAGGAGCACCTGGACACGATCCTGGACGAATACGCACGCATCGCGCAGGGCGTACTGATGCTCGGTGAACGCCCGCCACGCTCGGTGGACGAAGCCATCGCCGTGGGCGAGCGGCTCAGCGCCACATTGATTGCGGCCCACCTGCAGCAGCATGGTGTGGACGCTCGCGCCGTCAACGCGCGTGACGTGATCGTCACCGACACTGTTTTTGGCAACGCCAATCCACTGATGGACGCCACCGGTGAGCGTGCCCGTAGCGTGCTGGGTCCCATGCTGGAGACGCGCGCGCTGCCCTTCGTTACCGGCTTTAACGGCGCCACCATGGATGGCCGCGCCACCACGCTCGGCCGCGGTGGCAGCGACTTCTCGGCCTCCATTCTGGCCGCCGTGCTCGACGCCGGTGAGCTCTGGATCTGGAGCGACGTTGATGGCATCATGTCGGCCGACCCGCGGCTGGTTTCACATGCCAAGGTGCTTGACGAGATCACCTACCGCGAGGCCGCCGAACTCGCCTACAACGGCGCCAAGGTGCTGCATCCACGCACATTGGCCCCGCTGATGGAGAAGGAAATTCCGGTGTGGAGCAAGAACAGCTTCCACCTCGACGCGCCTGGCACGCGTATCGTGCCCGCCACGCGTGAAGGCCCGCAAGGCCCGCGCGCAGTGACTTCGATGACCAACGTGGCGCTGGTGACGCTTGATCCGGCCAGTGCGGCGCTGAGCGGCACCAAAATCATGGCCCGCAGCCTGGAAGCTCTGTCCACGGCCAACGCCGAGGTGCTGGCGCTGACCAGTTCGAGCTACCGCCAGAACTTCTGTTTTCTGATCCGTACGGCGGAGCTGGCCTCGGTGATCGAAAAGCTGGAGGAGACATTCTCCATCGAACTGGCGCACGGCTATCTGCACCCTATAGACGTAGACTTAGACGTGGGTTTGTTGGCGATTGTGGGCGAGGGCATGAAGGGCCACGCCGGTCTGGCCGGCCGGATCTTCACCGCCATCTCCGAGCAGAGTGTGAATATTATCGCCATTGCGCAGGGATCCAGCGAATTGACCATCGCTGTGGTCGTGCGCAAGCAGGGCGTGGAAAAGGCCGTTCGGGCCGTGCACGAGGTGTGCGGGCTCGGCACCGCCAAGCGGTTATAATGAGAGTTTCGCTTCGCAAGGGAGTTAACAGCAATGTTTGACCTGTTTCGCAGCCGGGAGAAGAGTGTGCGCTATCTCCTGGGCGCGCTTCTGACGTTGGTCGCCGTATCGATGGTGATCACCCTGGTGCCTGGCTATGGTGGGGGATGGGGCCGCAGTAGCGGCTCGGACCCGTCCATCTTGGCCGAAATCGGCGATGAGAAGGTGACGGCAAGTGACGTCCGGAAGTACATCTCGAGCGAGCTGAAGGACAAAGTCCCGCCCGGATCCGAGGCTGTTTACATTCCGCAGATCGTCGAAGAAATGGCCGCCGCCAAGGCCGTCGGCTATGCCGCCTCCGAAATGGGGCTGGCTGTGAACGACAAGATGCTGGCCGAGATGGTGGAGGCCACCATCCCGCAGTTGTTCGAAAACGGCAAGTTCGTCGGCAAGCAGGTTTACGCCGAATTCCTCTCGCGCCAGAACCTGAGCATCCCTGAGTTTGAAGAGCGCTTGCGCACCAGCGCACTCGCCACCACGGTGCAGAACATGGCCCTGGAAGGCATGGTGGTGACGCCGGCCGAGGTGGAGAACGAGTTTAAGCGCCGCAACGAGAAGATCAAGATCTCTTACTTCATGGTCAGCCGCGACCAGATGAAAAAGAAGATCAGCCTGACTCAAGCCGAGGTGAACGAAGCCTGGACCAAGCGCCAGGCGGATTTCAAGCTGCCCGAACAGCGCAGCTACCTTGTCTTCCCAATCGACGAGAAGCAGGTGGCCGCCACGTTGCAGCTTCCGGAATCCGAGCTCAAGCGGATCTACTCAACCAACACCGAGCGTTTCCGCACGCCGGAGCGCGTCCATGCTTCCCACATCCTGATCATGACCAAGGACAAGCCGGCCGCCGAAGTGGCCCGGCTCGAAAAGAAGGCTGAGGACCTGTTGAAGCAGGTGAAGTCGGGCGGCAACTTCGCCGATCTGGCGAAGAAGAACTCTGACGATCCGGGCTCGGCCGCCAAGGGTGGCGACCTCGACTGGGTTGTGCGCGGCCAGACCGTGCCGGAGTTTGAAAAGGCCGCCTTCTCGCTCAAGCCGGGCGAGTTGAGCGGGCTGGTGAAAACTGTCTACGGCTACCACATCATCAAGGTGGATAAGCACGAACAGGCGCGTGTCCGTCCGTTTGAAGAAGTGAAGGGTGAGCTCGCCGCCGAAGCCGCCAAAACGCAAGTGCGTGAGAAGATGCAGACGCTGGCCGACCAGATCCGCGCCGCATTGGTGAAGTCCGCAGGCGAGGCCGAAAAGCTGGCGCGCGCCAATGGCGTCACTCCGGTGAATGCCGAAGACCTCACCAAGGGCCAGCCCGTCGAGGGCATCGGCACAAACGACCAGTTCAATGACGAGGCATCCAGACTGCCGCTGAACGGTGTCACCACCGTCATCCAGGTGGGTGCGGACCGTCTGGCGGTAGCACGCGTCACCAAGATTACGCCGCCGCGGCCGGCTGCGTTGAAGGATGTCGAGAGCCAGCTTCGTGAGGCGCTCATCACTGAGAAGGTGGCCGCGCAGATGAAGGAGACTGAGAAGGCTCTCACTGCGAAGCTTTCCACCGCGAATGGCGACTTGGCGGGCTTGGCGAAATCCGTCGGCGCTGAAGTCAAATCCCCCGAAGCGTTCACCCGCGCCGACGCCGTCGCCGGCCTGGGCTCCGCCACTATGTTGCTGCCCGCCTTCCAGAAGAATGCGGGTGAGCTGGCCGGTCCGTTCGCCTTCGGCACCGACTTCTGCATCCTCAAGGTGACCGAAAAGATCCCGGCCGACCTCACACAACTGGCCGCACAACGCTCAGAGATGCAACAGGGCTTGAAGCGCGAACGCGCTATGGAGCGCGCCACGTTGTTCAAGGAAGGCATCATGCAGACGCTCATCAAGAGCAAGAAGCTGAAGATCTACGAGAAGAACATCAAACTGCTGCAGGGCAGCTACCTGCACTAGCGGCCGATGATAGATGCCTTCATCGGTTTCCTGCGCTCGCTGACCGACCCGGCACAGCTCATCGGGCTGCTGTCAACGGTCTTCACCGGTTGGTGGGGCTATGCCCTGCTCTGCACCATCGTCTTTTCTGAAACGGGTCTCCTGGTAGGTTTCTTCCTGCCGGGAGACTCGCTTCTTTTTACCGTTGGCGTGGTGGCCGGTGCCGGGCATCTTAATCTGGCCACCATCCTGACCGCACTGGTCATCTCGGCGCTGGCCGGCAACTCTTCCGGCTACATGCTGGGACGTTTCATCGGGGTGCGCCTGTTTGCCAACCCGAACTCCCGCGTCTTCCGGCGCGAATACCTTGAACGCACGCAGGCCTTTTACGAGCGTCACGGTGGCAAGACCATCGTCTACGCTCAATTCGTTCCCATCATCCGCACTTTTGCTGCGTTCGTTGCCGGTGTGGCGGGCATGGGCCTGCCGCGCTTTCTCTCCTTCAACGTCTTCGGCAGTGTCGGCTGGGTCACTTCAATGACCCTGGCCGGCTACAAGCTGGGCGGCATTCCGCTGGTTCGCGCGCACTTTGAAAAAGTGGTCATCGGCATCGTGCTCGTCTCCGTGGTGCCCGTGCTGATCCAACTCTTGCGCGCACGCCGTACAGGGGCTGGAGCGGACAATCCACAGGCGCTGTAAAGCGTCTTGCGGACCCGGCATGCCCGGTCCAACCCCTGCCCAATTGGACGCCATCCGGCAGATTTCGTGAGCCCGCCCCGTTCCGCGTGCGGTGATAAGATAATCCCGCAATGCGACACCCAAATTTTTCCCGACGCGATTGCCTGAAACTCGCCGCAGCCACTCCGGCCGTAGCCGCCGCCATGCAGACTCCCGCCGATGCCGACCGTGAGCACCGCATGCAATGGTGGCACGAGGCCCGCTTTGGCATGTTCATCCACTGGGGACTGTACAGCGTGCTCGGCCGCCACGAGTGGGCCATGGAAACGGAAGGCATCCCGGTGGCCGAGTATGAGCAACTGGCCAAAAAATTCGTGCCAAAGCCCGCACCTGCCAAGGCCTGGGCTGCGCTGGCGCGTCAGGCCGGCATGAAGTACATGGTGATGACCACCAAGCACCACGAGGGCTTCTGCCACTTCAACACCGCCACCACCAGCTATTGCGCCCCCAAGCAGGCCGCCGGCCGCGACCTCGTCAAGGAATACGTCGACGCCGCCCGCGCTGAAGGCCTGCGCGTCGGCTTCTACTATTCGCTGATGGACTGGCACCACCCGGATGGCGCCCGCTGCAAGACCGACGAGGCCGCCCGCCGCCGCTTCGTCGACTACATCCACACCCACGTCCGCGAATTGATGACCAACTACGGCAAGATCGACGTCCTCTGGTACGACGTCAACTGGCCGCTCACCGCCGCTGGCTGGGAGAGCGTCGAGATGAACAAAATGGTGCGCGGCCTGCAGCCCGGCATCATCATCAACAACCGCAGCGGCATTCCGGAAGACTTCGACACGCCCGAGCAGCACATCACCGCCTCCAAGGGCCGCAACTGGGAAAGCTGCATGACGATGAACGATAGCTGGGGCTACCAGGCCGCCGACGACAGTTGGAAATCGCCCAAGCAGGTCTTGCGTAACCTGATCAGTTGCTCACGGCAGGGCGGCAACTATCTGCTCAACATCGGCCCCACGGGCGACGGATCCATCCCGCCGGAGAGCACGCGCATCCTCACTGAAGTCGGTGCCTGGCTGAAGCGCAACGGCTCGTCCATCTATCAGACCGATCCGTGCCAGAACATCCACTCCATGTTTGCCGGCTTCACACGCCGCGGCAATACCCTCTACGCACATGTTCAGTACTGGCCCGGCTCCGAGGTCTCAATCGGCGGGCTGAAGAACAAGGTGCTCGGCGCCAAGCTGCTGGTCAGCGGTACACCCGTCAAGTTCCAGCAGGACGACTTCCGCCTGAAGCTCACCGGACTGCCCGCCAAGGCCCCCGACACGCCCATCACCACCATCGCGATCGAGTGTGACGGCGAGCCGCGGCAGGACGATGACAACACCCGCGTCAACCGCCCGCGCCACAACGTGTAGCTAGCGGTAGCGGCCGCGCAAATAGTTCAGCCGGACTCGTATGGGATCGCCGAACGCGGCGATCCCATTCCAGATGCTGACCTTGGTGCCTTCGGCGTTGAACCAGCGCACCGGCACCTCCAACACCCGGAAGCCCAGCTTGCGGGCGATGAAGAGGATCTCCACGTCAAAGCCGAAGCCTTCAATCAACTGCCGCGTCGAAACGGCCCGTGCCGCGTCGGCCCGTAGTAGCTTGAAGCCGCATTGCGTGTCGCGATACGGCAACCCCGTCACCAGACGCATGGCCAGGTTGAAGGCGCGGCCGCTCAGCTCTCGGAACAACGACTGATGCTTGCCTACCAGCGCGCGGTCCAGCGCCCGTGAGCCGATAGCGCCCGCGGCCGAACCGGCTTCCACCGCCTGTTCCAGCCGCTGAAGATCCACAATCGGCGTCGACAGATCGGCGTCGGTGAACAGCACCCACTCGCCCTGCGCCTTTTGCAGCCCGTGCCGCACAGCATAGCCTTTGCCGCGGTTACCGGGGTTGCGCAGCAGGCGGATGCGGGCGTCCAGCAGGGCGCTTTGCTCCACCAGTTCCGCCGTCGCATCAGTCGAACCATCGTCGACAACCACAATCTCGGCGAAGTCGAAAGCCCGGCCATCCAGGTAGGCGCGCACCGCCTCTAGAGTGGCCGGCAGCCGCCGCGCTTCGTTGTACGCCGGGATGACAATGGAGAGAGAACGCAAATAGCCCATTATAATAGTTGTTTTCCCCTTTCGAAGGAGTCCACTTGGCCACCGAACAGGAATTGTTCAATCAGCGGTTCGCGCGCATCCGCGAGATCGCCGCTCTCGGTTTCCGCCCCTACGGGCAACGGTTCGATTACACCGACAAGCTGGGAGTTATCCTGACCGCCTATGGCGACAAGACCGCTGAACAACTGGAGGCTGACAAACCGCGCGTTCGCGTCACCGGCCGCGTGATGACCGTGCGCCGCATGGGCAAGGCCGGCTTCATGCACGTCCAGCAGGAGGGCGCGCGGCTACAGTTCTACATCCGCAAGGACGCTGTCCCGGAGCGCGACTATCAACTATTCGCGTTGCTCGACCTCGGCGACATCGTGGGTGCCGAAGGCTACCTGTTCCGTACCCGGACGGGCGAACTGTCGCTGCACGTCGAGTCGCTCACCTTCCTTTCCAAGAACCTGCTCGGCCTGCCTGAGAAGTACCACGGTCTGGAAGATGTCGAGATCCGCTACCGCCAGCGCTACCTGGACCTGATCTCCAACCCGGAGGTGCAGCAGACGTTCAAGACGCGCGCCAAGGTGGTGGCGTCGCTGCGGCGGCAGTTGACTGAACGCGGCTTCGTTGAGGTGGAGACGCCCATGATGCACGGCATCTGCGGCGGCGCCGCCGCACGCCCGTTCGTCACGCATCACAACACGCTAGACGTGGACCTCTATCTGCGCATCGCCCCGGAGCTCTATCTGAAGCGCCTGGTGGCCGGCGGCATGGAGCGCGTCTTCGAGATCAACCGCAACTTCCGCAACGAGGGTGTCTCGACACGCCACAACCCCGAGTTCACCATGCTCGAGTTTTATCAGGCCTACGCCGACTACCGCGTGCTGATGGACCTGACCGGCGAACTGCTGAAGACCCTCGCCCTGGATACCACCGGCAATACCGTTGTTCCGTTCGGCGAGTTGCAGCTCGACTTCACCAGCGTGCGCCGCTACACCATGCGCGAGGCCGTCTGCGAGTTCTGGCGCGGCCCCGAAAAGCCGTCGATGGACGACGTGAAGGACCCGCAGTGGCTGCTGGCTCACTCAGAAAAGATCACGGCCGGCGAAGCGCTGGTCGACATCTTCGAACGCCATTGCGAAGAAGCCCTGATCCAGCCCACCATCATTCACCAGTACCCGGTGGAAGTCTCACCGCTTGCGAAGCAGAACCCCGACGAGCCGGAGATGACGGACCGCTTCGAGATCTTCGCCGCCGGCATGGAAATCGGTAACGCGTTTACTGAGTTGAACGACCCTAACGAGCAACGCCGCCGCTTCGAGGCCCAACTGGAAGCTCGTGCCCGCGGCGACGAAGAGGCCCACCAAATGGATGAGGATTATCTGCGCGCCCTCTGCTACGGCATGCCGCCAACCGCCGGCCAGGGTATGGGGGTGGACCGCCTCACCATGATGATGACCAATTCGACGTCGATCCGCGACGTTATCCTGTTCCCGCAACTGCGGCCCGAAGGCGAGATTGGCATCGCCAGTTGGCTGCGTCAGGCGTCGGAGCTGTGACCAGCTCTTTTGAGCTCTTCGTCGCCCGGCGCTACCTGCGCGCCAAGCGCAAACACGCAGTCTATTCGCTGGTGACGGCTGTCTCCGTCATCGGCGTGGCGGCCGGCACTGCGGCTCTGGTCATCGCCCTGGCCATCAACAATGGTTTCCGCACGTCGCTCGAAGAGAGCCTGCTGGGCGCGACACCGCACGTGGTGCTGCTCGAAAAAGAACCCTCCACCGGCATCGCGGACTGGCGGGCGCTGACAGCCAGGATGGCCAGGCTCGACGGCGTGCGCGAGGCCGCGCCCGCGCTCTACGGCAAGGTCATGGCGTCGGGACCGATGCAATCGGCCGAGGCCACGCTCAAGGGCATGCAGCTCGACTCGCCCGAGTTCCGCGCTCACATCCGCGCGGGCCAGGTAGCTAATCTCAACGACGTGGGCGGGCTGCCGGGCATCGTCATGGGCGCGCAACTGGCGCGCCGGATTGGCATGCGGCAGGGAGACGTCGTGCGCATCCTCAGCCCACAAGGCGAGATGACTCCGTTCGGCCTGCGCCCCAAGGAGTACCGCTTCCGTGTGGCGGCGCTATTCGAATCCGGCTTTTACGACCTGGACAACCAGTTCACCTTCACCACCGTTGAACTGGCGCAACGCGTATTCTCCACGCCCGACGTCGTGAACGCCATTGAACTGCGCTTGTTCGACGTTGACGCGGCCCCACGCGTGGCCGAAGCGGCCGAAGCGGCCGTCAAGGGCTCCGGCCTGGGCGCAACACATTGGATGGAGCAAAACCGGCAACTACTGAACGCTCTCCGGCTGGAGCGGATTGTCTCGCTGATCACCATCTCGCTAATTCAGGTGGTGGCCGCGTTAAACATCCTCACCGCGCTGTTCATGAGCGTGATGGAGAAGCGGCGTGACATCGCCGTATTGATTTCACTGGGTGCGAGACGCGTGCAAATTGCACGCGTCTTCGTCACACAGGGACTGCTGATTGCCGTCGCCGGACTGGCCGCCGGTCTTGTGGGCGGCTACGGGCTCTCATATCTTGCCGGGCACTACCACTGGATCTCACTGGACGAAGAGATCTACTCGCTCTCCTATGTGCCGTTTGAGCCGCGCTTGATGGACGCCGCGTGGATTGCGGCCATGGCCGTGGCCGTGGCGCTTGCGGCGACATTGTATCCGGCGCGGGCGGCAACACGCGTTACGCCGGTCGAGACGCTGCGCTACGAGTGAGCGTCCCCGGACCGCGCTCAGCCCTTCTTCCGAAGCCGCCGGCCCAGCAACGACAACCCGATCATCCCGGAACCGATCAGCATTGCGCTGGCAGGTTCAGGAACCGGATCGGCCGGGACACGCGGTTCAGACAGGGACGTTCCGTACTGGAATTCGACGTCGCTGATGTCGGACAGGCTGAAACCAGCCGGCAAGCCGCTCAGGACGAATGTGACGCTCCCGACAATCTCGGAGTTGCCGGCCAGTCCGCCATTGGCCTGCGCGGCCGTGTAATTCGGCGTGGCAATGCCATACTGCACACCATCAGGATTGGTAGGTCCCTCAAGATTGGCGCCCGGAAAACGGTCACTAGGCCCGAACAGACCGAGGCCTGAGCTGCTGATCCCGGTATTGCCGGCAATCAAGGCGCTGGTCACATTCGCGAAGGCCCACTCACCGCCAACCACCAGACCGCTTGCGGCCGTCGTCCCACCGCTGTTCACCACGGTGCCGCCCGCGCCCACTGTCGCTGAAACCGGAGTTAACGAGACGCCGTCAGGCAGTGAAAAGTACACTGCCGTCAGAATGGCCGATGGCACGCCCGACACCGTAGTCGACGTGTTGTTCAGCGTCACAATCAGGTCGTTCCCGCTAATCTCAAACGTAGCTGCCGCGCTCAGAACCCCACTTGAGCCGGCATACGTAATTGATGCGGGCAATGCGGCGCTGGCCAGCAGGCACGCCAATGCAAGTCCGGTCAAAACCCTCTTCATACATCCTCCCCTTTTCTGGCTGCCCCTCGGCCTCCAGGGCAAGAATAGGGCTTGGATCCAAGTGAGGCACCAGACCGGAATGGCTATACTTTCGCGGAATTGTTCCAGAACTACGCGCGCCCCGCGAATAGTACCAGCGCCCTGTTTTGACGGCGCAGGGGAGCTGCCGGGCCGGGCAAACGGGCCGTCAGCGGACTCGCGCACGACTTCGCGCTATCCAGTTTGCAATTTGTTTTTAATTACTTCTGAAACGTGCGGTCGCTTTTGCGATTGCTGACTAAAGTACGGGTACTAAAGTCACTCCTCCGCGCGGGCAAACGCGGTACGCCGTCTTGTCACCGGCAGGTAATCAACCGCCGTACTCCGCTTCAAACGATGACTTGAACGGTTTTTCCGGCGGTCCGGCAAGCGCACCAACCGCCGCTTCACCATATTCGTCCGGCCGCACCGGATTAGCGAACCACGAAATTGTCGAAGTACAGGCGCTGCCAGCCGCAGCCCAGGCCGGCCAGGCCGGAGCGGTACGTAGCGTCGGTAACCGTCGCCTCGGCGCGGCCGTCCACCAGCACCGTGATGCGGTCAGCCTTCAGGCTCAGCCCCAGGCGATGCCAGGCGCCTGCTTTCAGCTTGGCTTGACCCTGGCCAATCACACGCGCTTGCGTGCCCAGCGTCCAGGCCCCTTTTCCGTCCAGCTTCAGCACGTAGCCGACGGGCAACTCGGTCTTAGTGCCGACATTCCCGATACGGCCAAAAACAGTTGCCGTGGACTGGCCGTCAAAACGGGCGTCCACTTCCACCCGGTAGTCGGTCCAACGCGCGTCGCCCATCACGGTATAGGGCTCCGGATTCACGTGGAAGCGCCATTCGATGCCCTTGGCCGGCACCATCTGGCGCAGGCAGCCACCGGCGCAGTCCGGGCACGGCACGTGTTCGAAGACACCGGATTGATCGATGAAATAACGCGCCAGATTGCCGGCCTCAGGCGTGTCGAAGCGGTCCGCGTAAGGCAACGCCAGCGCGCGGCTATCCGGCGGCGCCAGCTCCGCGCCGCCCTTGCACTGACCGGTGGTGGTGGAGAGCGTGTAAATGGATTCCGGTTCCAGCCGAATACGCAGCACGCCGTTTTCGGCCTGGATCGGCTTCATCTCCACGAATTGCGCCTGGGAATTCGATTTCCAGACGTGGACCGTCTTGTTCGGGAACCCTTCGCTCAGATGGAAGACCAACTCCTGCGGCCGGCCCACCTGGACGATGTACGGCGAGCCCATGGTCTCCACCACCACACTGAAATCCTGGTGGTCCGGGCTGAGCAGCGTGAC
The DNA here is from genome assembly GCA_964478395.1 of uncultured Candidatus Solibacter sp. Taxonomy (GTDB): domain Bacteria; phylum Acidobacteriota; class Terriglobia; order Bryobacterales; family Bryobacteraceae; genus Paludibaculum. The sequence continues at coordinate 72,988 of CAYZIX010000002.1, forward strand.
ATAGCTGCCAAACTCCTTGAGCAGACCGCAGGCCGGGTCCAGGTAGCGCCAGCCGGGCGCGGTAAATTGCGTGGTGTGCGCGGCAGCCCAGATGGCGGGCTGAACTTCGTAGTGGCCGGACCATGGCTCGTTGGCGCGCATCAGTCCGGAGCCCGGCAGCGGCAGCACATCGTAGTAGCTGCCCACCACGGACCACGTGATGAAGCGCGTCATCTTTCCGCTGATGTACGACCGGTTGTAGAGCTGCGCCAGCTTCGTCGCCGCGTGCCAGTCGCCGGCCCAGGGCCCATCCTCGGTGGCCCACAACGGCTTGCCCGTGCGTTTGGCCACGCCGGAGCTTTCGTAGGAGACGTAATGGTCGCCAATCGCGTAGATGGCGCGCATCAATTCGGGGTCTTTTTCCGCCGCCGTGGCAATCTTCCAGCGCCACTCCTCGCCGGTCTGGTCGGCGGCGCCGATTTTGACGCGCGCCAGGCCCGCCCCGTCCAGCGTGCGGCGCAGTAGCTTGATCCATTCGGCGTCATAGGGGGTCTCGTTCCAAATACCCTGGTAGGCGATCTCCACACCAAAGGCCGCCTTCATGGCGTGATGAAACGCGGCGATGAAATCGGCGTTGTCCTGCGAGTAGAACTTGCCGGAGCCGATCCAGCCCGGCGCGCCCCACTGCAACGAGTCAAATAGAATGCCGGGCGAGCGCCGCCGCGCCTCCTGCATCAGCCAACCCTCATAGCCGCGCGTAATCAATTTCGCCGCATCGGCCAGCTCCTCGCGAGTGTGGGCGAAAGCGGGCTCCGTGCCGCACGTGGAGTTCACGTCGCCGCCGATCTCCACTTTCAAGTGCTGCAAGCTGGCGCCGTACTTGGGCTTGAACAGCATGTCCAGAATCTGGCTGCGCTGCGGCTCTGGATAGTCGGTCAGCAGGCGCGAGGAGGCTCCGGCGCTCAGCGCGCCAATACCTTCGTAGACGCGGCCCGGGCTATCCAGCCGCAGCGTCACCTCCTGCGCGGCCAGCGCGCCGGACAGCGCGAGCAAACCGGTAGCCATGATCCGGACAAACATTGGGGGCACAGAAAACTCCTCAGTCGGGCAAGCTCAATTCTATTTCACGGCGCCAGCCAACGTGCGCGGCCTTAAAATACCGGGCCAGTTCGACTCTTGACACGAGCCTTTCCGGCCGGAGATACTTCCGGTATCTCACCGCTGCCGGTGCCCGGCTCTCGCGAGTGCGCCCTCCGCAGCGTCACACCGGCTGCCACCCCGTCAAAATCCAAGTGAGTTCCTCCTAAGGAGTTCGATCATACATGCACTCAAACTGTGCGGTGACTCGTCCAGTCCCCGGCGTCGCGTTTCTGCTCACCGTTGCACTGGGCGTCACGCTGCCTTGCCAGGCCCAGCAGGTTTCACGTGGCGAGGCTGTGCCTCTCCGGAACTGGAGTCTGGCGGAGAGGTCGGTTGACGCCGCCCTGGCGTCGGAAAACACCGCCACAAGCGCGGTAAAAGGCCTCATATTCATCGCCGTATCGCCTTGCCGCATGGCGGACACGCGAGCCGATTCCGGCAAGACGGGCATCTTCGGCGCGCCCGGGCTGAAGTCGATGGTAGCGCGCAGAATCATCGTTCCCCAGTCGAGCTGCGGCCTGCCGGCGGCTGCCGCTTATTCCTTGAATATCGTCTCGGTCAGCGCGGCCGGCGCGTCGGTCGGCTGGGTCGCCGCATGGTCTGGCGACATCGCCAATTGGCCCGGCACGGTGGTGCTGAACGCTCCGCAGGGAGGAGTGGTCAACGCCTCGGCGGTGGTTGCGGCGGGAACCGACGGCAGCATCCAGGTGCTCGCATCGTCCGACACCGATCTGGTGATCGACGTGAACGGGTACTGGGTTCAGCAGTCGGCGCTGAACTTCCGTGGAGCCTGGAGCCGGACCGTCGCCTACAGCGCTGGTGACGTCGTGACGGCGCATGACGGGGTCTGGTATTCCTCCTCGACGTCGGCCTACGTCGCCGTTACCGCCAACACCGGTCTCGATCCCCAATACAACTGGGGTACCGGCAATGCGGCTTGGACGATGCTGGCCTCTGCCGGTTCGCCGGGCGATGTCGGCGCCACCGGCCCGCAAGGGCCTGCCGGGCCTACAGGAGCCACCGGCGCCACTGGACCACAAGGCCCGGTCGGACCGGCGGGACCGGCGGCCACGACGGCAGGCTACCTGCTGACGTCCAATCTCTACACCACCAACACTGTGTATCCGATGTACCTGCCGCTCAGCGGCACCATGGACCCTTCGGCAGGTAATAACACGTTCACCGCGCGGGCCACCATCATGCCGGCCGCCTGCACAATCAAGAAGCTGTACATCTTCGACGGCGCCGATTCAACAGTCAGTGCGGGAGTGCGCGTCTACCGCTCGGTTGCCGGGACCGGGACACCCACCGATACGGGGATTCTCGCGGTCTCCAACTTCGGTCACGGCGCCTCCACGGCCGCCAGCGTGGATCTCGCGGCTGGCGATACGCTCGCCTTCTACGTGACGCCAGGCGCCCCAGGCGGGACCATGGCGCTCACCATCGGATTGCTCTGCCAGTAGCCGGCGGCCGGGACTCCGGCGCCGGACGGAATAATCGCCATAAGCCCCGGCTAGACCATTTTCCGGATGATTGTAATTGGCAAGCTGAGCCGGGCCAGACGCTAAAGCATTGAATCAAAAACGCTTTTGACCCCGGGCGTGAGCCCGGGGCTGCGTCCTGGTACGACAATCTCTTTGAAAACGGTCCAGGCCATCTTCAGAGAAACTGTCGTGGCGGACGAAAGCCCCGGGCTTCAGCCTTTGTTTTGACCCAACGCTTGAGCGTTGAGCTTGCCTCGGGTGGCCCAACTCCTCGAACATACGCCGCTCCGCACCGCAAATGACGGCGGTTTCACGGGCATAATGGCCATGCTTAAAGGCGTTCGTGGCAGAGCGGGCCTTGCTGCTTTTCATTTTCGGGCCACGCGATATTGTAGTGTGGCCGATCTGCACAATCTATAGATCGAGTCGCCGTCATGTGGAAGCCCGTTGCGGAAAGCCGACTTGGTGGTCCCGATCTAGGGCTTTGTACGGGTGGGCGACGATCCGGCCGGAGCAGTAGCCCTTTAACCAGAAGCGCCAGAATCCTCGGGCGCTATCAGGCGATCGAGGTGCTCCTGCCTGAATTCTGATCTGAATCGGATCGGAATGGTGACCTTCTTCAGTGGATTCCTAAACGTGGCGCGCGCGTACCGATTTATAATGAGCTTGCCCTCTAGGCGCCTGAAATCGATCCGGGAGCTTGTAGTGCAAAAGGCCTTAGACAACTGCGTGATCATTACCGCAGCCGCGCTTGAAATACAACATACATATAGGAGGAAATAGCGATGGCAAAGAGACCCGTTCCCACGAAGGCGTCAGCGCCGAAAGCCGTTGTACCCAGATATCCAAGAAACACGCTTGAAAAGGTCTTGAGGATCCCCAAGGCAATCCTCGACCAAAATGCGGGGAAGGAATGCTCGGACAAAGACATCGCAACCTTCCTCGGCATTAAGTACAATAAGGGTCCCTTCGCGCTCGAACTCAGCTCCGCCATCAAGTTCGGTTTGCTCGAACGGCCATCAGCCGGCCGCATTGCAGTCTCAGATCTGGCGAAGAAGATCCTCCGCCCGCAGAAAGAGCAGGAGGAACTTGCCGGCCTACGCGAAGCCGTGCTGATGGCTCCTGAAATCTCGACGGTTTACAGCCACTATCGCGGCGAGAACCTGCCGGACATGCAGTTCTTTGACAACGCCCTTGTCGACAAGTTTGGCATCCCGAAAGACAAGGCCGCAGAATTCAAAGTGATCTTTTTCGACACGCTCAACACCGCAAAGTTGATCGAGGAGCATAACGGTAAGCAGCGCCTTATCGATGTATCGGGCGACGTGCCCGTCGGCAGTTCAGGCTCTACCGCCGTCCTGAAGAAGCTTGAAAAATCCGTGACCATTGCCGCAGGCGATTCCTGCTTCGTCATGATGCCCTTCGCTGCCCCGCTAGGGACATATTACGAGAAAGTCTACAAGCCCGCCATCGAGAAGGCGGGCCTCAAGCCGGTCCGGGCCGATGCAGAAATATTCGGTACCGGCAAAATTATGGACCAGGTATGGTCGGGCATAAACGCTGCCAAGGTCCTCGTCGCCGAAATGACCACACGCAACCCGAACGTCTTCTATGAGTTGGGCCTCGCACATGCCCTGAAGAAGCCAGTCGTCCTCGTGTCATCTAACGAAGTCGACGTGCCTTTTGACCTCAAACATATCCGCGTCATTTATTACGATGTAAACGATCCGTTCTGGGGGAACAAGCTATTGGACAAGGTCGCGGAGAACATTCTGTCAGCGATCCAACACCCGGAGGAAGCAGTTTTCAAGGGAGAAGGCGAGTAGAGTCCCTGGATACATGATCAGCCGCCGTTGTGCAGCGCATGGCCTGGCGTTATCCCGCAGTTCGGAGCGGGAAACGAACCATTCAGAGAAAGCCCCATACATACCGACAGCAGAAACCACGAACGAGAAACCCCCTTCTGCCCGCTAATCGGTGAGGGAACGGAGCTCGGGGCCAGCGACCTGAGCAGATCCAGTCTGCAAGTCTCACGCTCCGACGTACAGGAGTCCTGTACGATTGAACCGGGGAATCCATGCCGAGTGAAACGACGTATAGCAGCCTGCGCGCGAACCTGGCTACTGCGCTCGACCAGGTGGTAGATCAGCAGGACACCGTGATCATACGCCGGAGAGGAGCGCGCGACGTCGCCCTGATGCCCGCATCCGAACTCGCCGGGCTAATGGAAACCGCGCATCTGCTGCGCTCCCCCCGCAACGCACGCCGCCTGATGACGGCGCTGCACCGCGCAGAGGCTGGCCACGTCAAACCGGGAACCACTGCCGCATTGCGTAAAGAGATGCTCGGTGAAGCAGCATCCTAGCCGGGCCGCCCTGTTTCAGCCGGAGTTCCTTCAAGATCTGCGGTTCTGGGGGAAGAGCGAACGGAGCGTTGCAGTCCGCGCCCTCCCTCTGGTTTTGGCTAGGCGGTGACGGACGTTTGTAGAGAATCTTCCTCACCATCTGAATGAGTTAGCGCAAATCACCCGGGCGTCGGGGCAACACGTCGGCGAGAAAAGACTCTGGAAGGAGTGCTGTCGGGAAGATGCTCGAAGATAGAGACGCCGCCGGGCCCGCGGCCCGGTCAGAAAAATTCTGCAATTTCCAGGATCAGCCGCCACGCATTGATTCCAGGCCGGTTAACCCCATTTTCCAGCCTGGAAACAAACCTGGGCCGAACCTGCAACTGATTGATTCCATTAACTCACCGCCCAGGTTCGAATCAGCAAAAACGCCCCAACCCGGCCCCAATTCGCTCGAAATGGGGGGCTATGCCCCGGCCGTGTGCAGCGCCACCACGCCGAAGGTGTAGCGGCGGAACTGAACGCGCGTGAAGCCGGCGGCCTCCATTTCACGCGCCAATTCCGGAGCGGCCGGGAATTTTCTCACCGATTCGGGCAGATACGTGTACGCCTCGCGGTGGCCGGAGATCAGGCCGCCAATCCAGGGCAGCACGCGCATGGAATAGAACGAATAGAGCGCGCGGAATAGCGCGTTGGGCGGCGTGGAGAATTCAAGGATCGCCAGCGTGCCGCCGGGCTTCAAGGCGCGGCGCAGCTCAATCAAACCCTGACGGTAGTTGGCCAGGTTACGGAAGCCGAAGGCGGCGGTGATCAGGTCCAGGCTGGCATCGGCGAAGGGCAGATGCAGGGCATCGCATTCAGCCAGCGGCGCGCGCGGCAGCTTGCGCGCGGCCTCCACCAGCATGGGGTGGCAGAAATCGCCGCCCAGGACCAGCGCTTGCGGATGGGCCTGGGCGCGCAGGGCGGCCAGCAGGTCGCCCGTGCCGCAACAAAGATCCAGCACGCGCGCATCGGGCCGCTCCAGAATGGGGCGCAGGCGCGCGACGGTGCGCCAGCGCCAATAGCGGTCCACCTGAAACGAGAGGACGTGGTTCAGCAGATCGTAGCGCGAGGCGACGCGGCCGAACATCTGGCGGACGTAGGCGGCGGCTTCGCGCTCGGTGGCGGCGCCGTGCGGCGTCGAGCCGCGGCCGGGCATCATCGCAAAGTGGCCTCAATGGCGGCGCGCACCAGGAGCGGATCGATACCCGCCACGACTTCAGTGGAGCCGATGCCGGTGGCCAGCACGAAATGCACGCTGCCCTGGATGGTCTTCTTGTCCTTCACCAGCCGCGCCAGCAGGGCATCGGCGCCGATGCCGTCCAGCGGCGGGAACGGGCCATAGGCGCCGATGACGGCCAGCATTTCGGCGGCCAGAGCGGCGTCCAGATGGCCGGTGAGGCTGGATAGATGGAGGGCGGCCTTCATACCGAGTCCGACGGCCTCTCCGTGCAGAAAGCGCGCGTAGGCGGTTTCGGCCTCGAAGGCATGGCCAACGGTGTGGCCGAAGTTGAGAATGCGGCGCAGGCCGGCTTCGCGCTCATCGGCCGAAACCCCCTCGGCCTTGATGCGGACGCTCTCGGCCACCATCATCTCGACGGCGGCCGGCTGGCGCGCCAGCACGTGTTCGGACTGGGACTGCATCAGGCGGAACAACGGCTCCGACCGGATGATGCCGTGCTTCAGCACCTCGAACAGGCCGGCGTGGTATTCGCGTTCGGGAAGCGTCGCGAGCACGTCCGGATCGGTGACGACGGCCAGCGGCTGGTGGAAGGCGCCAATCAGGTTTTTGCCGCTTTTCAAGTTGGCGCCGGTCTTGCCGCCGACGCCCGCGTCCACCTGCGATAGCAGCGTGGTGGGCACCTGGATAATGGGGATGCCGCGCATGAAGATGGCGGCCAGGAAACCGCCCAGATCGCCGGTAATGCCGCCGCCAAAGGCGATGATTAGCGAGGAGCGGTCGGCGCCCTGCTCCACCATCTGCTCGGCCATGGCCTCCACCGACGCCAGGCGCTTGTTCTGCTCGCCGCCGGGAAAGACGATGCGGCTCCAGTCGCGGCCGGTCAGGGCGCGCTCGACGGCCGCGCCGTGCGGCTGCCAGACGTCGGCGGTGGTGACAACAAAGATGCGGCCGGCGCGGGCTGGGATAAACTCGGCCAGGCGAGCCAGCGCACCCCGCTCGACCACGGCCGGATAATGGCGGGATGCCGTCTCAACGGCGAAGGTGGGCATACTTCTTCGTTGTACCATGAGGGTATTCAACCTTTATCCGCAGCGCTAGAAACCGACTACGTGGTCATTGGCGCCGGGGTGGCTGGCCTCAGGGCCGCCATTGAACTGGCGCCGGCGGGCCAAGTGTTGGTGATTGCCAAGGATGCGCTGAAAGAATCCAACTCAGAGTACGCGCAAGGTGGCATTGCCTGTGCTCTTGGCGAAGACGACGACGTCAGCCTGCACGAGGCCGACACGCTTACGGCCGGCGACGGCCTATGCGATCGGGCGGCCGTGCACACGCTGGTGGGCGAAGGCCCGCAGGCGGTGCGCGAGCTGATTGCCTGGGGCACGCGTTTCGACCGCGTGAACGGCCAGTTGCAGTTTGCGCGCGAAGGCGCGCACTCGCGCAGCCGGGTGCTGCACGCGCAGGGCGACTCCACCGGGCGCGAAATTGCCCACACGCTCTATGAGGTGGCGGCCAAGCTCCCGAACGTCACGTTCCGGGGCTTTTCGGCCGTGGTCGACCTATTGATGGACCAGGGCCGCGTGGTGGGCGCGCTGGCGTTGAACGAGGCGACGGGCGAGTTGGTGCCGATCTTTGGCCGGGCCGTATTGCTGGCCACCGGCGGGCTGGGACACGTGTTTTCCGACACGACCAACCCGGATGTGGCCACCGGCGACGGCGTGGCCATGGCGTGGCGCGCCGGGGCGCGGATCCAGGACATAGAGTTTGTGCAGTTCCACCCGACGGCGCTGCACATTGAAGGCGCACCGCGCTTTCTGCTGTCGGAAGCGCTGCGCGGCGAGGGCGCCAAGCTGATTGATGTGCGCGGCGAACGCTTCATGGTGGGCCGGCATCCGCTGGCGGAGCTGGCGCCGCGCGACGTGGTGGCGGCGGCCATCTATGAGCGGATCCGGGAGACCGGCTCCGATCATGTGCTGCTGGACCTCTCCTGGCGGGGCGAGGGTTTCGTCGCCAAGCGGTTTCCGCGGATCTACGCCACCTGCCTGAAGCATGGCGTGGACCTGGACCGGGAACCCGCGCCGGTGTGCCCGGCGGCGCATTATTCGATGGGCGGCGTGTGGACCGGTCTGGACGGGCGAACCAGCCTGCCGGGCCTTTGGGCGGCGGGCGAGGTGGCTTCCGTGGGCGTACACGGCGCCAACCGTCTGGCGTCGAACTCACTGCTGGAAGGCGTGGTGTTTGGGCAGAGGGCGGCGCGGTCGATGATGGCCGGGGCGGCGCGGCCGGTGGGCCAGTGCGTGTGGAACGGCCTGGAAGCGCCCGAAGCCGGCACGGACGAGCTACGCAAGCTGGCCATGGCCGGCTGCGGGATTTTGCGCGACGCGGCGGGGCTCGAAAAGACCATCGCGACGCTCACGGGCTTGAAGAAGAGCATCGTGGAACGGCCGACGCGCGCGTTGGTGGAACGCGCCAGCGTGGCGACGGTGCTCGAATTAATTGCGCGCGCCGCGCTCGACCGGCGCGAAAGCCGCGGAGCACACCGCCGTGTGGACTATCCTAAGAAGGTAGATGTTTCCGGCCAACACTCCTCGCTCATCCGTTCCACCTAATTTTGGTATTCGCGCCGGCACGGCCTTCGTGCTGGTTGCGGCTATGGAAATCAAGCCCGCCAGCCCGGAAACGGCGCTGTGGGCCGCGCCCGCCATTTTGCTGGCCGCGATGGTGATTGCCTGGGCGGCCGAATCGGCGCAGTACTTCATTGCCCAGGGCTTCGCGCTGGCGATTCTGGCCTGGCTGCAAACCATGCCCGAGTTCGCCGTGGAGGCCGTGCTCGCCTGGCGCCAGCAGTCGCATCTGCTGATCGCAAATCTGACGGGCTCCTTGCGGCTACTGACCGGATTGGGCTGGCCGATGATCTACGCGGTGGCGGCGTGGTCGCACCGCCACAAATACGGCCGGCCGCTGAAGAGCATCCGGCTGGAAAACGAGCACGCCATCGAGGTATTAGCCCTGCTGGCGCCAGTGCTCTTCTGGGTGGTCATTTGGTTTAAAGGCGCGCTCACCGTGATTGACGCCGTGATCCTGGTTGTCATCTACGCAGCCTACGTCTGGATGCTCGCCAAGATGCCTCCGCAGGAACACGAAGGGATCGACGATCTGGACCGGGTGCCGCGCACGGTGGTGCGTATGCCGGCGCTTTGGCGGACGATTTCGATTGTTGCGCTGTTCGCCTGCGGTGGGGCGCTGATCTACTACGCAGCCGAACCGTTCCTGGGAAGCCTGTTCGCCATCTCGGCGCTGGTCGGCGTGCCGGAGTTCGTGTTTGTGCAGTGGGTGGCGCCGTTCGTCAGCGAATTTCCGGAAAAGGTCTCGGCATTCCACTGGGCCAGGACCATCGAACGCGCACCGATGGCGCTGATGAACATGGTCAGCTCCAACATCAACCAGTGGACATTGCTGGCCGCCATGCTGCCCATCCTTTACAGCATTAGCCGCGGCTCGATGTCACCCATCGTGTTCGACCGGCAGCAGGAGTTGGAGATTCTGCTCACCATCGGGCAGTCGCTGGTGGGCATGATCTTCCTCATCAACCTGGAGATGGACTGGAAAGAGGCGGCAGCACTGTTCGGACTGTGGTTCACACAGTTCATCCTCTCTCCAATCAAGCCGGACGAGACGCTCGTTGGCATCCTGGCTCACTACTCGCACTCGGTGGTGGCGGCGGCTTACTTCATCTGGTTTGGCGTAGCGGTGGTGGGCATGGTGCGGCGGCGCGAGACGCCGGCGGCATTCACCGAGTTCCGCAACTTGTGGCGGCAGTACGTGGCGCGCGCCTAGCGGGCAGTGGGATCCCAAAGATCGGCGCCGCGCAGGAAGAAGGACGGGGAATAAGCCTGCGCCTCCTTTTCCGTGAGCTGGTGCGACCAGGCAACACGGTTGGCCAGCTTCGCGCCCGGGCCGGTGGAGCCGAATTCCGCGAAATAGGCCGTCTTTTCATTGGCGGCGTTGCCCCAGTTGTCCCAACCCTCGGGCCGGATGTGCTCGCCCATCTCACAGTTGATGTAAACCACTCGCGAATAGGGCCGCCACGGGCGGCCGAGGAAGACGCCACGGCCGGTATTCTCCCCGATCAGACGGCAGTTGAGGAAAACATAGCCGGTGGGCGCATCGGCGACGGTGCGGCTTTCGGCCGCGATATAGCCCTGGCCCAGCGAGTGGATCTCGCAGTTTTCAAAGACAGCCGTGGCATTGCCGAAGATGAAGTCGACGTGGCCCTCAATGTAGCAATCCTTGTAGTACTGGCGGCCCCAGGCGGCGTAGAGAGTGTCCTGCCAGCCGAGGAAACGGCATTGGCGGAAGACGGCGCGGTCCGAGTAAATGTGTAGCGCCACGGCCTGCCCTCCGGGCCGCTGATCGGCCTTGAAGGTGTTCTGGAAGGTAATGTGCTCGGCTTCGAACTCATCGCCCTGCACATTCACGGTGGACGAAAGGAAGGTGCCACCAACGGTGAAAGCGGCCATCTCATAAACAATCACCGTGGTCTTCGCGTCGGAGCCACGGAAGGTGACGCGGGCGCGGTCCTTCGGCAGGCTGAGGCGCTCTCGGTAGACGCCGGGGCGGATGTCGATGATCAGACGCTGGCCCGGCTTCGGCTGCGGCGCGTGATCGATGGCGTACTGGATCGTCTTTGAGTCGCCGGAGCCGTCCTGCGCCACCACATAATGGATGGGCGCAGGCGCATCGTCACGCAGCAGCGGCTTCAGCGCCGGCTCAATACGCACCAACTCTTCCGCCACCATGCGGCCGACGATGCGCTGGCCGCGCGGGCCCAGGTGCGTGGTGTCGGGCTTGCCGTTGACGCCGATGGGCGGGCCGAGTTCGAGTGAGCCCTTGGGGCCAAGCTGATCGGCCTGGCGGCGTGTCAACTCGTACATGTCGATCAGCGCGATGTTCTTCTCCGCAGCAAGACGGCGAACTTCTTCGACGAACGGAGCCAGACAGTCGGTCTTGCAGCGGCCCTGATCGTCAAAATTGCGCCGCACGATGGAGGTGACCAGCACGGGCGTCGCGCCGGAGGCGCGGGCCTCATCCACGTAGCGCAGCATGTTTTCGCGGTAAGTAGTTTTCGGATCGGTCTCGCGATCCGGGCCCTTGCCCGGGCAATCGTTATGGCCGAATTGAATGAGAACCAGGCGGGCGTGCAGATCGGCAACCGGCAACCAGGCGCCCTCGGCGCGAAAGCTCTTCGAACTGCGGCCGTTGCGGGCGAGGTTGACCACCTCAACCCCGGAGCCAAAGGCGGCGCGCAGGCCCGGCCCCCAACCGTTCTGTTCGGCCACTGTGGAGTCGCCGGCCAACGCGATGCGGATATCGTGACCGGGAGTCTGTGTCTGGGCCGACAGGACGGCCGCGCAGAACAGCAGGAGCAGGCGCATAAAGAGCCTCCCAATGAACGTGTGCGCTCCCTCACGGTCGCGCCTCAGTTGGGTATTTACCGAGACGCCACCGTGAAGGAGCGCACCATAGCGAATCCTAAAACCGCTCTACTTCTTGGTCAAGTCGCGAACCAGAATATCCTTGAACTGCATGTGGCCCGCGCCGCCGGAGTGCAACTGCAAGGCGATGGTGCCGGTGAGGAACGGAGCGCGCGGATCGGTGAAATCGATCATCGGCACGCCGTTCAGGCGCGCGATGTAACGATTGCCGATGACGGTGACCAGCATGTCGTTCCACTCGCCCGGACGCACGACGCTCTCATTTTCCGGAGCGGGCCAGACGATCCAGGCGCGGCCAAAGCCGTAGACGCCGCCGGTGTGGTGGCCCAGGTTGCAGTCGATTTCAAATTGCGCGCCCTGGCTGACGTCGGCCGTGCCGGGCTTGAAACGGGTGTGGAAATAAATGCCGGAGTTGCCGGTGCCAACGCACTTGAAGCGGACGGCGAATTGGAAATCCTTGTAGTCTGTCAGGGTTTCCAAGTACCCGTAGTTCTTGTCGACAGCGCGGCCCGTCAGAACGCCATCCTCGACGGTCCAGTTTTGCCCGCCGACATTGTTCCAGCCCGAGACATCCTTGCCGTTGAAAAGCTTGACCCAGTCCTCACCCGGAGGCGGGGTCCCCTTAGGCAGCTGCGCAAAGGCGCACGTCGAAAGCAGCAGTGAAAAAGCGAGAAGCGGCTTCATGGCACTCAGCATAGCGCGGCTTCGATGGCCTTGGCGATCAGATGCGCGCGAGCATCGACACGCCCGATCTCCGGACCTTCCACCATGACGCGCGCCAACGGCTCGGTGCCGGAGAAGCGGACCAGGACGCGGCCGGCGGAGCCGAACTCGGCTTCAGTGGCATGGATTTCGCTCATCACCGCAGGCACGTCTTCGAGCGGACGCTTCACCTTGAAACGGACGTTCACCAGCCGCTGCGGATAGACCGTGAACCCGTGGGTGAGCGCTTCGAGCGTCTGCCCGCTTTCGAGCGCGATTCCGAGCACACACAACGCGGTGAGCAGCCCGTCGCCGGTGGTGGCATAGTCGCGAAAAATGACGTGGCCACTTTGTTCGCCGCCAATGGGGAGATCCGATTTGAGCATCTCCTCGATGACGTAGCGGTCACCCACCGTGGTGCGGATCAGCTCCATGCCATCGGCCTCCAGCGCGCGCTGAAAACCGAGGTTCGACATGACCGTGGCCACCACGGCGCGCGGGCGGAAGCGCCGCGCGGCAATCAGCAGCGCATGGTCGCCATCCATGATCTTTCCCGCCGCCGAGACCAGGATGCAGCGGTCGGCATCACCATCAAAGGCAGCGCCGAAACGCGCGCCTTCGGCCGCCACCCGGCGGCACAATGCGTCGACATGCAGCGCGCCACAGTCTTTATTGATATTGACCCCGTCGGGCGCGCAGGACGTAGCCACCACGTCCGCGCCCAGGCGCGTGAAAAGCGCAGGGCCAATGCGCGAGGCCGCGCCGTTAGCGCAATCGAGCACCAGGCGGGCGCCGGCGAAACCGGCATGGAAGGTGGAGGCCAGATGATCGGCATAGAGCGAGCCGCAGGCCGGATCGATAGCGAGTTCACGAGGCTCAGGAGTAAGATTCTGAGCCTTCAGCGCGAAGATGCGTTTTTCCAGTTCGTGCTCGGTGGCATCGGGCAGTTTGAAGCCGGAATGATCAAAGACCTTCAGTCCATTGTCGCGATAGGGATTGTGGGAGGCCGAGATCATCACGCCGGCCACGAAATCGCCGGTGGAAGTGAGGTAAGCCACGCCGGGCGTGGTTGTGACGCCGGCAAAAGAGACGGTGACGCCAGCACGCGCCAGCCCCCCGGCAACCAGCGCGGCCAGCTCCGGGCCGGACTGGCGCGTATCCATCCCGATGACGACGCGTGGATTGGTGTGATGTGCTACCCATTCGCCCAGCGCGGCGCCGAAGGCAGAGACGGTAGCGGCATCCAGCGGCGGCTGGCCCGCCACACCGCGGATGCCGTCCGTGCCGAAGAGTTTTCTAGGCATGTTCTATTTCCGCCCGGCCGGCGCGGCGTCGTGCTCCAGGGTGATACGCAGCGTGATGGAGGGCGCGGTGGTGAAGTAGACCTGCGGATCACCGGAGACGGCTGTCGTGCGAATTTCGGCGCCCGGCTGCAGCGAGCTCAGGTCGACCGGATCGGTTTCCACCCGCTCCAGCGCGTTAACGCGGCTGCGCGGACCGGCCAACGTCAAGGCCGGCGGAAGAATCTGGCATGAGGCGACGTGCATACCGGCGGGCAAGTCAGAAAAGCGAACCACCACCGGCAACTGGCGTGTGATGCGCATCTCACTGCGCACCTGGATCTGGCCGGGGTTGGCCCGTTCGAGCACAATACCAGCGGGCAACGAGACGTTGCGGCGATCCAGGGTGAATGTCGTCTGCCCGGAAGAGCGCAGGCCGGCGAGGTCCAGAACCACCGGTATGTGCGCGGCAGTCAAGCGCGACAACTGCGGCGCCGGACCGCGCAAGATCAGATGAACCTGCTCGACAATGCCCGAGCTAATTTCGATGTCCTTGGGAATATTGCGGTACTGCACCGGCACGGAGATGGACATGGTGAGCTCGCGCGCGCCGGAGTAGGCCAGCCACAGGGCAAAGGCGGCCGCCACGGAAAACAGTTTGAGCCCGAAATTGTGGGTGATGACGCGAATCATGCCGCCCCCCCCGCGCTCTCACCGGGCACCTGAAGGCGCCGGTCGCCCAGCTTACGGCCCAGACGTTCGGCCAGGCGCTCAATGGAAATGTCCATGTCGAGCTCGCCCGTGGAGGCTATTGAAATGGTGCCGCGCTCCTCGCTGACCACAATCGCCAGGCAGTCCGCCTCTTCCGTCACGCCGATGGCTGCGCGGTGACGCGTGCCGAGCTTGCGCGACAACTCCGGATTCATGGTAAGCGGCAGGAAGCAGGCCGCGGCGGCAAGACGGCCACCCTGGACGATCACGGCACCATCGTGCAGCGCGGCACCGGGCTCAAAGATTGCCAACAGCAAGTCGCGCGTGACACGCGCGTCCAATGGCACGCCGCTTTCAATGAAGGTGCGCAAGCCGATGTCGCGCTCCATGACAATCAGCGCGCCGATGCGCTGCGCAGCCAGATGGTTGACGGCCAGCAGAATCTCGTCGGTCACTTCGCGCGATTCCAGCTTGGAGCCAATACCGGTCCAGCGGCGCTCGCCGATGCGCGCCAGCAACCGCCGGATCTCGCTCTGGAACATCACAATCAGGGCGAAGGCGGTATAAGGGGCGACGGCCTCAAGGATGGTGCGGAGCATGGTCAGGCCGGTCATGACGCTCATCACATAGATGATCAGCACGACGGCGATGCCTGACAGGATATGGGCGGCGCGGCGTCCGCGGATCAGGACAATGGCCTGATAAAAGAGCACGGCCACAAGCAGAATATCGACTGCCGCCGCCCAGGTAAGCTGCGGCATGGCGTTGAGAAGCTCGTTGATGTTGGCTCTCAATTCGGCCTTCCTTTACGCGCCCAATTCTCTAGTTTAGCCGAGAGGGCACCCGCGCGCCGCTACTGAGATATGATGCAAGGGCGAATAAACGAGTCAAGCGTCCGATTGCCGGCCGCCCGGCTGGTGGCGCGCTTGGAGCGAGGTACCATGAAACGCATTCTTTGTTTTGCCGTTTTGGCGGCGACGGCGCAAGCTGCCGCAATACGCCCGGTGGAGTTGAAGTGTGAGTATCGAAACAACCCGGCCGGCATCGACGAAAAGACGCCACGGCTGAGCTGGAGGCTGGCCGCGACCGTGCCTGCGGCGCGCAATCTGAAACAAAGTGCCTACCGCGTGCTGGCCGCCTCCAGTCCGGCGAAGCTGGCCGCCAGCCAGGGTGACCTGTGGGATTCGGGCAAACAGACCGGCGGCCAGAGTGTGCTGGTGCCGTGGGCCGGCAAAGCGCTCACCTCCGGCGAGCAGGTGTGGTGGAAGGTGCAGGTGTGGGATCAGGCCGGCGCGTTGGCGCCCTGGAGCGAAACTGCGCACTGGACCATGGGACTGCTGGAGGCCTCCGACTGGCAAGGCAAATGGATCGGCAAAGAGCCTAAGGACGTTTACAAGAACTCCAACAGCCCGCAGCGCCAGTTGGAAGGCGCAAGCTGGATCTGGTTTGACGAAGGCGACCCGGCCGTGAAAGCGCCGGCCGAAACGCGCTGGTTCAAGTCGACCGTCACGCTGCCGGCAAACCGCAAGCTGAAGACCGCCTGGTACGTTTTTGGCGCCGATAACAGCTTTGAGATGACCGTCAACGGCCACTACGCCGGGCGCGGACGCAGTCTGGCGCTGCCGGCCGTGATCGACATAGCCCCCTGGCTGAAGGCGGGCGAAAACACGATTTCCGTCAAGGCGACGAATTCGAAGGAAGACGCCGCGGGCGCGATTGGCGCGCTGAAGGTGGAATTTTCCACGGGAGCGCCGCTGGAGTTCAAGACCGGCGCCGGGTGGCAGGCATCGAAGACTGAAACCGGTGACTACACCGCAGTCAAGGTGCTGGGGCCGTTTGGCATGCAGCCGTGGGGCGAGGTTGGCGTGAAGGAAGAGCAGGCGCTGCCAGCGCGTTACCTGCGCAAAGAATTCAAGGTGGCGGCCGGCCTGAAGCGCGCCACGGTGTATCTGTCCGGGCTGGGGCTGGGCGAGTTGTACGTGAACGGCGCACGTCCGGACAACGACGTGCTGTCGCCGGGCCTGACCGACTACTCCAAGCGCACGATGTATGTGACGCGCGACATTACCAAGCTGGTGACGCCGGGCACCAACGCGCTGGGCCTGATTCTGGGCAACGGCCGCTACTGGCAGGTGCGCGGCCGGCTGCCGGCAGCGACTAAGCTATTGGGTCCGCCCAAGGCGATGGTCCAGATGGTGCTGGAATACGCCAACGGCAAGACTGAAACCGTGGTTAGCGACGAAACATGGAAGCTGACCAGCGAAGGCCCACTGGGCGTGAACAACGAGTACGACGGCGAGGACTACGACGCGCGGCGCGAGATGCCGGGCTGGGCGCGGGCAGGCTTCAAGGATGCGAAGTGGGAGCCGGTGGAGTTGGTTTCTGCTCCGCAGGGGCCACTGGTGGCGCAGATGGCAGAGCCGTTGAAGGTGATTGAGACGCTCACGCCGAAGACGGTGAAAGAGCTGCGGCCGGGCGTCTTTATCTACGACTTCGGGCAGAACATGGTGGGCTGGTGCCGTCTGAAGGTGGCCGGGCCGAAGGGCTCGAAGGTGACCATCCGCTTCGCCGAGACGCTGCGGCCGGACGGCTCACTGTATGTGGACAACCTGCGGTCGGCGCGTTCGATTGACACCTATTGGCTGAAGGGTGGCGCTCCGGAAGTGTGGGAGCCGCGCTTCACCTATCACGGCTTCCGCTTTGTGGAAGTGATCGGGTACCCGGGCAAGCCGACGCTGGCTTCGATTGACGGCCGCGTGGTGCATGATGCGATGGAGCGCGCCGGAACGTTTGAGAGTTCCGACGAGATGCTGAACAAGCTGCATCACAACATTTTCTGGGGTATCCGCGGCAATTACCGCTCGATTCCGACCGACTGCCCGCAGCGCGACGAAAAGCAGGGCTGGCTGGGCGACCGCAGCGTGGTGTGTGTGAGCGAGAGCTACATGTACGACGTGGCGGCATTCCACACCAAGTGGGAGACCGACATCCGCGACGCACAGCGCGAGTCGGGCTCCATTCCGGACGTGGCGCCGGCTTACTGGAGCACCTATAACGACGGCATCGTGTGGCCGAGCACGTTTGTGCTGGTGCCGCACATGCTCTACCGCCAATACGGCGACACGCGCGTGATTGAACGCAACTATCCGGCCATGCGCAAGTGGATCGAGTACATGAACGGCTTCCTGCAGGACGGCATCATGCCGAAGAACACGTACGCCGACTGGTGCGTTCCGCCGGAGAAGCCGGACCTGATTCACTCCACCGATCCGACACGCGTCACGCGCGGAGCACTGCTCAGCACGGCATATTACTACCGCATGCTGGGCCTGATGTCGGACTACGCCAAGTTGATTGGCAAGAGCGCCGACTCCGACGAGTACACGGCGCTGGCCGCCAAGGTGAAACAGGCGTTCCTGCGTGAATACTACAAGGCGCAGGACGCCATGTTCGACAACGGCACGCAGACATCATCGATTCTGCCGCTGGCCTTCGACATGGTGCCGGACGGAGCGCGCGATGCGGTTTTCAACCGCCTGACATCGAAGATTGTGAATGAGAGCAACAGCCATGTGGGCGTCGGCCTGGTAGGCGCGCAGTGGCTGATGCGCGCGCTGTCGGACAACGGCCGCACGGACCTGGCGCTGACCATCGCCACACAGAAGACCTACCCCGGCTGGGGCTACATGATCGAGCAGGGCGCCACCACGGTGTGGGAGCTGTGGAACGGCAACACGGCCGACCCAGCCATGAACTCCGGCAACCACGTGATGCAGATCGGCGATCTGGGCATGTGGATGTACGAGTATCTGGCCGGCATCCGGCCCGATCCGGCACAACCCGGTTTCCGCCACTTCTTCATTAAGCCGGAGACAGTGAGCTCGCTGTCGTTCGCCAAGGCGTCGCACAAGTCGCCCTACGGCGAGATTAAGAGCGAGTGGAAGCGGACAGCCGGCAAGCTGACGCTGAACGTGACGGTGCCGCCCAATTCGACGGCCACCATCTACGTACCCGGCGCTGAGGCGACGGAGCAGGGCGGGCTGAAGGCCACGCACACCGAAAAGGGCGCCGTGGTGTTCGAGGCCGGCTCGGGCAACTACACCTTTACGGCGCAGTAAGCGCCGCAAATCGACAAGAAAGGGCCGCTCCGGAACGCTCCGGGGCGGCCTTTTTGTATCCTAACGGCGGCCGGCGAGCAGCAAGTAGAGCGGCTCCTCGTCCTTGGGCAATGGGATCAGTGCGCGCAAACCGGCACCATCCAGGCGGGCCAGGCCCACCGCGCCGAGGCCCAGTGAGGTGGCCTCCAGCAGCCAGTTCTGGCCGATGTGGCCGGCTTCAATGTCAGCCAGACGCGGCGCCAGCGCACCAAACTCGCGCGTCAGTGAACCAAACCAGGCAGCCAGCAGAAACGCGCACGCGCAGCTTTCCACGCAGCTCTGGCCACCCGTGGCCAGCAACAAGCGGGCGCGCGGATCGCCCTTGCGCATGAGCGTCAGGCGGCACGATTCAGCGTCCCACCCGTAACAGCCCGCAGCCAGACCCTCCACATTCATCGCCACCAGGTATCCATGCAACGGGTAGATGGCGCCAGCCGAAGGCGCGGTGCGCAGTCCGCCGGGTGAAGTAAAGCCCGTCGCGGCCCAGAGCAGGCGCGCCAGTTCGGCCTGGGTGATGGGCTCACCCGTGTAGTCGCGCGTGGAGCGGCGCTGCCGTAGCGACTGTTCGAGCGTCATCCCGGAAGAGTCCGGGGCGGGCTTGTAGTCGAGGATCAACGACTGGGGCGGCTTGGGCATCGGGATTGGCCCAGCGTACCAGATTTACGGAGTTTCGGGTGTTCAACTCCCGGACGGACCAGAGTAGCGGCAGCCGGCCGTGCAGGTTTCACGAACCTCAACCCGCGCCAATGGCGGGAAGACCGGCTTCAAACGGTCCCAGATCCAGATGGCCAGTTGCTCGCTGGTGGGATTCGCGAGGCCCGGCACTTCGTTCAGGTAATGGTGATCGAGCTGATCGAAAAACGGCTGAAAAGCGGCCTTCAGATCAGCGAAATCGACCACCCAGCCGAGATGCGGATCGACGTCTCCGGCAGCCACCAGACGGATCTGAAAGCTGTGGCCATGTAAGCGCGAACATTTATGCCCTTCCGGGACATGCGGCAGGCGGTGCGCCGCTTCGATTGCGAACTCCTTGAAGATCTCCATACCAGACGACGAGTAGGATAACATTATGGCGGGATGGCAACCATGGAACGAACATCAGCCTGCTTGGCAAAGCTCGATCGGATGAAGAAAACGCTCCGGCACGAAGAGGCCGACCGTGTGCCCGTAAGCGATTTCTTTTGGGGAGGTTTCTTGCGCCGTTGGCGCGAGGAACTTGGCCTGCCGGAGAGCGTTGATCCCTACACCTACTACGACCTGGACTGGCAGGCGACCACGCCGAACATGGACCCGCACATCCGGCCCTTCGAGATGCTGGCCGATAACGAACAAGAGGTGACGGTGCGCACGGGCTTCGGCGCGGTGATCCGCAAGAAGTTCGATCAGCCCATGCCCGGCTTCGTCAGCTTCGATACCGACACGATGGAGAAGCTGGAGGCGCTCCAGTTTGACTCCGCTTTCGACAAGCGGCGCTTTTTCGCGGCCGGCGACAACCAGATTGCCGGCGTCGGCGACGGCTTCCAGCGCAATACCCCGCCCTGGATCGAGACGGTGCGGCGCATCCATCCGGATTTCCCGGTGTTCGGCAGCGTCTGCGAGGCGCAGGAGATGCTGTGGCGCATCATCGGCAGCGAGCAGGAGATGTACTGGATGGGCGAATACCCGGAGCGGCTTGGCGCGCAGATTCAGCGCGTGGGCGAGTTCAGCGCGCAGTTGGCCGAGGCGCAGATTCAGGCGGCAGACGGCCTGCTGGACGGCATGGTGATCTGGGGCGACGTCGCCTACAAAAAGGGCATGCTGTTTTCTCCGGCCTACTGGCGGCGCTGGTTCAAGCCGGTGGTCAAGCGGATTGTGGAGGTGTGCCACGCCGCCGGGTTGCCGGTGATCTACCACGGCTGCGGCAACGCGCAGCGCATCTACGAAGACTTTATCGAGTGCGGCATCGACGCCTATAATCCGCTGGAGGCCAAGGCGGGGCTCGACGTGGTAACGCTACGCCGCGAATACGGCCACCGGATGGGCTTCTGCGGCAACATGGACGTGATGCTATGGGCGGAGGCGCCGCTCGACGAGATCCGCGCCACGGTGCTGCGTAAACTGGAAGCGGCGCGCGGCGGAGGCTACATCTTCCAGAGCGACCACTCCGTGCCGACGAACATCTCGGTCGAGCGCTACGGCTATGTCGTCAATCTGGTGCGCGAGTTCGGCAAATATCCATTGCGTCTGCCGGCGTGACGGGCTATGCTCCCCTCAGAACGGAGGGCGCACGCACTCGCCATGCCGTCTGGGCCACACATACTGGCGCACGCGCCAGCTGAGCTGACCGAAGCTACGCTGCGCCGTTTGGGCGAGGGCATCGGCAAGGTGGTCTATGCCAGCCCGCATTGGGTGGTGAAACGCGAGCGTTCCGAGCACTCCATCGTTGCGCTGATCGTCATCTGGCGGCAAATGCGGCATATGCCGCGCTGGCTGCGCGGCATGGTTCCGCAGCGGCCGTCCGTGCGCCTGCGCATGGCGCGTATGGCGGTGGAGATGGGCCTGCGCCTGCTGCCTAAGCCGGTCTGGTACTGGAGCCACGCCGGCGAGGTGTGGCGCACCTACCGCTTTCGCGACCGGCGCGGTGAGCGTCTGGCCGGGAAGGTCCTGACCGGAACGGACGATCTGCCGCTGAGCGTGACATTCCCGCCGGTCAAAGTACGCGTCGGCGGCTGGCCCGGCTGGCTGACCGTCAGCGAGGCCACCGAGCGCGTGGAGGCCACGCTGTTTGCCCGCCTGAAGGAGTTGGCCAGGGATGGACGCTGGGATGACGTTGAATGCTGGCTCAACCGGCTGATCGACTTACGCTTGCGCATCTGGGGCCGCGGCGTGTTCTCAGTGGATGCGCATCTGAAGAACTACGGTGTGGCAGGCGATCGCGTGGTGCTGCTAGACGTCGGCGGGCTGACTGACCACTGGGACGAAGTTGAAGAACACCTGGACGGCATTGACGAAACGCGCGCGCCGCACCGGCGCCTGGGCCTGGGCGAAGTGTTAGCCGGGGCCCCCGACGTGGCGGCTCGCTTCGACGAGCGGTGGCGCGATGCCGTGCACGTGGACACCGTTTGGGAAGTCTGGCCGAAGCCGGACGCGGATCAGAACGCCGGCGCGGTAAAGCCCGGGTCGTGAATCGAGACCACCTTCATCTTCGGCGCGTACTTCTTCACCGCGTCACCGATCTTGGCCGCCTGGCCCACCAGACAGAATTGAAGATTCGAGTCGACGTAATATTTGCGCGCCACGGCGTTGGCCTGATCGAGCGTAATGGAGTCGAGCTGCTTGAGGTAGCCGTCGTATTCCGCACGGTCCAGCCCGAAAAATTCGAGTTCGACGAAGATGCGCGCCAACTGGTCCGAGGTCTCCAGGTTAGTGGTGGGGAAGGCGCCCTTGATGTAGTTTTTGGCCGAGGCAAGCGACTCGGCGTCCAGCCCCTTCTCGCGCAGGCGCCTGAGCACGTCCAGCGCCAGGTCAATTGCCTTCACCGTCGTGTCGGTGCGCGTGTAGGAATTCATCGTAATGGAGCCGACCAGGCGGTCCGATTCAACGCGTGAGTTGGCGCCGTAGGTGAGCCCGGCATTGACGCGCAACGCATCGTTCAGCATGGAAGTGAAGCGGCCGCCGAACAGCGTGTTGACCAAGTCGAGCGCAACGCGGTCCGGGTTGTGACGGTCGATGCCGGCCATGCCGATGCGGAAGTAAGTTTGAGTGGCGTCGGGCTTGTCCACCAGCAGCAGGCGCGGCGAGTCAAATTTCGGCGCCGCCACCTGCGGAGCGGGCATACGCTCGCCGGCCGGGAAAGCGCTAGCCAGCTTCTGCACGCGCGGGCCGAAAGTGGCCGGATCGAAATCGCCCACCGCCACCAGGATCAGGTTGCGGCCGGCGAACTGGCGTTTATAGAACGACTCGATCGAAGCGCGCGTCATGCGCGCCAGCGAGGACTCATCTGCACCAAGCGCGTTCGCATAAGGGTGTGCGGCGGGGTAGAAGAACGGCTCGAAATAGCGGCGCAACGACTCGCCCGGATCGTCCTTGGACGAGCGTACCTGGTCGAGACTCTGCGCAAGCACCTTCTTCACCTCGGCTTCGGGGAAGGTGGGGTGCAGCAGCACGTCTTCGATGACGGCGAGCGCCGGCTCCGATGTGCGCGACATGAATTCGGCAGCCAATCCGGCCATATCGCGCTGGGCGCCCAGGCGCAGGGTGGCGCCGAGGCGATCGAGATCAAGCGCAATCTGGTCGGAACTGCGCGTAGTGGTACCGCGCTGCATCAGCTCTGTGGTGATACCGGCGACGCCGGCCAGTCCGGCGGGCTCGGCGGAGCTGCCGCCGCGGAAGTAGACGCGCAGCGAGATTAGCGGCACGTCGGCCTTGCGGACCAGAATGACGGTGGCGCCGTTCGGGAGCGTCTGGCGCGTGGCTTGCGGCAATGAAATCTGGCCGACAAGTGGAGCCGCCAATAGAGAGCAGACCAATAGGGCGCGCATGATTACTTTCCCTCCTTCGGCGTTTCCGGAATCAGCGTGCCCACCGTCCGGTTATTCTCGGTGAAATACTTTGCCGCGACGCGCTGGACATCGGCCGGCGTGATTTTTTCCAGCTGCGCCGTCACCTGGTTGAGGTTCTGCCAGCCGCCGCGGAAGACCTCGTAGTTGCCGATCAGGTTGGCCTTGCCAGCGATGGTCTTCAGGTTGCGATAGAAGGCGGCCAGGCGCTGATTGCGCGCTTTTTCCAACTCAGCGGCCGAAACGGGCGTCTTCGCGAGCGCGGCCAGTTCCTCGTAAAGGGCTTTTTCGAGCGCGGCCGGCTGCTTGCCAGAGCGCACCTCGGCGTAGAATTCGAACAGGCCCGGATCGAAGTTCAGGCCGACGCCACCCTGGATGTTCAGCGCGAGCTGGTCACGGTCGATCAGCCGCTGGTAGAGGCGCGAGCTGCGGCCCGAGATGAGCAAAGTTTCTATCATTTCGAGCACCGGCGTATCGGGGTGGTTGGTCTCGGGCACATGGAAGGCCGCCATCACCAGCGGCAGGTTGGCGGGGCGGCGCACCGTGACGCGGCGCTCACCGATCTGCTCAGGCTCTTTGGTTCGCACCGGCGGCGGCGGATCGTGGCTCGGAATCGGCTCCAGGTATTTCTTGGCCAGTTCCATAATCTGCGCGTCAGTAATATCGCCGGTGGCTACCATCACGCAGTTATTGGGCGAGTAGCCCATGCGGAAGTGGGCCTTCAGGTCGTCCATGGTCCAGCCTTCGATATCGGACGGCCAGCCGATGACGGGCCAGTGATAGGGATGCGCAATGAAAGCGGCGGCCTCGGTCTGTTCACTCAACACGCCCCAGGGATTGTTGTCCACAGCCATGCGGCGCTCAGAATAGACGACGCCACGTTCGCTCTCAATGATCTTGGGGTCGAAGGCGAGGTCGCGGATGCGGTCGGCTTCGAGGTCGAAGATTAGCTCCAGCGCATCCTTGGTGAACCAGTCCGTGTAGACGGTGACATTGTTCGACGTATAGGCGTTGTTGCGACCGCCGGCGCGTTCCATGGCGTGGTCGAACTGCTTGGGACCGTATTTCTTCGCACCGTTGAACATCATGTGCTCGAAGAAGTGGCTCAGGCCGGTGGTGCCGGGACGCTCGTTGCGCGAGCCGATCTTATAGAAGAAATAGAGCGCGGCGTTCGGCACGTCGTGGTCCTCGTGGATGAGCACCTGCATGCCGTTGGCCAGCTTGTGGGACGTAACCGTGAGCTGCTGGGCCCCGACAGGCAGGACGAGCAGCGCGCAGAGAGCAAGGATCCAGCGCATACCCCTCACATTAGCAGGACAAGGACGTGCTATCACCGAAGTATGCAGTTGATGACGCGCAGAACGTTTACCCTGTCCATGGCCGGATTGGGCGTCCAGTCACTGAACAAGGCATTCCGCGAAGCTTGTGAAGCGCACAAGATTCCCGGCGCATCGGTGATGGTGGCCGACGCCGACCGCATCATCTTCGCCGCCACGCAAGGAAACTGGAAGTTGGACACCCTGGCGCGCATCTACTCGATGACAAAGCCCATCACCACGACGGCCGTGATGCAGTTTGTCGATCGTGGCAAGCTCACGCTGGACAGCTATGTCGGCGATTTCCTGCCCGAGGTGGACAAGATCCCCGTGCTGGAGGGCTTCGAGCTAGGCCCGGGCGGCGACCCCAAGCTGCGCCCGGCCAAGACGCGCATCACCGTCCGTCAACTGCTCGCGCACACGTCCGGATTCGGCTATGAATTTACATCGGCCGAGCTGATGCGCTACTCGCGCCAGACCGGCAAGGGCGGGCTGGAGTCGCGCGCGAAGGGCATCCTCGACAGCCCGAGGCTGTTCGAGGCCGGTGCGCGCTGGCAGTACGGCGTGGGGCTGGACTGGGCCGGCAAGCTGGTGGAAAAGCTCTCCGGCCTGACTCTGGGCCAGTACCTCCAGCAGAATGTCTGCGGGCCGCTCGGCATGACCGACACCGGTTTCTACGTGCCGGCCGATAAGCGTGCGCGCCTGATTGGCAGCTACGCACGTCAGGAAGACGGATCGCTCAAGGAGAGTCCCGCGCCGTCCGGCGCCGCGCCGGCGTTTGAAAGCGGAGGCGGCGGCCTGTACGGCACGCTGGCCGACTACGTACGGTTTATGCAAATGATTCTCCAGCACGGCAAGCTGGGCAAAACCCGCGTGCTCGGAGAAAACAGCGTGGCTGAGATGTCGCGCAACCAGATTGGCAATTTGGCTGCCGGGCGCATCACCACCGCAATGCCCTCGCTCTCAAATGACGTGAACTTCCACCCCGGCGGCGAGGACCGCTGGGGCCTCGGCTTCCTGCTGAACACCACCGCATATGATAGTGGCCGCCCCGCCGGCTGCCTGGGCTGGGCGGGAGCGGCCAATACGTTCTTCTGGATTGATCCGCACAAAAAGCTGTGCGTTGTGCTGCTGATGCAGATTCTACCGTTCTTCGATCGCGAGGCAGTCGGCCTGCTGCGCGACTTTGAACATGCTATCTACGGCGGTTAGGCGCCAGCGCCGGGCGCACCTTCGGCCGGCCCCTG
Source organism: uncultured Candidatus Solibacter sp. (assembly GCA_964478395.1). Classification (GTDB taxonomy): domain Bacteria; phylum Acidobacteriota; class Terriglobia; order Bryobacterales; family Bryobacteraceae; genus Paludibaculum. The sequence continues at coordinate 98,600 of CAYZIX010000002.1, forward strand.
GTTGAAGCTTTGCAGCGCAAGATACGACGGGCCGAAACGCTTGATGTTATCCAGTTGCTTGTCGAACTGGTCGTAGTGCGTCTCCTCGTCCACTACCAACGCCTCGAACAACTGCTTCGACACTGCGTCCGCATTTGCGGCGCAAGCAATGGCGCTGGCGTTGTAGTCCTTGGCGCTGCCCTCTTCCATAGCGGCGGCCTTCTCCAGCATTGCAGCCGGATCGGTGATCGGCTCAATCGGCCCCGCGGTTACCATCTGCACGTCGCCCTTCAGGAAGAGAATCCGCTCTGCCAGCCGTTCGACGTGGCCCATTTCCATGATGGCGATCCGTTTGAACAGCATCGAGATCGGCCCAAACCCCTGGTCGTCCAGATGAAAGTGAAAGTACATGTACTGGTGGACAGCCTGCAACTCATCTGCCACAGCCTTGTTCAACAGGTCAATGCTCTGGGCTTTGTTCACGTTATGCCTCCGGAGGCCCGTTCTCAATTCAGATGAGAGGGCCTGATTCAATTGTACCCGCCATTAGGGCTTTCGGCCGGGGACAAAGCGGTTGAAGCCAAACGGGGAAGCGTGAAACTCATCTACCGTGCGCGCATCCGCGCGGGCGGGCACATCCAGTCCCAGCGTCCAGTAGACGGCGTTGATCAGCAGACGGCGAAGCAACTCATTTTCAAAATCGGCCGCTGCACCCATCGTGGTGGTGAACACACGCTGATGGCCAAGCTCGCGTACCCAGGCCACGGGCAGCATCGGCGTGTTCTTGCCATCCCGGGCCGCGGGACTGGTGGGCGTCATTCCGTCCAACACTTCGCCCAGCAGCAACGCAGTGGTGTGCTCCGGTAATGGCATGCGCACCGTATAGACGTCCGTCGGCCCCCAGATGGCGCCATCCTCAATGCCATGCAGCACCGGATGCGACGCCGCCCCGGGCGCCACGCGCCCGCGCGTCGACTGCGACCCGTGTTTGCCGTGATGCGAGATCCACGTCTCGCCAAGGATCTGACGGCCAAAACCACCGTCCCACTCCTTGCTGTTCCAGTTCCAGCGCTGGTAGGTAGGGCTCGACTTCAAGTTGAACGCATGCGTGGCCGTGCGTAGCCCGATCACCGGCCGCCC
>CAYZIX010000003.1:0-97163 GCA_964478395.1 uncultured Candidatus Solibacter sp.
GATTGTGCTCGACAAGGGCCAGAGCGCGGACTGGTTTGCCGCGCATTGGATCTGCTGGTTCTCCGTAATCTCGGTGGCGTCTCTGGCCGCGCTGATCTGGTGGGAGTTGCGGACACCTGATCCGTTGGTGGATCTGACTGTCTTCAAGAACCGCAACTGCCTGGTGGGTACATTCCTGGGCGCGGCAATTTCGGTCACAATGTATGGATCTCTCACCACCATGCCGTTGTTCCTGCAAAACCTGATGGGCTACACATCGGAGTCGGCCGGCTGGATCACGGCGCCGCGCGGCATCGGTGCGTTTATCACCATGCCCATTGTGGGCTACCTGCTCGCCAAGATGGACGGCCGCTGGATCACAGTGGGCGGCATCGCCGGTATGGCCGCAGCCACGCTGGCCATGGGGCAGTTGACGCTTCAGGCCAGTCCTGCTGCCATCGGATGGCCCAATGGCTGGCAGGGCGCTTTTATGGGCCTTATCTTCGTACCGATACTGTCGATCTCCATGGCCACACTGCCGAACGACAAGATTGGCAACGCCAGCGGCATTTTCAACTTGATGCGCAATCTTGGCGGCAGTATCGGCATCTCTATTACCACCACCTACGTAACGCGCCTATCACAGACATTTCAGGCGCAAGCGGTGGAGCATATGACTCCTTTCGACCCAGCGTACCAGCAGTTGGTTGCTGCGGCCGGAGGCTCGCAGCAGGCCCACGGATTCGCCTACATGATCCTGCAGCAACAGTCCGTCTATCACGGCTTCATGGCCGTTTTCGGCTGGTGCGCCATCTTCAGCGCGTTGTTGATGTTCACGCCGCTGCTGATGAAGAAGGTGAAAACCACCGGCGAGATAGCAATGCACTAACTGGATTGGCTGGCCTTGGATGGCTTGTCAGGGGTCAGCCAATCGCTGTATGCTGCAAGGGAAAGCATGTTTCCCTTGCCACAACTCGATCCCTCCTCGGACGAGCCGCTGTATAGGCAACTTCATGTATTCATGCGGGATGAGATCGCATCCGGACGTCTGCCGGCCGGAACGCGCATCCCGCCTACCCGCGAATTGGCTGGCCTACTTGGCCTGAACCGGACCACAGTTGCGGCCGCGTACGAGTTGCTGGAGAGCGAAGGGCTGATTCGCGGTCATGTCGGCCGTGGCAGTTTTGTCGCTGGACCAGTGGCCGCTCCGGCCGGCATCGCCTGGGACGAGCGCTTCGTCGCCGCCCGTCTAGCCGACGCGCCAGTGTCTGGCGGTGATGTCGAAATCAGCTTTGTCGCGGCGCGCCCGGCGGCGGAACTTTTCCCGCTGGACGAATTCCGCGTCACCTGTTCGGAGGTCATCGAAGGCCCGGAAGCGGCGTCCATTCTGCAGCTCGGCTCGCCTTACGGCTATGCGCCGCTGCGCTCCTGGCTGCTGGAGCAGGGCCGGGACGCCGGCGTGGTGCGCGAGTCCGACGACCTGCTGATCACCAACGGCTGCCAGCAGGCGCTCGATCTGCTGCGGCGCCTATTGGCTGGCCCGGGCGATACGGTGCTGATAGAAGATCCCGTTTACCCTGGGCTGCGCAATGTCTTTGCGCACGCCGGCGTACGTGTGATTGGCGTGCCGGTGGGCGACGATGGCGTCGATGTCGAAGCGGCGGCGCGCCTGATGGCCCGCGAGCACGTGAGGCTCATCGTCGTCACACCAAATTTCCAGAACCCCACGGGTACAACGATGCCGCCCGGCAGCCGCCGTGCGTTGCTGGCCGCCGCGCGCGAATGGGGCGTCGTGGTGGTGGAAAACAACATTTATGGCGAACTGCGTTATGCCGGCGAGCCGATTCCGTCGTTGAAGCAGCTCGACCCGAGCGGCGACGTGCTCCAGATCAAGAGCTATTCGAAACTGGCTTTCCCCGGGCTGCGCGTGGGCTGGCTGACCGGACCGCGCGCGGTGGTGGCGCGTCTGGCGGAGCTGAAGCAGGTTTCGGATCTGCATTCGGACCAGCTTTCGCAGGCCGTGCTGCTGCGCTTTGCCGCTTCCGGGCGGCTGGAGGCGCATCGGGCGCGGGTGGTCGCGGCCGGAGCGGCGCGTCTGGCGGCGGTGGTTGGGGCTTGCCAGCGCATGCTGCCGCCCGCGGTGCGTTTCACGCGCCCGCAGGGCGGGATGAATTTGTGGGTCCGGCTGCCGGAGCCGCTGGACGCCACTGAACTGTTGACGCCGGCGCGTGCGGCCGGCGTAGCCTACTTGCCCGGACGGCATTTCGCGGTGTCGCGGCCGGAGCCGGGCGGATTGCGTTTGAGCTTTGCCGGCCTTCAGCCGGAACGGATTGAGGCGGGCGTCGCCCGCCTGAGCCGGGTATTCACCGAGGAGTGGACGCGCACGCGCGCGACGCGCACCTCGGGCCTGGCGCCGGTGATTACGTAGCAGGAGAGGATCGAAAGCAAATGAGCATGCAATATCTGGATGACGCCTTCCGCGTGAAGGTGGGCTTGGCGGAGATGTTGAAGGGCGGGGTCATCATGGACGTGACCAATGCCCAACAGGCTGAGATCGCCGAAAAGGCCGGCGCGTCCGCCGTCATGGCGTTGGAACGTGTACCGTCCGACATCCGCAAAGAAGGCGGCGTGGCGCGCATGGCCGTCATCAGCAAGATCCGCGAGATCATGGCGGTGACCTCCATTCCCGTGATGGCCAAGGCGCGCATCGGCCACTTTGCCGAGGCGCGCGTACTGGAAGCGCTGGAAGTGGACTACATCGACGAGAGCGAAGTGCTCACGCCGGCCGATGAAGAGCACCACATCTGGAAGCGCGACTTCAAGGTGCCGTTCGTTTGCGGCTGCCGCAATCTGGGCGAGGCGCTGCGCCGCATCGCCGAAGGCGCCGCGATGATCCGGACCAAGGGCGAAGCGGGCTCGGGCAATATTGTCGAGGCCGTGCGCCACATGCGCACCGTGATCAAGGAAATGCGCCAGATCAGCGTCCTGCAGCAGGACGAACTGGTGGCCGAGAGTAAGCGCCTGCAAGCGCCGCTGGAGCTGGTGGAATATGTCCACGAGCACGGCAAACTGCCGGTGCCTAACTTCTCGGCCGGTGGCATTGCCACGCCGGCTGACGCCGCGCTGGTGCGTCTGCTGGGCGCCGAGGCGGTGTTCGTCGGTAGCGGCATCTTCAAGTCGTCCGATCCGGAACGCCGCGCCAAGGCCATCGTCAAGGCCAACACGCACTACAACGATCCGAAGGCTGTCCTTGAAGCCAGCGAGGAACTGGGCGACGCCATGCCCGGCCTGGATATCCGCCAGCTCGACGAAAACGAGCTGATGCAGAACCGCGGCTGGTAGGGCGTTTAAGCGATGGCAATCATTGGAGTGCTCGCCCTGCAGGGCGACTACGAAGCGCACGCCGGCGCGATTGAGCGCGCCGGCGCGCGCGCCATCGAGGTGCGCACGGCCGAAGAATTGGCGGGCGTGGACGGGCTCGTGATCCCAGGCGGTGAGAGCACGACGATGCTCAAGCTCATGGGCTATTACAACCTGTTCGATCCGCTGCGCGAGTTTGGCGCGCGGCGGCCGATTTTCGGCACTTGCGCCGGCGCCATTCTGCTGGCCACGGAGGTGCTGAACCCGCCGCAGCGGTCGCTCGCGCTGGTCGACATGACCATCGAGCGCAACGGCTACGGACGCCAGTTGGACAGCCGCGTCGAGCGCCTCACCGGCCACAAGCTGGAAGGCGATGCCGAGCTGGAAGCCGTCTTCATTCGCGCGCCCATCATCCGGCGCGTGGGCGAGGGCGCGACGGTGCTGGCGTCGTATCTCGATAGCCCGGTGCTGGTCGATTACGGCCGCCACATGGTGGCCACGTTCCATCCGGAGTTGAGCGCGGACGCGCGCATCCATGCGCGTTTCCTGGCCAAGGTCGCCTCATGCGGCGCGTGAAGCTCGTCTTTGTCTGCATTGGCAACGCCCATCGCAGCCAGATGGCGGAAGGCTTCGCGCGCCATCTGGGCGCGGATTTCGTGGATGTTCAGAGCGCAGGCTTGGCGCCGGTGGCCTACGTGCCGGAAGTGACGCGGCGCGTGATGCAGGAGAAGGGTGTCAGCCTGGAGACGCACTTCCCCAAGGCGCTGGAAGAACTGCCGCTGGCCGGCGTCGACCTGGTGGTGAACATGAGCGGTGCGCGGCTGTACGGGCTCCCCGTGGGACGCGTCATCGACTGGAAGGTGAAAGACCCGGTGGCGCAGTCCGAGGATGTGCACCGCGAAGTGCGCGACGACATCGAGCGCCGCGTGGCGGAGTTGATTGAGGAGCTGCGGAGCGCGCAGGCGCGGATTTGACTTCACGCGGCTGGTCCTTCACAATAGAAAATGTTCGCGCATCGTGCGGATGTGGCGGAACTGGCAGACGCGCTAGATTCAGGTTCTAGTCCTCGCAAGGGGGTGGAGGTTCAAGTCCTCTCATCCGCACCAACAACTTAAAGCACTTATACACAGAAGTAGGGCAGCCGCCGGGCTGCTCTTTTTTGTTGGCCGGAGCGCTTGTCCGGCGGCCCACTGACGCGATACGTTGGCTAGCGGCAACGGACCATGCTGCACGACCCCAGCCATCACACCCCCATGCCGGTCGCTGAGCCCATCCGGCTCAGCGCCGCCGACCGAGAAACACTCCGCACGCTGGCCAGTGAAGTGGCCGAAATCGCCGCCCTTCCCGTGCACAAGGAAAAGGCGCGGCTCTGGCGGAAGCTGAACGACCTCGAATCCGAACGCCCGATGGTGTGGATCAACGAGATCTGCTGGCACGAGATGAACGTCGACGACGAGCTGACGCTGCGCACGGAGTCGCCGTGGGCTCGCGAGCAGGAGCAGGAGTTGCGCCGCACGCTCTACCAGTGGCGGCACCTGCCCGGCGACATGATTGTCAACGACTACCTCACCTGTCCGCTGGCCATCCACAGCACGGATTTCGGCATCATGGAAGACGTCTCCATCGTTAAAACCGACGAAGCGAGCGATATCTACTCCCGGCACTTCCATATCCAGATTCGCGATTTCGATGATCTGGAGAAGATCAAAATGCCGGTGGTGACGCACAACCAGCAGGCCACGGAACTCCGCTACCAGGCCATGTGCGACGTCTACGGCGGCATCCTGCCGGTGCGCAAGGTGGGGCAGACTCATATCTGGTATACGCCCTGGGACTACCTGATCCGCTGGTATGGCATTGAAGAGGCGATGCTCGATATGTGCGAGCGCCCGGCGCTGGTGCACGCCGCTGTAGAACGTATGGTGGACGCCTGGATGACGGAGCTGGACCAGTTTGTCGAGCAGAACCTGTTGTCGCTCGACTGCGATAACACGCGCATCGGCTCGGGCGGCTACGGCTATACGAGCGGCCTGCCCGCCGATGGTTTCGACCCGCAACGCGTGCGGCCGGCGGACATGTGGGGCTGCTCGAACGCGCAGATCTTTTCCGAGGTCTCGCCCGCCATGCACTGGGAGTTCGCCGTCGAGCACGATTTGCGCTGGCTGGCGCGCTGGGGCATGGTCTACTACGGCTGCTGCGAGCCGCTGGACCGCAAGATCGACATCCTGCGGCGCATTCCGAACCTGCGCAAAATCTCGGCCAGCCCCTGGTGCCGCACGGCGCGGCTGGTGGAGAAAGCCGGCGCGGACTTTGTGCTCAGCCGCAAGCCGAATCCGGCGGTGTTCGCTTCGGACACGTGGAATCCTGAGCAGGCGCGCAAAGACATGACGGACTTCCTAGAGTGCGCGCGCGGCTGCCACGTGGAGCTGATTATGAAGGACATTTCGACCGTACGCTACGATCCACGGCGGCTGTGGGAGTGGGCCCGGATCGCCATGGAAGTGGCTGAGGACTGAACGGCATACCGGCTCGATCCACAGATAGCCTCGATACACACGCCGGAGCTGGACTTTGCCGGGATGGCTCCTAAACTTAATCCGCAGTTTGATCGATTATCCGTTTGGCCCCGGCGCGGCACATCCGTGCGCGGCCGGGAGCAAGGAGCAAGACGGAATGAGGCATCTGCCCTGGAAGTTCATTGGGTTGCTGTTGATGGCGGCCTGCGTGCTGGGCGTGGCCTGGCCCTACGCGCTGGCCGTTGGCACCAGCGGGTGGATGGCGGTCAGCGGGCGGCACACCGGGTGCGACGCGCGCGGCGCCGTGCTCAGTTTGAAGACCAATCTGGGCGAGGAAGAACTGGCCAAGCAGATCTGGGGCGCCATGCGCCTGCTCAAACACGACCCGTCCGGTTTGGAGCTTTGGTCCACGCCGCACGGGCAGATTTGGACGCCGGCCGGCGGCGGCGAAGCGGTGTCGCTCGACCTGGCGGAGCAGCAGCGCGGCATCTACTCGCAGTTCGGCCACGGCGCGCGGACCGGGGATGTCGTTCTTGATGTTGGCGCGAACGTGGGCGTTTACGCGCGCGAGGCGTTGCGCGCCGGAGCGTCCAAGGTGATCGCCATTGAACCCGTGCCACCGGTGGCTGAATGCCTGCGCCGCAACATGCGAGACGAAATCGCGGCCGGCAAAGTGGTGGTTGTCGAAAAAGGCGCCTGGGACAAGGACGATTTTCTCGAAATGAATATCTACCCCGGCAATATGGCGGCCAGCAGCTTCACCGCCGACCGCAAGGGGGAGCAGCGCTATCGCGTACGTCTGCCGCTGACGACGCTGGACCAGATTGCGGCCTCGCTCGCGCTGGAGCGGGTGGATTTCATCAAGATGGACATCGAAGGCTCCGAGCGCCGCGCGGTGCGCGGCGCCGCCACGTTGATCCGCCGTTTCAAGCCGCGCATGGCTCTGTGCGTCTACCATCTGGCTGACGATCCGGTGGCGGTTCCAGCCGCAGTGCGGGCAGTCCGCACCGACTACCACCAGACCTGCGGCGCATGTCTCTATGCGTCATCGCAAATCAGCCCGCAGGTCTACTTTTTCGAATAATACGGCGGCCAGACTAAAGCACCCGCGCCACCAGCGCGCGCGCCTCTTCCACGATGGTTTGCAGGTGCGCCGCGCTCTTCAGGCTTTCGGCGTAGAGCTTGTAGATATGCTCAGTGCCGGAGGGGCGCGCGGCGAACCAGCCGTCATCGGTCACCACCTTCAGCCCGCCGATGGCCGCGCCGTTGGCCGGGGCGGTGGTCAGCTTGGCCGTGATGGGCGAGCCCGCGAGTTGTGAATCCGTCACGGCGGAGGATGAGAGCTTGGAGAGCCGCTCCTTCTGCTCCGGTGTGGCGGGCGTGTCGATGCGGGTGTAGAACGACTCGCCATGGCGTGCCGTGATGGTGCGGTAGTGCTCGCCAGGGTCGCGGCCGGTGCGGGCGGTCAACTCGCACGCCAGCAGGCCGAGAATCAGCCCGTCCTTGTCAGTGGACCAGACTGTGCCGTCGCGCCGCAGGAAGCTGGCGCCGGCGCTCTCTTCACCGCCGAAGCAGATGGCGCCCGCGAACAGTCCGCCGACGAACCACTTGAAGCCGACGGGCACCTCGTCCACGCCGCGGCTGTGGTCGGCGGCAACGCGGTCGATCAGCGAACTGGAGACGAGCGTCTTACCGATGCGCGCCGATACGTTCCAGCCGGGGCGGTGCTCCAGCAGGTAGTCGATGGCGACGCACAGGTAGTGGTTCGGATTCATCAGCCCGGCAGAGCGCGTGACAATGCCATGGCGGTCGGCGTCGGGATCGTTGCCGAAGGCGATGTCGAAGCGGTCTTTCAGACCGACTAGTCCGGCCATCGCGTAGGGGCTGGAACAATCCATGCGGATGCGGCCGTCGTGGTCCACGGTCATGAAGCTGAACGTGGCGTCGACGTTCGGATTGGTCACGGTGAGGTTCAGGCCGAAGCGATCGGCGATTTCGGCCCAGTAGTGCACGGAGGCGCCGCCCAGAGGATCGACACCAATCTTCAGACCGGAAGCGGCGATGGCTTCCAAATCCACCACCGTGGGCAGATCGCGCACGTAGGCGGCGCGGAAGTCGGTCTCACGGATGTAGGCGGCATCGAGCTTTGCGGCGCGCCGCACACCGCCGTTGGCCTCGCGCAGCAGTTCATTGGCGCGGTTCTGGACCCACTGCGTGACCGACGTGTCGGCCGGGCCGCCGTTGGGCGGATTGTATTTGAAGCCGCCGTCCGAGGGGGGATTGTGCGAGGGCGTGATGACGATGCCATCGGCCAGCGCATCCGGATGGCAGCGGTTGTGTTCAAGAATTGCGCGCGAAATGACGGGCGTCGGCGTGAAGCCGCCGTCGCGCTGCACCATTGTTGCGACGCCGTTGGCGCAAAGCACCTCCAGCGCGGTCTGCTGCGCCACGCCCGACAGCGCATGCGTATCGCGGCCGATGAACAGCGGGCCGGCGTGGCCCTGCGCCTTGCGATACTCACAAATAGCCTGCGTGATGGCCAGGATGTGAGCCTCGTTGAACGTGCCGTTTGTGCTGGCGCCGCGATGGCCGCTGGTGCCGAATGAGACCAGTTGGCGCGGATCGCAGACATCCGGCCGGGTGTCGAAATAGGCGTTCAACAGGGCATCGACGTCAATTAGTAGTTCCTTGGGCGCGGGCTTTCCGGCAAGCGGGTGCATAACGACATGTTAGATGGCGTGAAGCCCTGGTGAGAAGCAGGGTTATACTCAACAACATGCTGAACAGCCGCAGGGATTTTCTGAAATTGGCCGGCGCCGCCGCCCTGGCTCCTTCGAAAAAGCGGATTCTGATTCTCGGTGGTACCGGATTTCTCGGGCCGGCCACGGTGGCGGCGGCGCAGGCGCGCGGCCATGAGCTGACGCTGTTCAATCGCGGGCGCACGCGCCCCGGGCTGTTTCCGAACGTCGAGACGCTGCTCGGCGACCGTGATCCGAAGAAAGGCGAGGGCCTGAAGGCGCTGGAAGGCCGGAAATGGGATGCCGTGATCGACAACTCCGGCTATTTCCCGCGCCTGGTGGGCGCCTCGGCGCGGCTGCTGGCGCCGAATGCGGGGCAGTACATCTTCATCTCGTCGATTTCCGCCTATGCCGACAACAGCAAGGAGAACCAGGACGAGTCGGCCGCGGTGGGTACGATTGCCGATCCATCCATCGAGAAGATCACCGAAGAAACCTATGGCCCGTTGAAGGCGCTGTGCGAGAAGGCGTCGCAGGAGGCGTTCCCGGGCCGCGCCACCATCGTGCGGCCGGGCTACATCGTGGGGCCGGACGATCCGAGCGGGCGCTTTACCTACTGGCCCGTGCGCATCGACCGTGGCGGCGAGGTGCTGGTGCCCGGCACGCCGTCCGATCCGATTCAGATCATTGATGTGCGCGACCTGGGCGCGTGGCTGATCACGCTGATCGAAAACGGCACGATGGGCACGTTCAACGCCGCCGGACCGGCCAAGCGTCTGGCCTGGGGAGACCTGCTCACGGCCTGCCAGAAGGCGACGCCGAACAAGAGCCAGTTCACGTGGGCCTCGACCGAGTGGGTGGGCAAGGAAGCCGCGGGCGTGTTTCCCATCTGGGAGGCGCACGAGGGCAAGATGCTCGGCTCGCACGCGTGGTCGAATCGAGCGGCGCTCAAAGCCGGGCTCAAGCTGCGGCCGTATGCGCAGACGGTGGCCGACACGCTGAAGTGGTACAAGTCGCAGACGGAGCGCACGAAGCTGGCCGGGCCGGCGCCGGAAAAAGAGGCTGAACTGCTGGCGGCCTGGAAAAAGGCCCGTTAGCGCGCGCGTGCGCCACGCACGGCGGCGCGCACCTTCTTGGCGGCGCGATGGCGCTGGCGTTCGAGTTGCAGCAACTCCGTGCGGCGGCGTTCCTTGATGCGCTCGTCGATCTTGTGCCAGAAATTGCGGACGTAATCGGCCGCACTGACCAGCGCAAAGATCATCGCGCCCCACATGGTGACGTCGGCCGCCGTGGCGAAGAATGGATAATCGGCCGCAATCAGCGTGAGTGCGATGGCGGCCACCTGCGTCACCATCTTGGTCTTGCCCAGTTCGCTGGCCTTGATGGTATAGCCTTCGCTGGCGGCAATGGCGCGCAGCCCGCTAACGGCGAATTCGCGGCTGATGATCAGAATGGCCATCCATGCCGCCACACGATGAGTCTGCACGAGCGAAACGAGCGCGGCGGAGATTAACAGTTTGTCGGCGATGGGATCGAGCAACATGCCGAGCGTGGTGATCTGATTCCAGCGCCGGGCAAGGAAGCCGTCCAGCAGGTCGGTCAGCGCCGCGGCCAGGAAAATCAACAGTGCGGCCGCTTCGTTGCTCAGCGTCAGACTGCCGAGCGTATAGGTAGCGTCCTCCTGGACGAGGGCGGCCACCAGGAGCGGGACGAAGAAGATTCGCAGCAGCGTGAGCGCATTCGGCAGGTTCATCGCTCCTACCCACGATAAAACAATCCGCAACAAAACGGCAGGCTTGCCAAGCGTTCCGTGTAGTGCTAACCAATGTCACAGGATGAACGACGCATCTCGCAGAACATTCCTGGCCACGGCGGCGGCGATGTCGACGGCGCGGTCCTATGCGCGGATTTCCGGTGCGAACGACCGGATTCAAATCGGATTGCTTGGCTGTGGACACCGCTCGCGCGGCCACCGGCGGATGCTGAAGCTGTCAGCTGCGACCGATCCGAACTTTGATGTGCGTTCGGTGTGCGACCTGTGGAGCGTGAACCGGGAGCGCGCCGCGGCCGACGTGCAGCGCCTGTTCGGCAACGCGCCGAAGACGTTCAAGTACTCCGAGGAGATGCTGGCCGACAAGGAACTGGACGCCGTGATGATCGGTACCGGCGACCACCAGCACGCCCGTCTGCTGGCCGAGGTGGTGCGCGCTGGCAAGGACTGCTACTGCGAAAAGCCGATGGCCAACACGGTGGAGGACGCCAAGCTGGCGCGCGACACGGTGAAGGCATCGAAACAGATTGTCCAACTTGGATCGCAGTGGGTGAGTTGCCCATACCAGCACGCGGTGCGCGAGATGATCCGCGCGGGCAAGCTCGGCAAAGTGGTTTCCATCAGCCAGAACTGGAACTATCACGGCCACCGCTGGCACGCGCCCGACAACCCGGATTTGAAGCTGCTGCGTGAAGCCGATACAGACTGGAAGCGCTGGCTGCTGGGCCGGCGCGAGCGGCCGTTCGATCCCGTGGTCTACTTCGAATTCCGCATTTTCAAGGAATTCTCGGGCGGTATCACGGATCAGTGGTACAGTCACGGTTCCGGTCTGGCGCATTTCTACCTGGACACGTTCATTCCGGACGATACCGTGGCGAACGGCGGCATCTTCGCCTGGCACGACGTGCGCGAAAATCCGGACACGTTCCAGTGCGTGTCGGCATTTGCCGAAAAAGAGGTGCTCTACACGTACGGCACGACGTTCGGCAATGATTACGGCGATCACACGATTATTCGCGGAACGGAAGGGACGCTCGCTTCGCCCGGCGGCGAGGGCAGTCCGCAGTGGTGGTTCACGCCACAGGTGCGCAACGCGAAGGCGGTGCCCGTGACGCTTCCGGGGCGGCCCGAGGTGCCGCCGGTGAGCCAGAGCGACGATCTGAAAGCGCACACAGATAACTGGTTCGCCTGCATGCGGTCCCGCCAGACGCCGAATGGACATATCAACACGGGTTTCGCGCACTCGATTGCGGTGGTGATGGCCACGCGCAGCTACCGCGAGGGCAAGAAATTCTACTGGGACCGCAAACGTGAGCAGGTGGTGGAGCGACCGGCCTAGAAATCCACCAGCAAACTGTCTTCCGGGCGTTTACGCGGCGCGCGAACCATCGCGACGAGAATGAAAGTGGCGATGCACGGCACTAGCGATGCCGTGACGATGATGGGCTGGAAGCTGTAGCGGTCCGCGATCTGCCCGACCAGGTAGGTGCTCAACAGCGTGACGGCGCCGGCAGCGGTGCCGCTGAGGCCGCTCACCGTGGCCACGGCGCGGCTCTCAAAAACATCCGCCGGTAGCGCCAAAAACATCGTCGCGCAGCAGGCGTAGCAGAACGTCGCGAAGGCGAACAGGGCGATAATCGCCCAATAGTTCGAAATGAACGCTGCGGGAATCAGCGCCAGCATACCGGGTCCGAAGGTGAGCAGCGTGGCGCGCCGCGCCTTGCCCACCGGCCAGCCGCGCTGGATCAGGTGACTGGAGACGGCGGCGCCGAAGAAATTGCCCAAATCGGCGCCCAGGAACGGTGCCCAGAAGCCAAGCAGGCTCTGCTCAATCCGCATGCCGCGGCTTACCAGGTAGACGCCGAACCACTCGGCCACCAGATACCAGTAGGGGTCGATCAAGCCGCGCCCGATGATGATGCCCCAGGCCTGCTTCAGCCTGAGCACTTCTCGCCAGCTCACAGGATGGCCGTGGGCTGGTTGCGGAGGACGGTCGCTGCGGATGAGTTCCCGCTCGGCGGCGCTGATGCGCGGGTGGCTCTCCGGCGGGTGATAAAGCCAGCGCCAGATGAGCACCCAGATGAGCCCCAGCGAGCCCGTAACCAGCATCACCGGCCGCCAACTGCCGGTAGCGCGGTAAATGTGCAGGAGGATCAGCGGCGCCAGCGCGCCGCCAATGGCGGAACCGGAGTCGAACATGGCCACGGCCCAGGCGCGCTCGCGGGCAGGGAACCACTCGGACACCGCCTTGGTCGCGCCGGGCCAGTTGCCGGCCTCGCCGCAGCCCAGTGCGAAGCGCAGGCAGCGAAAGCTCCACAGGCCCGACGCCAAAGAGCCCAGCGCCGCCATCATCGAATAGAACGTCACGCTGATGGTGAGGCCCTTGCGTGTGCCCCAGCGGTCCATCAGGCGGCCCGCAATCGATTGCATGAGGGTGTAGGCGAGGCGGAAGGCGATCAGCACAGTAGCGAAGTCGGCGTTCGACCAGTGGTAATCCGCCATCAGGAACGGCGCCAGCACGCTCATCGTCTGGCGGTCCAGGTAGTTGATCACCGTCGAGGCCAGCAGCGCGCCGCCGATCCACCAGCGCAGGCGGTGGATTGGGCGGAAGTGGGGCTGTGGAAAACTAGAATTAGTAAGAGTCTGCGAATTCAACAAGTTCACAGGTTGTTACCGGGTTTATCACAGTGTTTTCCACAGGCCCGGAAGCGCTCCAGCCGGCGCATCAGCGAGGCCGGCACTTCGGCCGTGAGTTCGCAAATCTCCCCGGTATAGTGCTCGCTGATGACGCGTGCGAAGTCGTGCACCAGGTGAACGGGGCTGAGGTCGGAGATGGGCACGTGTAGCACTACACGCTCCACCGGGTCTTCTGGCAGGTGCTTGTCAATCAGGTTGAGCAGCGCGTCCAACCCGCCGCCGGTGCGTGCGCTTACCGCAATGGCGGGCGCGCCGCCGGCCTCGCCCGATAGGCGGTTGGAGAGCGCGACGGGGTCCTCGGCCACGAGATCAGCCTTGTTCAGGACCAGTATTTGGGGCGTCTTTTCGGCGCCGATTTCGCCGAGCACTTCGCGGACATGTGCGCAGTGTGAGGCGGCGGCATCGGCCGAGGCGTCCACCACGTGAATGAGCAGCGCGGCCTCGGTCACCTCTTCCAGCGTGGCGCGGAAGGCTTCTACCAGCGTTGTCGGCAAATTGCGGATGAAGCCGACCGTGTCGGACAGCAGCACCCGCCGCCGTGAGGGCAAAGTCGCCTGGCGCACGGTGGGGTCCAGCGTAGCGAACATGCGCGCGTCGGCCACCACGCCTGCGCGCGTCAACTGGTTGAACAGAGTGCTCTTACCGGCGTTGGTGTAGCCAACCAGCGCGAGAGTTTGCAGTGGCACGGCTTGACGCTGGCGGCGCTGGACGCTGCGCGAACCGCGCACGCCGGCCAGATCCGTGCGGATCTTCTTGATGCGCATGTGGATGCGCCGGCGGTCGGTTTCCAGCTTGGTTTCGCCCGGGCCGCGTGTTCCGATGCCGCCGCCCAGCCGCGACATGGCCGCGCCGTGTCCGGTGAGGCGGGGCAGCATGTAGTTCAACTGCGCCAGTTCGACCTGAAGCTGGCCCTCGCGGGTACGGGCGCGGTGGGCGAAGATGTCGAGGATCAACTGGGTGCGGTCGATCACCTTGCAGTCGAGCGCGCGCTCAAGATTGCGCTGCTGGCCGCCGCCGAGATCGTGATCAACGATGACAAGATCGGCTTCCAGCGACACGACCAGCGCCTTGAGCTCTTCCAGCTTGCCGGTGCCGACCAGCGTGGCCTGATCGAATGATGGCCTGGTTTGCAGCACGCGTTCGACAACGCGCGCACCTGCACTCTCCGCCAGAACAGCGAGCTCTTCCAGCGACTCTTCGGCGGACGGCATTCCCGCCGGACGGCGCCGGATATTCAACTCGACGGCGACGAGGATGGCCCGTTCAACAGTGGATTCGGGCAAATGCGGTTTCAGCCCTCCGTGACCTCCGCGGCTGGCACAGGCACGGCCGGCACACCGGCGGACGCAGTCGATGAGGAATATACGGGGCCAGAGTGGACCGGGCGGGATACGACCACGGTGGAGATGGCGTGTTTGAAGATCAACTGCTCCTGGTTGTTGGTTTCCAGGATGACCGAGTACTTATCAAAGCTCTTAATCCGGCCAGAAAGCTTCACGCCGCTCATCAAGTAGATGGTCAGAAAGGTTTTTTCTTTTCGGGCGTTGTTAAGGAAAGCTTCCTGAATGTTCTGAGCCTGCTTTTCGGCTCCGGGGCGTTTCGGGCTCAATGGGGCTTTTCTAATCTCTTCCATTTTTTGCCCCTCCTTTTCTCTCCCCTCCAGCGGGGATCCGTTCCGAGGCTGATTCAAGTTCAAGTGTCCCGGACCGCAGCGCTGCATGTCCAAATGACACGCGGGCAAGAGAGTAGCTCGCTCACCAAATAGAGCTACTTCCCGAACGGCCGGACTGAGACTGAGTGTAATCCCGATATGGGGCCTCGGGCAAGTCACCGGGTACTAGAGGAGCGTGAGCCTCAGGGGAAGCACGTTCTGTGCGTTGTCACGTTTCCGCCGAAGTTGAATCCTAGTTGCCGGGGATTGGAGGCACACTAGCGATGGCGCACGTTGTCGTATTAGGGGCGGGCGTGGCCGGACACACCGCTGCGGCGTTCCTCAGAAAGTGGCTTGGCCGTGGCGACGAGGTGACAGTGGTGTCGCCGGCATCGCGCTACAACTGGATCCCATCCAACATCTGGGTGGGGGTTGGGCTCTTGAAGAAGAGCCAGGTGACGTTCCCGCTGGCGCCAGTCTACCACCGTGCCGGCATCGACTTTAAGCAGGCGCGCGCCGTAGCTTTGTATCCGGAAGGTGACACCTCAAATCCCCGGCCAGCCGTGGAGATTGAATGGACCGGCGAGGGCAAGGCGGGGCAGCGGGAGCGGGTCAATTACGATTACCTGATCAACGCCACCGGGCCGAAGCTGAACTTTGCAGCCACACCCGGGCTGGGGCCGGGCGGGCACAGCCTGTCGGTATGCACCGCCGATCACGCCGAGGAAGCCTCGCGCGTTTTTCTGGAGAAGGTCGAACGGATGAAGCGCGGCGAGCGCCAGCGCTTTCTGGCCGGCACCGGTCACGGCACCTGCACCTGCCAGGGCGCGGCGTTTGAATACGTCGTCAACCTGGAGTTCGAGTTGCGCGCGCGCGGCGTGCGCGACAAGGCTGACATCGTCTACGTGACGAACGAATACGAGCTGGGCGACTTCGGCATGGACGGCGTGCACATCCGCAGCGGCGGCTACATCACGCCGAGCAAGATTTTTCAGGAGTCTCTTTTCGCTGAGCGCAGCATCGACTGGGTGACCCGCGCGCATGTGCGTGAAGTGGGTGACGGTGCTGTGCACATCGAGACGCTGGACGGCGGCGAGAGCGAGCTGGCTTTTGATATGGCCATGCTGCTGCCGCCGTTCAGCGGGGTAGGCCTGAAGGCCTATGCCGCGGACGGGCAGGAGATCACCGCGGACGTGTTCGCCCCGTCCGGTTTCATGAAGGTGGATGGCGACTATTCGAAGAAGCCCTACGAGGCGTGGAAACCGGGCGACTGGCCGCGCACCTACCAGAATCCGCGCTACCAGAACGTTTTCGCCGCGGGCATCGCGTTTGCTCCGCCGCACGCCATTTCGCGGCCGCGCGCGACGGCAGGCGGCCAGGCGATTGCGCCGGCGCCGCCGCGCACCGGTATGCCTTCGGCGATGATTGCCAAGGCGGTGGCGCGCTCAATCACCGACATGATCGGCGGCGCGCCGAAGCCGACGCACACGGCGTCGATGGCCGAGATGGGCGCGGCCTGCGTGGCCTCGGCCGGCGCCAACCCGTTCACCGGCACGGCCGCGTCGATCACCGTCTACCCGATTGTGCCGGACTACGAACGCTACCCCGACTACGGCCGCGACATCGACTACACGTTCGGCGAAATCGGGCTGGCCGGGCACTGGATCAAGATCCTGCTGCACCACATGTTTCTGTACAAGGCGCGGCTCTGGCCGGGCTGGTCGATGATTCCGGAGTAAGCCCATGAGCGACGCACAAAAAAGTCCGACGGCGATTGAAAAGGCGCACCAGAAGGCTTGGTTCTATGCCACCAAGCCGACGCGCGGCACAGTGTTCCTGCGCACGTTTTTGCCCTGGCAGATATGGCGCTTTGCGCGGATCAATCTGAAGATGTTTACGGTGATTGGACGCAGCCACCGTTCGCATTAGGAATGGAGCGGGAGACGGGACTCGAACCCGCGACGTTCAGCTTGGGAAAACGCTCAACGATCAGATACTGAAGCACTTGGCGTTTCCAGAGGCGCACCAGAATGAACGGTGTTTCCCGAGTTTCGCTCAACACCCCATCGAATGGAGTCACTGTGGAGTCACGCGTCGTCCTGGTGCGTTTGTCACGAGTTCAGTCAGCGTAGGATGATTCTCAATGCGGTTCATGCAAGAACACGCGCCCGCGTTCAGTCTTTGCGCTGTGCGGTGATCGTTGGGGGGCTGGTCAGCCATCGCAGTTGGGTGAGGGCTGCTGTTTCTTGTTCGACGTTGAGATGGTGATCGAGAAGTTTTTCGCGCTCGAGTTCGTTGTGTCGTGCCGCATAATTGGACGATAATCCTGCCCCTCGGTACCGGCCGTCGGGATCGAACGTGTGCATGACGGCCGATGGGAAGAACGCCTCTTCCATGACAGCAACGATCAAGCCGTTTGGCCTCACTTGGAGTGACTGCACGCCGTTGTAGGGCTCTTTCGCTTTGCTAATGCAACTGCGCGGGAACAGGACACGAGCGACTTCGCGAGGCGGCGCTCCTGGCAGTTGATACTTTGGGTTCTCCTCGCGCGCCGTGCCACCAAAATCCTCGGGGTCTAGCGTGACGAGGGTTGCCGCGTTGTGCGCATTCGAAATGCCACCTGCATATAGGAGCGGCTTTCCCGTGCCGGCCCAGTCCGCTACGGCCAGGAACTGGAGATTCCCTGCGTGCCAGTACTCGCGCAACAACCGCCCATCGCTGGACAAGAGTGCGATCTGTGACGGGAACCACACGTGGTGGACGCTTGCTACCGCAATCCTGACTGCGCCACCGACGCGGAACACGGCGAGGTTCAGCGGAAAGTACGGCGGGCGAAACTCTTCGGGAAACGACGCGGCACTCCCACCGGGGACGAACCGCCACCGCTCTGTTCCCGAGTGATCATAGCAGTACACCATCGGTTGTCCCATCTTTGTCGAGAACGCGGCGAACAACACCTCAGGGTGGCCGTCGCCATCGAGATCACCTACCCAACCCAACTGACGCTCTCCAGTCCCCTCGTAGTCCTTCAATGGGAAGCCGTGCGTTTTGCGCCACAATTCGTTCCCACGATCATCCAAGACGACGAGGGCGTCACCACTCACGCGCCACGAGGACGGCACCAAGCGCGACGAGCGCCACCACGCTGCCCCGACGACCGTCACGAGCAAGACGAACCCAATCAGCACGGTTACCAGCCGCCAAGACATGACCCGTGAATTGACGGCAGGAGTCGGCACCACTGGTTCCACCGGAGGCGGTGTTGTGGCCCGTGATTCCAGCCACGATGACAACTCTGCTGTCGACACCATGACTCGTCCGCGTCCGCCCGGGATTCGCCGCACGGGGAGGCCCCGCTCGGCCTCCCATTTTTGTGTCGTGCGCACGCTCACGCCAAGGTATGCTGCGATCTCCTTCCAAGAACTCAACAACGTTCCGCGTTCGTTCATCGCCTGGTCCTCCGCGAGGTAAGCCCTTTCGGTTCAACACTATCACAACACGCTACGACCAAACCCGTAACGTTGTCCCGCCAGCGCGCCCATATGCGCGGGCGCGAGATGACGCTTGGCAGTGTTTCTATTCAGCCCGCAGACTGTTAACACGACCATGGGTCTTGTCTTGTTGCGCGGCTTGGCGTCGCGAAAAGGAGTTATACCAGTGGCTAAATCGTTCTTGCGTCTGTTGTTGTTGATGCTGCTCATGGTTGGGGTCCTGCCCGCAGTGCCGCTTGCGGTGGAGTTTGTCGCCGCAGACAGCGCTGCGATGCAGGAGTACAAGCACGCGTTCCACGTCCCGGAGGACATGGCGTGCGTCCTCGATGTTGTCAGCACCGCGCCTGGCGCGAATACTCTCACGCTCGAAGGCTATCTGGCAACCGGCGAGCACCAGGACGGTCCGCAGGCTGACCTTTCTGGCGGCAAGGCGGCGAAGATCCAACCGCTGGACGCGTTTGGAGCGACTCCGGTGATTGTCGTCGCGCGCACGAGCGCTCCCAGCGCAGCCAGCCTCACGTGCAAGAAGCAAACCGCGACCGCGACGGTCGATTCGGGCGATGGCATTGTGTGGGAGTCCCCAATTGTTGCAAGCTTCACCCTGCCAAGCACCGGCTTCCCGACCGCAAAGTTCTTCGCCACGAGAGACGCAGCCGCGAACGTTTTCGCCCCCGGGGAGGCGTGGAAGAACGATGTGACCATGTACAATCCGGGCGAATCCGCGGAGGTGGCAACAACGACTCCAACCGTCGGAGCAAAGCCGCTCGAATACGACACACTGAATCCGAAAGTGACGCAACCTGTTACGCGGACGATCCCGCTCAGCCAAGGCACCACGGCGACCGTCAACCTGGATGGGATTGTCGCGCCACCCGATGAGCGGACACTCGATACCGACATTACGATGACACTGACAACCACCACCTTTGAACGGCAAGGGCCAAAGATTCCGGGTGTCGGTGGACTTCCAGACCCCACGCCCGCGGTGCCGATTATCAGCAAAGTCACGATTGTCCGCGGAAGCGTAGCAAGCACGTCGATCGATACGATCGCTGCCGACGCACAAGAACCCACCGGCTACACGGCTGTCGAGAGCGATGCCGGCGTTCATGCGACGCAGTACACGTCAAATGGCAAGATGGTTCTTGCTTCGCAGCAGGCCAAGGAACTTGCCGATGTTAAGGCCGTGTTCCCGCACGTGTTTGTTCCTGCCAGTGATCAAGCGGATGATTGGCAGGTTGCGCTTTCGGTGACGAATACCGGCAGCCGTGCCGCGACTGTTATCTTCCAACCGTACGATGCGGATGGAAAGGCGATGGACACCGTCGTTGCTCAGGTCCCAATCAATACAACGCTCGCAAAGACGGCGAGCGACCTCTTTAAAGATGTACATGATGCGCAAAGAGTCGCCTGGGTTGAAGCACGAAGCACCGATCCTATTATTGGAGAGAGTGTTTTTAAGTACCACGACTACATCACGAGTGTGCGTGCTGCTGCTCGCGTTGATCTTGGGTCAAAGCTCATTGACGCCAGCACGCGTGTTGCCAATGGCGAGATGACGAGCTACGCCGTCACGAACCCTGGCGATCGTGAAGAGACCGTCAAAGCTCAGGCGTATCTCGCAGACGGCACTGCTGCAAGCACGGCGACGTTCAAACTCGCACCGCGTACAAAGCTCGCGGCGAGCATCAATGACATCTTTGGTTCTGTGAATCCCGAGACGGCTTACGTGACCTTCGAGGCGACAACGCCCGTGCCCACGACCGCGACACGCAGCCCATACGAGAGTGTTGGACGTATCACCGCGTTGTCGGTGACAGGCGCGGACAGCGCAGTAACGAGCGCTCCGCTCATGAATGTGGACGCAGTGCGTGAGCAGCACTTCAGCGACCAGTACAACCCGGCGCAGGACAAGGATATTCCCAAGTTCAACGGCGGCGCGCACCTGTGGACGGCAACCGTCATCTCTGACGAGAACGTAGACGCCCTCTCGTACAATCCGCGTGGTGACGGCAAGCTCGACCAGGGCTACAGTGCAGAAGTAAAGAACGCAACACCGAGCAGACTCCTGCACGGTAGCGTCACGACAAAGGGCATGCCGCGATGGACAGGGTACATCCCTGAAACGCGCTACCCCGCCGATTTGACGGCGACAATGCTGCCGGCCGCAATCGCCACCGGCGAGGAAGTCGACACGTCATTCAACCCAACACTGATCCTGGCACAAAACGGCCGCAAAACAACGTGGAACGAACCGCTGACGATCGTGAAGGAGAGAGATTTCTCACTTGCATCACCAGACGCATACAATACGATCAAAGCAGACCCCCAAGGCATGGCACGAATTTTATGGGAGCACGGCACGTTCGGTCCGTACGGAAACGCGATAACGAGCGTTCACAAGAGTAACACCTTATACGCGTGGCAAATCAGGATACAGGGAGTCGTTTCCGACAAACCTGAAGACCAACCGTACAAAATCCTGATCGCGACTATTGGAGATGCCAGCACCAATCGGTTTGATTACACTCTTGCCAACACACCGGCAGGGTACTTCAACCGGATCGCGTTCGACGATTCCCCGTCTGCGGAGACGCTTGTTGACCGGTTGAAGAGCTTCATTGGCAAAGGCATTAAGGCGGTGCCGAAGCCAGGAACATACCAGAAGTAATCCTCTCTTTTTCTGTCATTCTAATTTGTTGCACAGCCGCTTACAGCGCCCAAGCTGGCACCGTTGGACGCCACGGCAACGTTCGCAATTCTTGGCAAGGGTTGTAATGATGCGTGCCTCGCCGAGCAACAGCGAAGCCCCAACGACCGCCCAATCCAAACGACCAGTGGCGACAAGAACGACGATTGGAGGCTTGCGGAGTCACCAGGATTGCGCTCAACGCGGAGACTGCGCCTAACGGGCAGATTCCAGGAAGGTTATGGAGCGGGAGACGGGACTCGAACCCGCGACGTTCAGCTTGGGAAGCTGACATTCTACCACTGAATTACTCCCGCTCAGAGGAGTGCGATTCACTCACGTTTATAGCATTTCAGCTACTCGATCACAACCACGTCACCTTCATTCACGCCATCGGTAAGCACTGTCTCGGTAGCCGAGGCGCGGCCGCGCGTGACGTGGCGGCGCTCGACGCCGTGCGGTGTTTCCACCATCACGTAGCTCTGCCCGGACTGCTCCTTCACCGCCTCGGACGGCGCCAGTAACGCGTTCTCGACCCTGCCCACTACGATATCGGCCGACGCGGTCAGGTCGGGCAGCAGCCGCGCATCCGGGTTGAGCACTTCCACGTGGATTGGGATCGTGCGCCGGTAGTATTGTGAGCGTCCCGGCGTCGTCGCCATGACGCCGAGCGAGTAAACGCGCCCGCGGTATTTGGCATCCGGCATGCCGTCCAGCCGGATGTTCGCTTCCTGGCCCATGCGGAAACGCTCAACCTCGGCTTGGTTGACCGTACCTTCCACTTGCAGCGTGCGTGTGTCGATAATCCGCATGAACGGCGTGCCGGGTGTTAGCAGGTCGCCGGTTTGCACGGTCTGCTGCTGGCCTCCAGGGCGGAACGTGGACTCCAGCACTACCATGCCGTCCACCGGGCTCTTAATCGTCAGCCGCGCCAAGTCCCCTTCATGCCGCTTGACGTGCAATTCCTCTACTTGCTCCGAAACCTCATACACGCCCTGCTGCGCCGCTTGTGAGGCCATCTGCCAGGGCACCTCGTTCAAGCGCACCCGGTATGTCGCTTCCGCCTCTTCCAAGGCCAGGCGGAACTTGTCCGCCTGGATGGCGGAGCGCACCGGAATGCTCTTCAGGTCCCAACGCGCCTTCTCCACCGCCGCACGTGCCTGGTCCACCTGCTGCAACAGCGCAAGAAACTCCGTGTCCAGGCGGGTCTTGACCAATTGCAGCGTGTTTTTGCGGTTGTTCAAGCCATCGCGCGTGTCGTCCAGGTGGTCCTTCGTGGCTTGGCCGTCAAACTCGGCCACCGTCTGGCCCGGCGTGACATGCGAACCGGCTCCGGCCAGCCGGATCAGCGTCATTTCACGCCAACCCTCAGGAGTGCTTAGCCGCGGCGCCACCACGTTGGCGAAGACTCTTGCCCGCAGCGAGCCCATCACCCGGACTCTGATGTCCAGTGTTCCCCGCCGCACTTTCACGCGCCGTAGCTGCTGTAACCGTGCCGCCCGCTCGCTCTCCTGTCTTGCCGAGATCACCGAGCGCCAGAGCCATAGCCCGCCACTACCCAGCACTAGCACGAGCAGCACAAGTCCACCCCAGAGTCTCCGCCGCGACGGTGGCTCGGGCGCTGCCTGGACGTTTGGCTTAACAGTCACTGGACTTGCGGACATGGTGGTTCGCCGAAATTACCAGACTATCGGACTTGCGTCTGCGCTCAAGCGGACCGAAGGATTTTTCACGTAAAAAAACCTACATATAGTCCGGTACCGGGATGCCTAGCGTGCGCTCCAGTGTCGCTTCCAGTTGCTCTTTGAAGTAGACCGCCAGCCAGAGCAGGAACGTGCGTTTTTCCGGGTTCTCTTCCGCCAGAATTGGCGAGTCGTGATAGAACGCGTTGAAGGCCTGCGCCAGTTGGAAGGCGTATTTGGCCATTGCGGCCGGCTCTCCGGTCTCCAGCGCCGCGCCCAGCGCCTGGCCGGACTTCGACGCCGCCAGCAACAGTTGCCAGAAGCTCTCCTCGCCCAGTTGGCGAGCCATGGCGTCAGTGGGCAGGGCAGCCGTGAACTCCGGCAGTGTCTCGCCGCGCTCAGCCAGTTTGCGCAAGATGTTACGCGCGCGCACGGCGGCGTATTGGACGTACGGTCCCGTCTCGCCCTCGAAGCTCAGCGCTTCCTGAAGGTCGAAGGCGATCACCGTGTTGCGTGTGAACTTGAGCAGGAAATAGCGCAGCGCGCCAACGGCGATTTGCGTCGAGATGCGCAGCCGTTCCTCTTCCGGCTTGTCCGGATGACGCGAATCCACCTCCGCCTTGGCACGTTCAATCAGCTTGTCGATCAGGTCGTCGGCCTTCACGCCCAGACCCTTGCGTCCGCTCACCTCGACATGCGCCTTGCGCTTGTCCTCTTCCGAGATTGGAATGCCCAACTCGGCGCAGGTGCGCGGCGACAGCGCCACCATCTCGTAGGAAAAGTGAATCGAGTGTTCCGCCTGTTGGTTGTAGCCCAGCGCGCGCAACCCCGCCACCACCACGTCCTGCAGGTACGACTGGCGCGAGTCGATCACGTTATACACTTCCGCGCCCGCGCCAAAGCCCGGCGCCGGCCGCTCGCCAGCCTCCTTTGACGCTACCCACACCTCGTGCCCGTTCGGGTAAGTACGCAGCGGCTGGTAGTTGAAATCCAGGCCTAATAGCCCGAATTTCCACATTTGATATGCGATATCTTTGCCGACGTAGGTCACCGTGCCGTTCGAGCGCACAATCACCTTGGCGTCGTCGTCACCCTCTTCGCCCGTCACCGTGTCGCGGAAGTGCGAGGCGGCCATCACCCAGCAGCCTTTGTTCTTACCGTCCTCGACGAAGTAAATGGCCTTGCGCTCTTTCAGTTGCTCATAGGCTTTGGCCCAGAACTTCAGGTGCAGAATCTCGCTCTCGCGCGGCAGCACGTCGTAGCTGATGCCAAGCCGCCACATTGTCGTCAAGTGGCATTCGACAATCGCGTCGGCAATCAGGTGCCCAAGCGCGGCTACCTCGCCCTCGCCGTGTTCAATGGCGTGCAGCGCGTCGCGCCGCCATTGTATGGCCTCGGGGTGATCAGCGTAGTAGGCCGATGTACGCGCGTAAAGATCCCAGCAGTAGTAGTCGAAGCGCGGCGCTGCAATCAGCGCGCGCACATCCTCGACCGACTTCTTTTCGAGGTGATGGAAGCCCACCACTACATCGGCCACCTGTACGCCGGTGTTGTCGATGTAGTTCTGCACTTCCACATGGCGGCCCGCGCCGCGCAGCATACGCACAAATGTGTCGCCCAGCACGGCGTTACGCAGGTGTCCGATGTGCGCGGCTTTGTTGGGGTTGATGTTGGTGTGCTCGACGATGACCTTGCCGCCCGCCTGGGCCTGGACCGTTGAACCCCCTTCAAGCAGTGCGCGGCCATAATAGCCGCGGTCCAGCCGCACATTCAGGTAGCCGTTGCCGGCCACCTCCACCGCCGCTACGCCTTCCGGCGGCGCAATCCGCTCAGCAATTTCCGTTGCAATCACGCGCGGCGCCTTGCGCAACTGGCGCGCCAGTGTGAACGCCACCGGCAGCGCCAACTCGCCGAACGACGTCTGCTTCGGCTGCTCCGTCACCACGTTGACGTCGGCGCCGTACAGTTCCTTCAGACCGCGCGCATAGTGCTCGCGCACCCGTTGTTCCAGTTGATCAAACACGCCTTTGGATGTACCTCGAACTTACCAGTGTAACAACCGGCGCAGGGTGGCCAGCGCCGTTGAGAATATGCGACTATTACAGTCCTATATATGTTATACTCAACCTGTGGCGAAGCTTACTATCCTGCCGTCGGGCGAGAGCTACGAATTTGATCTGGACGCCCTGTCATACCAGGACCACGGATTGCCGCGCTCGCTTCTTGACGTTGGTTTAAATAAGGGTTTTCACATCGAACATGCCTGTGGCGGCAATTGCGCCTGCACCACGTGTCATGTCGTTGTCAAACAAGGCGCTGAGTTTCTCAGCGAGATGGACGATGATGAGGCCGACCGTCTTGATATGGCCGCCGACCTGCAACTCGGCAGCCGCCTTGGCTGTCAGGCGCGTTTCGTGCGTGACGGTGCCGTGGTTGTCGAGATTCCCAGCTGGAACCGCAATTACGTCAGTGAAGGCGGCGGTTCAGTTAATTTGGGCGACGCCATTCCGGCCCCGAAGAAATAGACTCCAGCAGGCGTATCATTCGCGCTGTGTCGTCGTGCCCGGCCAGTAGCGCGATGCCCTCGGCCCAAGGCGTGCCTGTGCGGCCGACCACCCATAGATGGCAGACCGGCAAAGCCGTTACCCGGTCGATCAACGCCTGCGGAGGCTGCCGGCCGGGCTTGTCACGGCTATCCACTACATCGTGCAGATCCGCCAGCGCACCCTCTACAGCCAGTCCGGAATGCATGAACAGCACGCCGCGCGCGCCGCGCGCCACGACGTAATAGCCTTTGTAGTTTTGCCGCACCGTGCCGGGCCCGTCCAGACGCGGTTCCAGGCCGAACTCACCGCCGAACTTGCCGCGTATGTAGACGAGAGTTGAAGCCGGCCGCAGGCACCACACAACTTCCCACACCTGCGTAGCCGGATCCAAGCCGGTAATTGTCTGGAATTCGCTCAGCGCCGGAATGCGGCCCTGGGCCATCACATCGGAGAGAAACGCTGTGTTTTGGGCCAGGTCGATTCTCAGCCCAGCTAGCGCGATGCTGTCGTGCGCCAGCAATGGCGCGATTGCGGCATCAATGCGTGCGTTCACCGGCTCACGCCGGCACGCCGTGACGGCCAGCAGCAGTGGCGCCAGGTAGTGCCAGCGCAGCATTGTCAGGCGCTGGCCTCCAGCGCCACGCGGGCCAGCCGCTCCAGAGCTGCTTCAATCCGCGCCCAGTCGCTGTCGCTGTCCAGGCGCAGTCCGTTATAGGGTTCGGCGCAGCGGGTGCGCAAGGCCATATAGGTAATACCGCCGGTGAGAATGGAGGAAAACGCCGGCAGGTCCACCCCCGGGCGATGGTGGAATGCTTCGAACACGCGTTTGATGAAGGCTTCGCGGTGGCGCACCAGCGCGCGCACCAGGCTGTTATCGGCCTGGAGTTCCCAGCGCATGATTTCCAGCGTAAACGGGTGTGCCCGCAGCCAGCGCGCGTAGCGGATCAACGCCCGGCACGCCAGATCCGCAGTGGAGAGTGTTTCCGGCTCCTCGCCCAACAGTTCCACCGTCTCCGGCCAGAAGCCGCTCTCGGCCGCAAAGGCCTTCAGTAGCTCATCGATGTTGCCGAAATACCGGTAAATCAGCACTTTGTCGACACCGGCCTCACGTGCAATCGCGTTGATGCCGACGCCGCGGAAGCCTTGCCGGGCCAGAATGCGGCCTACGGCTTCGACAATCCGCCGCCGGGTCTGCGCGCGATCGCGAATCGCAACGGGGCGTTCCTCGGACATGGCTCTATTATCACCACCGAATGCGCCGGGGTGCGACGAAAAATCGACCGTGGGAGGCTGTGACGCCGCCTGACACGCCTGCTATGCTCGGCTGAAGATGCCTGATCCAGCCAGTTCGCCGCTTGATTTTGTCTTCTTCGACGCTGGCGGCGGCCACCGCGCCGCTGCAACCGCGCTCAAGATGGTCATCGAGAACCAGCACCGCCCCTGGGAGCCGCGCCTGGTCCATCTGCGCGACATCCTGGCGCCTGCCGACGTATTCCAGAAGGTGCTGCGCATCGACCTACAGGAAATCTATAACCTCATCCTGCGCCGTGGCTGGACGCTCGGATCCGAGCAGGGTCTGCGCTTCATGCAGGCCGTCATCCGGCTCTATCACCCCACCGAAGTGCGGCTGCTCAAAGAGTGGTGGGAATTTCGTTCCGCCCAGCCGCCGCCGCGCGCCGTCATCAGCGTGGTGCCCAACTTCAACCGCGCCATCTTCGAAGGCTTGCAGGCCGCCCGGCCCGGCACGCCATACATCACCGTGCTCACTGACATCGCCGATTTTCCCCCGGCGTTTTGGATTGAGCGCCAGCCTCAGTATTTTATCTGCGGTTCGGCGCACGCCGTCCAGCAGGCCCATGCGTACGGACACCCTCACGAACGCGTTTTCCAAACCTCCGGCATGATTCTGCATCCGCGCTTCTACGAGCCGCTCGATGTCGATGTCGCGGCTGAACGCGCCGCGCTGGGGCTGGACCCGGCTCTGCCCACCGGCCTGGTGTTGTTCGGTGGCTACGGCAGCGGAATGATGGCCCGGATCCTTGACCGTCTGGATCGCTCGTCACTCAATGTTCAGCTCATTCTCATCGCCGGCCGTAACGAGAAGCTGAAAGCTGAGCTCGCCGCGCGCCGCACGCGCATCCGCAAGCATGTCGTTGGCTTCTCCAGCGATGTGCCGCGCTGGATGCGCCTCTCGGATTTCTTCATCGGCAAACCTGGGCCGGGCTCGCTGAGTGAGGCCGTCCATATGGGACTGCCGTGCATTACGGTGCGGAATGCCTGGACCCTACCGCAGGAGCGTTACAACGCCGACTGGCTGACCACTAATGGGCTCGGTTTCGTATTGGATAGCTTCTCTGGCATCCAGGCGGCTGTGGCCGAGTTGCTGGCCGGCTCAACCCTGGAGCGAATGCGCAGCGCGGCGCAGGCGGTGCCGAACCGCGCCATCTTTGAGGTGCCGGATCTGATTCAGATGATCCTCGACCGTCACTGATCTCTGAAATGCAAAACCGGCCCGGTATTGGAGGAGTAACACCGGGCCGGCTTATGTTTGAGGCTCGGAGGAGGGGACTCCTGAACCTCAGTTTGCCCGTAACAACATCGGGCGCCCCTGCCGGTTAATGCCATCCTGGTCTTCGTGTGCCGCAGGAGGAGAGAGCAGGCACCGAACCGTTGGATAGCCCCGGAAAGGGGAATCGGACCTATTCCTATTTAAATACCGATCGGCATAGGAATGCAACCCTCTTGTCGGTCCCGTACCGCGGTGCCTGCGCTCAAACGCGGCTTTCGCTTCGTGAGTTTGTTATGATGCGGCTTCATGGCTACGACGACCTCATACTCCATCGGCGTTGATTTGGGCGGCACCAATCTGCGTGCAGCGGCGATCGACTCGGCTGGCGCCGTCCTCGGTAAGACGGGTGGAAAGACCAATTTGAAAGAAGGCCGTGATGCCGTCATTGAGGACATTGTCGGCGCCATCCGCAGCCTCAGCGACAGTTTTGGCACGGAGCAGTTGGCTGGCGTCGGTGTTGCCGTGCCGGGCTTCATCGAAATGGACAAGGGCCTGATTGTCGGCTCCAACAATCTGGCGGCCTTCGAAGGCTTTCCGCTGCGCGACGACATCAACCGCCGCTTGGGGAAGCCCGTCATCCTGGAGAATGATGCGAATGCCGCGGCCATGGGCGAAAAATGGCTTGGTGCGGGCCGTGACGTTAACGATCTGGTACTGCTCACGCTCGGCACCGGCATCGGAGGCGGAGTCATTGTCGATGGCCGCGTTTTGCACGGCTTTGTTGGCATGGCCGGCGAACTTGGCCATATGACCGTCGATCCCAGCGGCAACCCGTGCGGTTGCGGTAACGACGGTTGCCTGGAGAAGCATGCCTCGGCCACGGCCATCACTGCCATGGCCCGGTTGTTGCAGCTTGGCGAAAACCTCAGCTCGGCCGAAGTCTATGCGATCGCGCAAGGCCAGGGTGAGGAGGCGCAGAAGGCGCGCCGTGTCTTCGAAAGAATGGGTGTGGCGCTCGGCATCGCGCTTGCGAATCTCGTGAACATTTTCAACGCCCCGTTGTATCTATTGAGTGGGGGCCCGTTGCCGGCCTGGGACCTGTTCGCTCCCGCCATGTTCAACGAGGTGAAGCGTCGCAGCTTTACCTACCGGAACACGCAGACGAGGATCGAGAAGGCCACCCTCGGCAATGAGGCCGGCCTGTTTGGAGCGGCATACTTCCCCTTCCAGGCCGCCGGCCTGCTCTAGGACGCCCGATTGAAGTTTGAGGAGAGAAGCATGTATTGGCTTGGCATCGACATCGGAACCGGCGGTAGCCGGGCGCTGGTGGTGGACGCGCGCGGCAAGCTCGTGGCGGGCTTTACGGCGCCGCATGAAGACATTCGGATGGAGCGCCCGCTGTGGGCCGAACAACGCCCCGAAAACTGGTGGGACGCCGCCCAAGCCGCCATCCGCGGCGTACTGGCCCAGGCCGGCATAACCGGTAAGGACATCAAGGCGGTCGGCCTCTCCGGCCAGATGCACGGCCTGGTTCTGCTCGACGCCGCCAACCAGGTGGTGCGCCCGGCGCTCATCTGGTGCGATCAGCGCTCGCAGCCACAGGTGGACTTCATCAACTCCACCGTCGGCAAGACAAACGTTGTCGCCCACACGGCCAACCCCATGCTCACCGGCTTCACGCTGCCCAAGCTGCTTTGGGTGCGCGATAATGAGCCGGCGAACTTCGAGCGCGTCCGTAAGGTGCTGCTGCCAAAGGACTATGTCCGCTTTATGCTCACCGGCGTGCACGCCACCGAGGTGAGCGACGCCTCCGGTACTGGCCTGCTGGATGTGGTGACGCGGCGCTGGTCCAAGCCGATGATCGAGCGCTTGAAAATCGATGCCGCGCTGCTGCCGGACTTGTATGAGTCGGCCGATGTCACGGGTGAGATCACGCCCGCCGCAGCCGCATCCACAGGCCTTGCCGCTGGTACTCCGGTTGTCGGTGGAGCGGGTGATCAGGCCGCCTCAGGCGTTGGCAACGGGATTGTTGCGCCGGGCGTGGCTAGTTGCACCATCGGCACTTCGGGAGTTGTCTTTGCGCACCTGGACCGCCCGCATTACGATGCCGCCGGCCGCGTCCACACTTTCTGCCACGCCGTGCGCGGCAAGTGGCACGTCATGGGTGTCACACAAGGCGCGGGCCTCAGCTTGCAGTGGTACCGCAACAACTTCGCGCCGGGCGTTGCCTACGACGATTTGATGGCCGATGCGCGGACGGCTCCGCCGCTCTCGCACGGTCTCTACTGGCTGCCGTATTTGATGGGCGAGCGCACGCCGCACCTGGACCCCATCGCGCGCGGTGGTTTTATCGGCCTGACGGCCAAGCACGCGCGGCCCGAGATGGTGCGCTCGATTGTCGAAGGCGTCAGCTACAGCCTGCGGGATTGTCTCGGCGTCATTGAGTCGATGGGCGTGGAGATCGGCTCCGTGCGCGCGTCCGGCGGCGGTGCGAAGAGCCCGTTTTGGCGCCAAATGCTGGCCGATATCTTCCGCCGCGGCATCACAACGCTTGAAAATACCGAGGGTTCGGCTTACGGAGCCGCTCTGTTGGCGCTGGCCGGTTGCGGTGAGTATTCCAGCGTCGAGCAGGTTTGCGAGGCGGCCATTCGCGAAACCGAGTGCCTCATTCCGGATGCGCACACATCGGCTGCCTACGATCGCGGCTACGAAGTCTTCACCGTGCTCTATCCCACGTTGAAGCCGGTCTTTGGGCTTATCCAGCAGTTAGGCTAGAAACAGCAGCGGGGCGGTAAATGCCGCCCCGCTTCATCGACGAACTCCGGCGTGGTTCAAGCTATGTGGATAACCCCTCACCCTAGCGAAGCGCTACGCCAGCCTCGTTGCGGCCGTCCTCCGAAGCCGTCTCGCCGCGTCATCCGCTGCCTATTCGGATGCCGGCGACATGGAAATGTTAGAACATTTGATTTGAATTTGTCTGTAAGGGAGTTTAGCCACTGGCTTGTGGTGGAAAACCGCTACAGATTACCCACGAGGCTTTGGGATTAAGGCTCGGGTTTCTGGTTGTGACCGATTGCATGGCGCCGCAGTTCATGCATTCCGCCGAGGTGCAGCTTCACCTTGATCCGCTGGCAGTAAGACTCCACTGTGTGGTTGCTGATATCCAGAGCCGCCGCAATTTCAGTGGTGGACGCCCCCGCGCCTAGCATCCGGTACACCTCGCGTTCATTCGGGCTTAGCTTTTCAATCACATCCCATTTATCCGGCTCGCCTAGTCCTTCGGCTAGCGCCGCCGCTGCCGCCGGGCTGACGTACCGGCGCCTGGCGGCAGTTTCCCGGATTCCGTCTATCAGCACTTTGTGGAATTCGCGCTTGGTGACGTAGCCCTGCGCGCCAGCTTCGAACGCAGCCCGTACCCGGCGCACATCGTCGTGCATCGAGTACACCAGCACAGGCACGCCACACTCACTCAGCTTGTTCACCAGTTCCAACCCGTCCTCACCGTCCAACGACAGGTCGACAATCGCCAGCGCTGGCCGCAGGGCCTGGGCCTGCGCCAGTGCCGTGCGCTGGTTATCGGCCTCGGCGCACACTCCAATTCCCTCGGCCTCTAACAGCAGTGTCAGGCCCTGGCGTACGGCCGGATGGTCGTCCACCAGCAGAACCGCGAGTGATTTCATGCACATCGTTAAACCGGACTCCACAGCGAGTCTGCCTGTTCCGGCCGGTCGCCATTCTCGGCTGCCACACGCGGCACAAGGCAACTCACGCGCGTTCCGCCGCCGGACGCAGGCGCCACCTTCAGCTCGCCTCCCAGCATCTGAGCGCGATATGCCATTGTCCGCATTCCCATTCCCGGCGTGCGGCCGGCCTGTAGTCCTGCGCCGTTGTCCTCCACCTGCAGCAGTAACTCATTCCCACTTCCGCGCAATTCCACCAGAATCCGGCTCGGGCTGGCGTGCCGCGCAGCGTTGCTCAGTGCCTCCTGAGCAATGCGGTAAAGGTGGTGTGCACGACCTGAATCCGGCACACGCACATCGCCCCGCACCAGAAATTCACAGTGTATGCCTGCCATTTTTTCCATCTGCTTCGTCAATGCTCTCAGGGCCGGGGTGAGCGCTTCGGCGTCCGATTCCAACGGGCACAGGCCCATCGCCACGCCCCGTGTGTCGTCAATCACTTCTCCGAGCAGCAACGACAGTGGATGAAAATCCTCCGCTGATACTGTCGCGCCTTGCGCCACGCGCCGTTCCAGCGCCTGGCAGCGGAGCAGCGCGGCCGTCGCCTGCTGGCACACTCCGTCATGTAATTCGTGCCCCAGACGCTGCCGTTCGCGGTCGCCGATGCCGGCAATCTCGCGCTCTAACCGCTGCCTTTTCCGCGTCTCCTCTTCCATCCTGCTTTGTGCCGCTTGACGTCGCGCTGCCTCCAGTTCAAGTTCGGTTTTGGCGCGCTGCTGCCTGGCAAGTCCCTCCAACAGGAACGCGTGGAGTTGTTCGAGCAGGATCATCACGCCAATCAGCAGTCCCCCTTGCACCACAGCCTGCGTCCAGGCCTGGTTAAGCGGCATCGCCATTTGAGCGGGTTCAGCGACAAACACGCTTGCCACCCAGGGCAACGGCCGGACAAGCGGCGCGGAGATGAGAATCGCACCGCTGATCGCGGCCGTAATCCTACCCCACCGGGCTCCGGCCAGCACCAGCGTAACCAGCGGCAATGCCACGGGCCCGAGTTGCGCCCAAGGCCCGCGCGGCACCGCAATGCACACTGTCGCCACAAACAGGTACGCCACCGTCATCAGCGCGGCCAGGCGCTTACGGTAGTCCAGGCGCCGCAACACCGCACAAGGCAAAATGGCTAAGTACGCCACCACGGCTGCGGCCTTTGCCATCGGCGTCACTTTGGGCCCCAGATTGAGGAGCACCAATGAGCACGCCGGCAGGTGCGCAATCGCTGCAACAGTGAGAACAATCTCAGTCGCCTTCTGCCGCCAGGCTTCAAGTGCGCGGTCAACGCCGGCTTCTATTTCTCCGTTCTCACTTTCCGTCATTCACTAACCTGCGTTGGCACCCCCGCCATTGCGGAGGTGTCGTGCTTTCAGAGAAATTCTACACGGCTTCTCGCAGGCGCGCACGGGCAACCGCCCGCCAGAGCGGCAACACCAGCCTTGGCTCTAAAATCATAGATTGCCTTGGTTGCAATCCTAGAGGAGTACAGAAGTGAACCGACGTGTATTTTTGGCGCAGAGTGCTGGCGCTTTGGCCACCTTGAAAGCGGCTTCGGCTGAGACAGCGCCGCAATTCAGGACCGCCAACACGCGCTGGCAAGCCGCGTACGATCTGGCTTTGACGGTTCTCGATGGCAACGTCGTGACGTTTCCGTGCTACAGCAAGCCCGTGTTGAAGGAAGGCTCGGTCTATCAGGGCATCTGGCTGGAATGCGGTCCGACCGAGGCACTCGTGTACCGCAAGTTCCGCCCGGAAATCGCGCGCAACAGTCACACTTTCTTTTTCGATCTGCGCCGCCCGGACGGCCAGTTGCCCGCCTTCTGCTGGAAAGAGAAGGTGGGCTTTAGCCAGATCCAGATGGTGGTGCCCATCGCCGCCACGGCCTGGGAACTGGCGCGCGCGACCGGCGACGATGAACTGCTGCGCACCGCCTATCAAGCCTGCGCGGACTGGGACGCCTGGCTGCTGCGCTATCGCAACACGCGCTCGACGGGCCTCACCGAAGGCTTCTGCACCTACGACACCGGCCACGACAACAGCCCGCGCTGGAAGGGTCTTGCTAACAGTTGCCCGGACGAGGACGCACGCAAGTGCCCGCCGTCGCCCAGCCTGCCGCGCCTTTGCCCGGACCTCTCCGCCACCACCTACGGCGCGCGTCTGGCGCTCGCCTCCATGGCCAAGGCGCTCGGCAAAAACCAGGAAGCGGACCGCTGGACCGAAAGCGCTCATCAGATTCGCAGCCTGATTGTTTCCCGGCTCTATTCGGCTGAGGACGCCGCGTTCTACGATGTGGATGCGCAGAATCAATTCGTCAAAATCCGCTGCGACATCCTCAGCCGCGTCTGTGGCGAACACATTCCGGATCAGGCCATGTTCGACCATCTGTGGACCCGCCAGATCCACAACCCCAAGGCTTTCTGGGCCGCCTATCCGTTGCCGTCGGTGGCGCTCGACGACCCGCTCTTCGTCAAGCCCATTCCACGCAATTCATGGGGAGGCGCGTCGCAGGCCCTTACGGCCTTGCGCGCCGGCCGCTGGTTCGATCACTATCACCGTTCGGCCGAGTTCAGCGTGATGATGAACCGCTGGTGCGACGCTATTCAGCGTGACATGACCATCCGCACGCAGCTGGATCCCTGGACTGGCGAATTCACGCAGGCCGATGCGCCGAAGTACTCTCCCTGCGCTCTCGTGATGGTGGATTACACATGGCGCCTGGCCGGCGTCTGTGAAGAGGCGGACACGCTCCATTGGAATGTACGCCCGGGCCACCCGGCCGCTGAATCGGCCGTCTTTCGCACCCCCACCGGCACTCATCGCGACGCCGAGATGCGTTATGACGCGCGGGGCGCTGATCTTTCATTGGGCGGCAAACCGCTCGGCCGTGTTGAAGGCGGCGCAGCCCGTCTTGTGACCGACAAGTCGGGTACGCCACAAGCTCTGATTGGCATTAGCGAACAGCCGCAAAAGGTGACCTTCCGGCCGGCCGGACGGACGCCGCGGAAACTCACTGTGCGGCCCAATCAGCGGATTGCACTCTAGGCCGCCGTTCCAGAGACGGGGCAGGGAAGCAACGCCGGTATCCGGTGATCTGTCAGCTTTGAGATGATTCGCTTGCGGGCGGAGCCTTACGCTCCGCAGCACTTCTTGTATTTTTTGCCCGAGCCGCACGGGCAAGGATCGTTGCGGCCCACTTTATCCGAGTGCGCCTGTTCGATGGGCTCGTCGTCGTGGTCGTGGTCATGCTCCTCTGGGGGGAAGTAGACCGCTTTGTAGCCGGCCTGTTCCAGGCGCACGTCCAACGCAATCTCGACGCTCTCCTGCTCACTATCTGACAGCCCGCCGGCCTTCTCATCAATGCGCTCATAGAGCTTGGCCACCGTCTTCGGAGTCGTGTGATGGTCCAGCGCCAGCGTGTAGGCAAACAAGGCCTCTTCGCGCAGGGCTTCGTCGTCGAAGAGAGGAACCAACTCAATGGCCAGCTCACTGATGGGGAACGCGCCCACACCCTGCACGGCCTGACGGCGAATCTCCGGGTCGTCGTGGCGCAGATTTGGTCCGATGTACTTCTTGAAGCGTGGGTCGCGTGATTTCCACATCGCCTCCAGCGCCACGGCGCGGGTCTCTTCCGCTTCATAGGCCTGGAGGATGGCGTCGTAGACCGCAGGCTCGGCCGTCGCCCCGGCCAGACCAATCAGTGCACCCTGCCAATCGTCGCGGCGGTCATTAAGCACCGTGATCAGGAACTCGCGCACATCCTTCTCATCCACGCGCTCGCCCAGGGCGCGCAGCGCCGACGAGCGGGCCTGCACGGCTTCATCCGTCCGCGCCATCGCAAGCAAGCGGTCGCGGACAGCGTCGCTGTAGGCGTCGCCCGAAAAGCTCAACGCCGCCTGGGCGCGGTAATCAGCGTCGGCGCATTCCAAGAACTCGGCCGCTTCTTCGGCTTCGACGTGGTCGAACAGCGGCGTGGCCATCTCGGGGTATTCGGACAGGATGTCGTAAGGCGCAGGCTCATCGGGCTTTGCCGGCCGGTCTAGAGCTTCAAGCGCCTCGCTGAGCGCCCGGCGCTCTTCGGCGTGTGCCTTGTCGTCGGCGCTGGCGGCCAGCGCTTGCTCCAGGGTGGCGCGCAACTCAGGGTCGGCATTCAGACCGGCGCACAGCGCGCCTTCGTAGGGGTCGGTGGCAATCGCTTTCTCAATCAGCGTTCGGATGCGGCTGTCATGCACGCCGAGCGTGCTCAACAGGAAGACCAGGTCGGCCTGCCGCTCCGGCGTAGCGCCGGCGTGCAACTCCAGCAGCGGCTCCAGCGCGGCGGCGCCCTGCGCCGAAAGCGCTTCAACCAGTTCGTCACCGGGCGTCTCTTCTGAATACTTGTCGAGCAGCGCGATGTAGAAAGGAATCCCTTCCGGCGAGCGGAAGTAGCGGTAGAGGTCGAACACCTGCTCGGTGAGGTCCAGCAGGCTATCTTCGCGGCTCGTCGTGCCAAACTCGGCCAATGCGGCCAGCGTTTCGTCCCGGCGTTCAATCAACGCGCTGATCAGTCGCCGGTCGAAGCCGACAAGCCCTCGCTCGGCGGCCTCCAGCAGTTCGGCGGCAGGAGTCAGGGAATACTGGGCGGGTAGGATGAGCACGCAGTTACCTCCTCTAAACATGTTAAAGGGGACACACGCCCAAGGCGGTGTCCCCTTTTCTGATGGTTGTGTTAGCCGTGTTACTCGGCCTTGGCTTCGGTGCTGTCCGCGGCGCCCTCTTCGGCCTCTTTGTTGACCGTCAGGGTGATTTCCACGCTGACCTCGCGGTGCAGGCGGACAGTCACTTTGTGCTCGCCCAGCGACTTGATTGGCGCATCGAGAACAATCTTCTTGCGCTCAATCTTGTAGCCCTGCTTATCGAGCAGGTCCACGATGTCCTTGCTGGTGACCGAGCCGAACAGCACGTCGCCCTCACCCGCCTTCTGGGTGATTGAAAGCGAGACGGTGGCGAGCAGCTTGCCGAGTTCCTCGGCCGAAGCCTTTTCCTTGGCCTCGCGGCGCAGGGCAGCCTGGCGTTCCTGCTCGACAATCTTCTTGTTGGACTCGGTGGCGGCCACGGCCAGATGCTTCGGCAGCAGGTAGTTGCGGGCAAAGCCGTCGGCCACCTTCACCACCTGACCGCGCGTACCGAGCTTTTCGACGTCTTCTCGAAGGATGACTTCCATGGCCTTATCTCTCCTTTTCGACGCCGCCGGCAAACGGCAGCAGGGCAATGTTACGGGCCAACTTGATGGCCTCGGTGATGCGGCGCTGGTTCTGCGCGTTCAGGCCCGAGATGCGGCGGGGAATGATCTTGCCGCGCTCGGTGATGAACTGCTGTAACAAACGCACTTCTTTGTAATCGATGTAGTCGATCTTCTCAATGCAGATGCGATCGACCTTTTTCCGCCGGAAGTACTGGCGCTTACCCGTCGCGATGGTCTTGTCGCCACCCGTGGGGCGCTGGCTCGCGGCGATGGGGCGTCCACCTTTTTGTTCAGCCATGGTGTTTCAATGCCTCCTTATTCCGTCTGCCTATTCCTGACCCTCGGTTTTGGCCGGCTCTTCTACCGCCGGAGCTCCAGGTGCCGGTGCCGCGGGAGCGGCCGGTGCTGCGGGAGCCGCAGGAGCCGGCGCCGCGGGCATCGCTGCCGCAACCGGACGTTCCACCACCGGGCGGCGCTTGGCGCGCTTCTCGCGCTGCTTGGTGCGCTTTTCCAGCTTCTTGAGCTTCTCGTCGATACGCACCGTGATCCACTTCATCACGGCGTCGGTCACCCGCATGCGGCGCTCCACTTCAGCCGCCAGCTTCGGTCCGCCGGTGAACTGAATCAGAACATAGAAGCCTTCACTGCGCTTCTCGACGCGGTAGGCGAGCTTGCGCACGCCCCACTTCTCCACCTTATCGACGGTGCCTCCGCCGGAGGTGATCACGGTCTTCACCTGTTCCACGTAGGCGTCGATTGCTTCTTCCGCCGTATCGGGACGAACGATGAATAGCTCTTCGTAGATCCTCATTCTTCCTCTCTTTTCAAGCCCGGGGCGCGGCGGTTGTGAGCCGCCATGGCCTTTTCGACGCCCTGAGCGACGATGGACTCAACTGCTGCGCTGGCGCTGTCCAGCAGTTCGTCCAGCTCCTTCTTGCACCCGCTCCGGAACGGGGCGAGCACGAACTTGGCGCCATCCGACACCGGATGGCCCGGATGAATGCCCAACCGCAGCCGGGCAAACACCTCCGTGCCAAGGCACCGGATCACGTCTTCCACTCCGTGATGGCCGCCGGCTGAACCCCGCGGGCGAATTCTCATCGCCTGCCAGGGCAAATCCAGGTCGTCCTGGATCAATATCAACCGCTCCGGCCCCAATCCCAACTTCTCAAGCAGTCCTTTCACAGACTGCCCACTCAAATTCATGAACGTTTGCGGCAGAGCCAGCAGCACCTCTCGGCCTGCTATTGAACCCTGGCCCACCACGGCCCGGCATTCACGCCGCGAAAGCCGGATGGAATGCCGCTGGGCCAGCCGTTCCACGGTGAGAAAACCGAGGTTGTGCGGCGTGAACTCGTATTCGGGCCCGGGGTTGCCCAGGCCCACCACCAACAGCTCGGCATCCGGCATCGCAGTCGGCCCCGCGTCGCGCAGCGAAGGCTACTTCTTCTTTTCCTTCTCCTGCGCTTCGGCGCCTTCCTCTTCCTTCTTGCCCTTCTTGATCACTTCGGGCTCGGCAGCAGCGTCGCCAGTAGCTTCGGCGCCCTCTTCGGCGGTGGCTGTCTCCGTTTCCGAGATGCGTACCGAAATGACGTGCGAAACCACCTGATCGGCCGCAGTCACCAGCGTCATTGAGCCGGACAACTGAATCTGGCTGGCGCGCAGACTGTCGCCGATCATGAACGCAGCCACGTCGTAGCTGAAAGATTCCGGAATCTCGTCGGGCAGGCACTCGATTTCGAGTTCACGCAGCACGGCTTCGAACACGCCGCCCTGCTGTTTGACACCGGCCGGCTCGCCAATGGCGTGCAGCGGAACCTTGACCTTCAGCCGCTTCGTCAGATCGATGCGCAGCAAGTCAATGTGCAGCAGATTGTTCTTCACGGGGTCGTGCTGCCAGTCGACCACCATCACAGGCGTGTTCTCGACGCCCGGAACGTCCAGGTTGAAAATCGTGTTGACGCCCGTGGAAGAGTGCAGGATTCTGTTCACTTCCTTCGGACTGACGCTGACGGCCAACGGCGCGTTGCCGGTGCCGTACACCACTGCCGGGATCCGTTCCTTGACCCGTAGCCGCCGGGCTTCGTTCTTGCCCCGCGTAGTACGCGGCTCGGCGGCGATGGTGATGTCCTTCCTCATGCTTGTGCTCCTATCGCTTCAGACGAACAAACTACTAACGGACGTCTCTTCGTGAATGCTCTGAATGGCGCGCGCCAGTAGGCGCGCCACCGAAAGCACCCGGATCTTGCCGCAGGCCGCGGCCTCCGGGCGCAGTGGAATCGAGTCCGAAAAAACCACTTCCTTCAGCTGTGAAGCGGAAATCCGCTCTACGGCCGGGCCTGACAACACGGCGTGTGTGGCGCAGGCCGTCACGCTCGACGCGCCGGCGTTTAACAACGCCTCGGTGCCCTTGACGAGCGTACCGGCGGTGTCAATCAAGTCGTCAATAATCATGCAGTCGCGGCCGTTGACGTCGCCGATGATATGCATCACCTCGGCCACGTTCGGCTGGTCACGGCGCTTGTCGATAATCGCCAGCGGCACATCCAGGCGTTTGGCAAAGGCGCGCGCACGCTCGACGCCGCCGGCGTCCGGGCTGACCACGGTCAACTTGTTGTGATCGCGGTTCTGGCGGAAGAATTCGATCATCACCGGCGCCGAAAACAAGTGATCTACCGGGATGTCAAAAAAGCCCTGAATCTGTGCGGCGTGCAGGTCGAGCGCCAACAGGCGGTGCGCGCCGGCGCGTTCGAGCATCGATGCGACAACCTTGGCTGAGATCGGCACGCGCGAACGGTCCTTGCGGTCCTGCCGTGCGTAGCCGTAATAGGGCAACACTGCCGTGATACGGTCGGCCGAGGCGCGCTTGAGCGCATCAATCATCAGGATCAGCTCCATCAGATTGCGTTCGACCGGCGTGCAGGTAGGCTGGACTACGAAAACGTCCTTGCCGCGGACATTCTCTTCGATCTGGACCCAGATTTCACCGTCAGAAAAACTCTTGACGATGGCGCCGCCAAGCGGCATGCCAAGTTCATCACAGATGGCGCCAGCCAATTTGATATTGGCGTTGCCAGCCAGGATTTTCACGCTACCATTCCTCATCTCTCGTACCAGCTTCGGGGCGGCCATGTACTCTCGATCGCGTTCCCGCGCAAACTCGCCAGCAGACGCGCCCGATAGGCGCGCCGCGTCATCGTAGTTGTCGAGAAAACCTTGAGAGGCTCGGTGTGAAACTGCCGAAGGGCTCCCTGAAGCTTGGCCCGGTCCGGAAACACCCCGTAGAGTGCTGCCCCGCTGCCGGAGAGCCGCGCAGGCTGGGCCCCGAGCCGTTCGAGTTTTCTCCGCCACCGTCCCAACTCCGGGTGGAGCCGGAAGACGGCATCCTCGAAGTCGTTCTCCGCGTCAGACGATTCAAACGCCTGCCAGACAAACGACTGGAAAGTACTTATTCTAGAGAACTCAACAGCCGAAGTCAACGCGCCACGGCCGAGCGCCCGGTAAGCGTCCGGGGTTGAAACGTGCAGCGGCGGGGCCAGGATCAGCAGAGGCCGCATTCCGTAGTCGGGCAGTGGGAACAGTTCCTCCCCCCGTCCTACGCCCATGGCCGTGCCGCCCACCAGGAAGAAACCCACGTCAGAGCCGAGTTGCGACGCTA
This sequence comes from uncultured Candidatus Solibacter sp., assembly GCA_964478395.1. Classification (GTDB taxonomy): domain Bacteria; phylum Acidobacteriota; class Terriglobia; order Bryobacterales; family Bryobacteraceae; genus Paludibaculum. Next base: position 40,237 of record CAYZIX010000003.1, read on the forward strand.
ACTCCATCAGCCCGGCAAGTTTGACTCGCTTGCCGGTCAGTGCGCCGAGCGTCAGCAGCACCGTAGCCGCATCGGACGAGCCACCACCCAGCCCGCCGCCCATCGGGATGCGCTTATCGAGCCGCATTCTCAGACGGCCATGCACGTTATAGCGCTCAAAGAACATCTGCGCCGCGCGTGTGACCAGATTGTTTTCGATGGCCAAGCTGTCGTCGAGGTTGATGGCGGCGCCGCGTCCGGGCGTGAACTCGAAGCTGATGCGGTCGGCCAAACCGATGGTTTGAAAGACGGTTCGCAGCTCGTGAAAGCCGTCGGCGCGTTTACCGAGCACCTTCAGGCTGAGATTGATCTTGGCCGGAGCCCGGACCGTGGCCGAACGCACTGCTGCCATTAGTAGTGGAGCAGCGAGAAGACCTCGCGCCCCTCCAGTTTTGAGCGGCCATTGAGAAAATCCAGCTCTGCGAGGAAGCCGAGCCCAATGAGTGTGCCACCTAGTTTTTCGACCAGCCGCGCCACGGCCGCAGCCGTGCCGCCGGTAGCCAGCACGTCGTCGAAGATCAGCACGCGCTGCCCCGGCCGAATGGCGTCCTGATGGATCTGAAGACGGTCCGTGCCGTACTCGAGGGCATACTCCTCGGTGACCGTTTCGGCCGGCAGCTTACCGGGCTTGCGCACCGGGACAAAGCCTGCACCTAGCGCGTAGGCCAGCGCCGGAGCGAAGAAGAAGCCGCGCGCTTCGACACCCACGATGACGTCGATGTCAATGCCGGCATAATGCTGGCGCAAAGCGTCGATGGTGGCGCGCCAACCGGCGGGATCCTTCAGCAATGTCGTGATGTCGTAAAAGTTGATTCCCGGCTTGGGGAAATCCGGCACTTCGCGGATCAGGCTCTTCAGGTCAGTCATAGCAAGGGGCGGGCGCCATCAATGTTTGATGGTAAACCCGTCCGATTGTAACAGAGCGGCTTCCTGTTCTTCGACCCCACGAACGTCGGAAAAGCGTGGACCCTGGTGGAGGCGGGCAGACAGTTCATCGAGCTGCGCCGCCGTTCCAACGGCAAGTACCTCGACATTGCCGTCGTCCAGGTTACGGACATAGCCGCGCACGCCGATGTGGTTGGCCCAGTTTTGCGCGAAAAAACGGTAACCGACGCCTTGTACGCGCCCGCGCACAACGTAGCGGCGTCCAATGCGGGGCAGTGACTTCGCCATCCTTTTTATTATCGCCGCCGGCGCTACAATCGCAATTAAGGATGCCATTCCCAATACACCGCCCACGCCGCTTGCGCGCCTCTGAACCGCTGCGCCGCCTGGTGCGCGAGACTCGCCTGGAGCCTTCCAATTTTGTGTTGCCGCTGTTCGCTGTCGAAGGCGAAGGCGTGCGGCGCGAGATCACGTCGATGCCCGGCAACTACCAGCTTTCAATTGACGGCATTGTTGAGGAGTGCCGCGAATGCCGCGCACTGGGCATCGGCGGCGTAATCCTGTTCGGCATACCGGCGCATAAGGACGAGCAGGCGTCCGGGGCTTACGACGACCAGGGCATCGTGCAGCGCGCAGTCCGCGCCATCAAACAAAATGTCCCCGATTTGTTGGTGATGACGGATGTCTGCAATTGTGAGTACACCAGTCACGGCCACTGCGGACTGGTGATAAATGGCGATGTCGACAACGATGCGACGCTCGAGTGGCTGGCGCGCGCCGCCGTGTCGCACGCCCGCGCTGGGGCCGACATGGTGGCACCATCGGACATGATGGACGGGCGTGTTGGGGCGATCCGCGCGGCGCTGGACAAAGCAGGCTTCAAGAACACGCCGATTCTCTCGTACGCGGCGAAGTATGCCAGCGGCTTTTACGGGCCTTTCCGCGAGGCGGCCGAGTCGGCGCCGCAATTCGGTGACCGGCGTTCCTACCAGATGGATCCGCCGAATGTGCGGGAGGCGCTGCGGGAGATTGCGCTCGACATCGAAGAGGGCGCGGATATGGTCATGGTGAAGCCGGCTCTGCCGTATCTGGATGTCATCCGGGCGGCGCGTGATCATTTCGACGTCCCCCTGGCCGCGTATCAAGTGTCGGGTGAGTATTCGATGCTGGTAGCTGCGGCGCGTAATGGCTGGTTGGATCTGGACCGTGTCATGTTGGAGACCCTGGTGGCTATACGGCGGGCCGGAGGATCTACAATTTTGACCTACTTCGCCAAACCGGCCGCGCGGGCGCTGGGAGCCTGAACCTATCTAAAGATAGAGACCGGCGTGATATCGGATTAGGTTAGAATCCAGGGGAGCTTCCCTACACGACGTAGGGATGCCCAATCTTCTGGGAGGAGGATCGATGAAGAGATTTTTACTACTGTTTGGGCTTCTGGCTGTCTTTGGTGCGATGGCTTCCGCCACCACAATCTCGGTGGTCGACAATTTCACCATGGCGCAGATTACGGGCAAGATCACCGCGACCGGTTCGACGGCGCTGGTGTCCAACTCGTCCACCGTGCAGGTGTTTGACAGCACCTTCAGCCGCCAGAGCACGATTACCCGTTACGCAAACGCAATTTCCGGCCGGGAGAGCTCCCTGACCGTTTTCGGTTTGGGCGACGGGACCTGGGGCTTCAGCACGGACGACAATACGTCCGGCAGTGCGCAGACGATCTATTCTGTTACCAGCGGCTCGGTCGATATCACGCCCACCCTACCGGGTGATTACGTGTTTTCGATTGATGTCCTGCATAACGACATTTCGGCTGCCGCCGGCGCGATCAAATTTTTCATCAGTGATGTGGATTCGACTTACGCGGCCGTGCTTTCGCCGATCGCCGTGGTCACCTCCGGTTCGGTCACTTACAGTGCGTTGCTTTCAAGCCTGACCTATGCTTCAGGTCTTGCTAACGGACTGGACTTGACCCAGATCACGTCGCTGGGCTTTTCGTTCACCTCGGCTGTTACCAGCCAGGACGTTTCGTTGACCCACTTCGTCTTTACTCAAGTTCCCGAGCCGGGTACCTATGCTCTGATGGGCTTGGGCTTGGCCGGTTTGGCGTTCCTGCGCCGCCGGAAGTAGTCACCTGTAATCGCAAATAGACTGCCAGAAACCCCGGGGCTTCGGCTCCGGGTTTTTTGTGTCTGCCGGAAGCCATTTGAGGCGCTTCGGGTTGTTCGGTTGACAACCTCGGGCGGCTCAGTTATAGTTTTCGAAGTGTCGCACTTTCAATGATTTGTGTAGGTTGTTGGAAGGCGGCCGGCGCCCCGGCGCGAACATTCGCGGCGGAACCGCCAACCCGTCGAAGGCCGAGAGCGGGCTGGCGCATGGCGGAAATCGAGGCGTTTTTGGAGACTGGGGCATGACCAGCAACCAGGACGACCGCCCGGTGGAGTTGCCCACCGGCGGAGACGAAAGTTACGAGCAACTGCTAGACGACTACAGCCACCTGGCACCGCCCAGCGAGGGCGAGGTGCTGATGGGCCATGTTCTGCAAATTCTGCCGCAAGGCGTAATTGTCGACGTTGGCCTGAAGCAGGAGGGTATCGTCCCGCTCGAACAGGTCTCGATGCCGGATGGTCAATTGACCGTACAGCCTGGCGACACGATTGAAGTGATGGTGGACCGGCGGCGCGAGCATGAGGGCTACATCGCGCTTTCGCACGAGCGGGCCAGCCGCGTGCGCGCCTGGGACACGTTGGATAAGGCCTATCGTGAAAACCTGATGATCAGCGGGCGTGTGCTGGGCCGCGTAAAAGGCGGCTTGAGCGTCGATGTGGGTGTGGTCGCATTCATGCCTTCGACGCAGGTGGATGTGCGCCCGATGCACAATCTGGACGCCTTCACGGGGCAGGACATTGCGGTGAAGGTGATCAAGCTGAACCGGCGCCGCAACAACGTGGTGGTGTCGCGCAAGTCGGCGATTGAAGACGAGATGCAGTCTCGCAAGGGCTCCCTGCTCGGCCACCTGAACGAAGGCGATCTGGTGACGGGAGTGGTGAAGAACCTTACCGACTACGGCGCTTTCGTCGATTTGGGCGGCATCGACGGTTTGCTGCACGTCAGCGATATGTCGCATGGCCGTGTGGCGCATCCGTCGAACGTGTTGCAGGTGGGGCAGGAAATCACAGTCAAGGTCCTCAAATTCGATCCGTCCAAGGAGCGCATCTCGCTAGGCCTGAAGCAGGTGCAGCCCGATCCGTGGGAAACCATCCACGACCGTTACGCCGAAGGCATGCGCGTGGTGGGCCGGATTGTAAGTGTCACTGACTACGGCGCCTTTGTTGAATTGGAGCCGGGCGTTGAGGGCCTGATTCACATCTCTGAGATGACATGGTCGCGGCGGATGAAGCACCCGGCCAAGGTAGTGCATGTCGGCGACAGCGTTGAATGCGTGGTGATCGAAGTGAAGCCGCGGGAGCGGCGCATCTCGCTCGGCATCAAGCAACTGGAAGCCGATCCGTGGACGACGGTGGACCAGCGCTATTCGGTGGGTAGCGTCGTGGAGGGCCGCGTAAGGAAGCTGTCCGATTTCGGCGCCTTCATTGAGATTGAAGAAGGCATCGACGGACTGGTGCACATCTCGGACCTGAGCTGGACCAAGCGCATACAGCACCCGTCTGAGCTGCTCAAGAAGGGCCAGGTGGTACAGGCTGTCATCCTGAACATCGATTCGGCCAACCGGCGGCTCTCGCTGGGTGTGAAACAGTTGCAGCCGGACGCCTGGGAGACGTTCTTCCACACCCATGTGATCGGCGACATTGTCTATGGCAAGCCGACGCGCGCGGTCAACTTCGGCGTGTTTATCGAACTGGCTCCGGGCGTTGAGGGGCTGTGCCACAGCAGTGAGATTCCCGCCGAGCTGCGGCACGAAAATCCGCCGTTCCCCTTGGGCCAGGAGATGGCTTTCAAGGTGATCAAAATCAACGAAGCTGAAAAGCGTATCGGCCTGACCATGGCCAGCCCGCAGGCCGAACAGGAACGCCAACGGATGGCAGACTACCAGCGTCAGGCGGCTGAGGCCACGCAACACATTGAAGAGGCCATCCAGCCAGCGGCCGATGCCACGTCGGCCAGCCACGGCGGCGACGCCGAGACAGGACAGGAATAGCGACAGATGACCAAAGCCGATCTGATTGAAGAAGTGTCCAGGGTGGTGGAATTCACCCGTAAAGAGTCGGAAGTGATTGTTGAAGCGATCTTCGATAGTGTCGTTAAATCGCTGCGCGACGGCGACAAGATCGAGATTCGCGGATTCGGCAGCTTCCGCACGCGCCAGCGCCAGTCGCGGATAGGCCGCAACCCGAAGACCGGCGCGCGGGTGGATGTTCCCGCCAAGCGGATCCCGTACTTCAAGCCGAGCAAGGAGCTCAAGGACCTGGTGAACGAGCAGTCGGCCGCGCCGGCCGCCGAGCCGGGCATCGCTCCGCTGGCGTAGTCCGGCCGCAGGCGAGACGATGGAGCGCTTGTGGAGCCCGTGGAGGTATCGCTACGTGAGTACCGTCACGCCGCGCGATGAATGCGTTTTCTGCGCCAAGCAGCGTGCGTCGAACGACGAGGAAAACCTTGTTCTGATACGCGGTGAGCATAATTTCGTTCTGCTAAATTTGTATCCGTATACCACCGGACACCTGATGGTGGTGCCCTATGCGCACGTGGCCGCGCTGGATGAACTGGACGAGGCCGCCACGAACGAGATGATGGCGCTGACGCGCCGCTCGGTTGCGGCGCTGAATTCGGTGTACCATCCACAGGGCATGAATCTCGGAATGAACATTGGTGAGTGCGCTGGCGCCGGCATTGCCGGCCACCTGCACATGCACGTGCTGCCGCGCTGGGCCGGCGACGCCAACTTCATGACGACTGTCGCCGGAACGCGCGTAATGCCGGAGGAGTTGTCCGAGAGTTGGCGCAAGCTGCGCGCCGCGTTCGCTGCACTTTGAACGTACCGGCCATCATCTCGGCCAGTTACCGCACCGATATCCCGGCCTTCTATGCCGATTGGTTCATGGCGCGTCTGGCCGCGGGCACGGTGTTGGTGGCCAATCCCCATTCGAGCCTGCTACAGCGTGTAGACCTGCGCCCGGCGGCGGTGGCCGGCTTCGTCTTCTGGACACGGGATTTCTCGCCACTGCTCAAACGGCTGGACGCACTGCGCGCCTTTGGCCGGCCCTTTGTTGTGCAATTCACTATTACCGGCGCTCCGGCGGCGATCGAGCCGGCCGCCATTCCAGCCGAAGCCGCCATCGAACAGGTGCGGCGGCTGGCCGGTGAGGTCCATCCTCTTACTCCCGTCTGGCGCTACGATCCGATTGTCTCCACCAGCCTGACTCCGGCCGACTTCCACCGCGCCACTTTCGAACGCCTGGCCGCACGGTTGGAGGGCGCCGTGGACGAGGTGATTGTCAGCTTCGCGCAAATCTACAAGAAGACGCGGCGCAACTTAGACGAGGCGGCCCATCGCACAGGCTTCACCTGGTCTGACCCGGACGACAATTGGAAGCTCACTCTATGCACCGAACTGGCCGCGATGGCTGCGGCGCGCGGCATGCGGCTGAGCGTCTGCTCGCAGCCGCACTACCTGGCGCCAGGGGCAGCCGAGGCGCGCTGCATCGACGCGCGCCGGTTGGAGCAGATTGCCGGCTACCGGATGGTAATTCCCGTTCGCGGTAACCGTCCGGGCTGTGCGTGCCACGCCGCACGCGACATAGGTGACTACGATACATGTCCGCGCGGATGCCAGTACTGCTACGCCGTGCGTAGCCGACGTTTGGCATTGGCCCGCTACCGTGCGCACAGTCCGGAATGCGAGTCGATCCTACCCCGTGAAATATCCCCCGACAGGCCAGAAATAGGCCTGGAATAAGCCGTTCAATTTACCCTGGAAACGAATAGAAGGCGAATCGTTGGGCGGGCCTCAGAAAAGGCTTGTCAGGGCCAACCAGAACCCCTATCATGTGCGATAGGGTACCTGTGGGATGAATCCTCCCGCTTAGTATCCCAAAGTCAGACTAAGGGACAAAATGGAGCCGTCGGCCACATTCGGAAACCGCCTCCGGGCGCCGTACGGGTTCCATCCCTGCAAGATTGACGGAGCCGGGCGCGTAAAGCTGCCAGCCCGGTATTTGGAGTACCTGAAGAAGCTCGCAGAAGTGGATTTGTTCGTCACCGAGCATGGCGGGTTGGCCAGGATCTTCACGAACGGAAGCTGGGAGCGGACGGTGGCGAAGCTGGATACGGACACGGCGCTGCGGAAGCGCTTCACGTTCCGCGCAGAATCCATCGGCGGCGACGTGACGATTGACGATGCCGGGCGCATTACGCTGCCGCAACGGCTGCGGCAGGAGTTGGAGCTAGTGGACACGCAAGTGCAACTCCGCTTCTACGAAGACGTGATTACGATTTACCCGCAGAAACAGTATGACGCAGAAGCCGAGCGAGTCAACTCCCATCGGCAGTCGGACGAAGAGCGGGCGCGCGAGTTGGGTGTGGATCTGTGAGACGCCATGGAGCACTTTTCAGTTCTGCTGGCCGAGTCGCTGGAGTATCTGGCGATCCGGCCGGATGGCGTCTACGTGGACGTGACAACGGGGCTTGGCGGCCACAGCCGGGCGATTGCGGAGCGGTTAACGACGGGGCGAATGATTTCGCTGGACCGCGACGCCGAATCGTTGGAGCTGGCGCGCGAGCGTTCAGCGGAGCTGAGCGGCCGGATGGAATTCAGGCAAAGCGCGTTTTCAGAGGTTGCTGCGACGCTCAAAACGATGAACGCGTGCCGCGTGGATGGAATCTTGGCGGACCTTGGTGTGAGCCGCATGCAGTTGACCACGCCGGAGCGTGGCTTCTCGCTGATGAGCCCCGGGCCGCTGGACATGCGCATGGACAGGCGGCAGGAGTTGACGGCCGCCGAACTGGTGAACCGGCTGCCCGAGCGGGAGCTGGAACAACTCTTCGAGACCTTCGGCGAAGAAAGGAGATACACCGCACGAAAAATAGCGAGAGCCCTGGTAGAGGCGCGGCCCGTTACGACGATGGAGGCGTTTGCCAAAATTGTCGAGCGGGTCGTGCCCCGTACCGGAAAGCTCCATCCGGCGACGCGGTGTGCTCAGGCTTTGCGCATGGTTGTGAATTCAGAAAGCGAGGAACTGGAAGCGCTGCTCGAACAGGCGCCGCAGTTGCTCGCTCCGGGGGGGCGGTTTGTTGTGATCGCCTTTCAATCTATCGACGATCGCCGCGTCAAGCAGGCGTTTCGCGAACTTGGCCGTCAAGGCGTGGCCCGCATATTAACCAAGCACGTGGTAAAGCCCAGTGCTGAGGAGACGAGGCGGAATTCAGCCTCGCGCAGTGCAGTGTTGCGGGCGCTGGAGTGGATTGGGAGAGGGACTTCCAGGCTAGTGGAAGCGTAACGAGGAGGAACCAGGATCATGACGAGATTGGGTGCGCTGTATGACTGGCTGGTAGCAGGGAAGGCCAAGACTGCCGCGGCGGCCGGCGGCGGCGATGCGTGGGATTTCAGGCGGCGGCGTCTGCCGCGCGAGGAGCTGCTGGTGTGGACAAAGGCGATCGACAATTCACGCGTGGCATTGCAAGTGGACCGCAAGGACTGGCTGGCGAGCATGGGCATGGCTGTGGGCGTGATTGCGTCGAGCGTGGCTCTGATTGCGCTGTTGGTGCCCGGCGGCGTGATTCTGCTGTCGAATCACCGGATTGAGCAGATGCGGCGCGAGCGCGCCGCGATGGTGAATGAACTGCGCGAGCTGCGGGGCGCCGAAGCCGCGCTGAAGAGCCCGCAAAACCTGGAACGCTGGAGCGAGAACTACGTGACGCCGTCGGCGCGCGCGATGCTCTATGCCCCGGCCGCGAAGGAAACCGTGGCGGTGCTGAACGCGCATTAACGACGCGTCCGCCCGGCGGGGCGCGGCCTGGCCATGGAACAGAGTGTCGACATTAAAGCAGCTCGGAAGGCGGTCTGGATCGGCCGCATCGTATTCGTTTGGGCTGTGATCATAGTGGGCCGTCTGGCTTACTTGCAGGTCATCCGGCATGACGAATACGTCCGTATGGCCAAGGCCCAGCAGCGTCACCGTCAGGAGATACCGGCCGTGCGCGGTGAGTTGCTGGCGCGCGACGGCATGCCGCTGGCCATCAGTGTCCTGACAGAGTCGCTGGTTGTGAATCCGCGGCGCATCGTCAACCTCGATTTTTTTTCGCAGATGGTGGGGCCAGTAATTGGCGAGGCGCCGGCCGATCTGGCCGCGCGCATTCGGGAGTATACGGAAACGGCTGCGCGCCACGGGCGCGGCGGCCGCTCGATGGTGCTTCGCCGCCACCTGGATGCACAGAGCAAGGACCGGCTGCGTTTTCTGGTATCGAGCACTCCGATTGAATTTGTTCCCGATTCGCAGCGCGAATATCCGAACGGCGAGTTGGCAGCGCACGTAGTCGGCAGCCTGGATGCCGAGGGCAATGGCAATTCAGGCATCGAGCAGAAACTGAACGCTGACCTGAAAGGCAGCCCGGGGCAACTGGTGGCATTGACCGGATCGCGTGGCGAGAACTTCCTTAGCTGGGTGAGCCGCGACAGCGTGCAAGGCGTTAACTACACGCTCAGCATCGATCGTGTGATCCAGCATGACACTGAGCGTTATTTGGCCGACGGCGTCGCGGCCTCCGGTGCTGAAAGCGGTACGGCGGTTGTGATGGATCCGCGCACGGGAGAAGTGCTGGCCCTGGCCAATTTCCCGACGTTCGATCCGCGCCACGAAAAACCAACTGAGGAAGAGGCGCGTGTCCGCCACGAGAACATCGCCGTGCAGATCCCCTGCGAACCTGGCTCGGTGATGAAAATGATCACCATCACCATGGGGCTGAACGAAGGCCGCTTCAAGCCCGAGGACACGCTGTTCTGCTACAACGGCGCTTTTCCCAGGCCGGGCCGCAAGCCGATCCACGACACGCACCGTTACGGTTCGTTGGATGTGGCTGGTGTGCTGATCAAGAGCTCGAATATCGGTGTGGCGCAGATAGCCATCGCGGTAGGCCCCGAAAAGCTCTATGAGTATCTGAAGAAGTTCGGCATCGGCGACCGTTCAGGCATTGAGTTGCCTTCGGAGTCGCGCGGCATGCTGCGCAAGCAGGCGTGTGCCGACGCGCGCGAACGTGCCGCGGGCCGTTGCTGGACGCCGGTGTCGCACGAATATATTGCCTTTGGCCATGAAGTTGGCGCGACGGCGGTGCAGTTGGCGCGGGCCGTTTCAGTGGTGGCCAATGGTGGCATGCTGGTGCAGCCGCACCTTGTGATTGGGCGCACACGGCCGCGCTTGGACGGCTCCATGGAGAAGCTGCCGGCGGAAGTGAAGGCTCCCGAGCGGGTGCTGCCCGCCACAACATGCGCCACCATGCGGCGTCTGATGGAGCGTGTGGTGCAGGAAGGCACAGGCCGTTCGGCGGCCATTCCGGGCTACAGCGTTGGTGGCAAGACGGGCTCGGCGCAGATCTTCGAGCACGGCGCGTGGGTGAACAAGCACAATTCATCGTTCATCGGATTCGCGCCGGTGTCGGACCCGCGAGTTGTTGTAGTGGTCACGATGAATCACACGCCGAAACTCGGCGCAGTGGCTGCGGCGCCGGTGTTTAAGCAGGTTCTTGAGACGTCGCTGCGCGTGCTGCGCGTACCGAAGGATCACCCTGAAACTGATACCAAGGCGCAGCCGGCCGCACCGGTCCAGGAGCCTGAAGAGCCATCTGAACAACTACGGTCGCCCGAACCCGAGCCGGCCGTCATCTCAAATCCCATGCTACTGGCCGGCCCGCGCGTGCCGGACTTCCGCGGCAAGAGCGAAGTGGAAGCCATGCGCGCAGCGTTGGAACTCGGTCTTCCGATTGAAACGACGGGTCACGGAAAGGCCCGCCGCCAAAACCCACAGCCGGGTGCGATTCTCGCCTCCGGCGAGCGGGTGCGAGTCGAATTTTCGGTGCGCCAATGAAGCTAACCGAACTTACCGAGGGCGTTCCGCTGAAGCGTCCCCTCCTCCCGGGGTGGAACGCCCTCGATCTGCGTGGTATCGAATACGATTCGCGCCGCATTCATGCCGGCGACATCTTCGTCGCTTTCGCTGGCAAGAACGCCGACGGCCGCCATTTTGCGGTGGCAGCCATCGAGCGTGGCGCCGTGGCTGTATTGAGCGAACTCCCCGCGCCGGAGGGCTTCGCCGCACCTTGGATTGAGGTGACGCACGCTCGCCAAGCGATGAGCACCATTGCGCGGCGGCTGCTGGGCGCGCCGGACGCGGCGTTGCGCCTGACGGGCGTCACCGGCACCAACGGCAAGACCACTACCGTTTTTCTGATCGACGCCATGCTGCGCCACGCCGGCTGCGTGACGGGTATGGTGGGCACCGTGGTTTATCGGGTCGCGGGCCATGAACGGCCCGCGGTGAATACCACTCCTGATTCGCTTGATCTGTTGCGTCTCATGGATGAGGTACGGCAAGCCGGAGGCACTCACTTCAGCTTCGAGGTCTCCTCACACGCATTGGCCTTGGGCCGTGTCTCCGGCTTTTCTTTTGACACCACGGTTTTCTCGAATTTAACCCAGGATCATCTCGATTTTCATCGCACGATGGAGGCCTATTTCGACGCCAAGCAGCAGCTTTTCCTAGGCGCCGGAGGCGCGCCGCCGCGCCACGCCGTAATTAACGCCGATGACGCCTGGGGATGCCGGATTGAGACGCTACCAGGCACTGAGCGGCTTACGTACGCCATCGATGCCGCAGCCGATCTGCGTGCCGAAAACCTTGAAATGGGGTTTTCCGGCATCCGGTTCGACGCTATCCATCATGGGAAGCGTCACTTAATTCAGTCGAAATTGTGCGGACGTTTCAACGTTTATAACCTGTTGGCGGCTTATGGCGCCGGGCTCGCGCTGGGGCTGGAGCCGGAGCAGATGGCCGATGCGTTGCGCAATGGGCCGGCCGTGCCCGGACGCTTTGAACGCGTCGACGCGGGCCAGCCGTTTCTCGTCATTGTCGACTACGCACACACGCCCGACGCGTTGGTGAATGTGCTGAATGCAGCGCGCGCGCTGGGACCGAAGCGAATCATCACGGTGTTTGGTTGTGGCGGCGACCGGGACCATGCCAAGCGTCCGCTGATGGCCGACGCCGCAGCGCGGCTCAGTGATCACGTGATTGTCACCAGCGACAATCCGCGTTCCGAGGACCCGCTGCGCATTATTGAAGACGCCCTGCCGGGTTTACGCGCGCACTCTACGCCCTTTGAAAGCATTCCAGACCGCACGGCTGCCATCGGAGCGGCGTTGCACGTGGCGCGTGAAGGCGACATTGTCGTGATTGCCGGCAAGGGGCACGAAACTTATCAGATTCTGGCCGACCGCACCATCGATTTTGACGACCGCCGGGTAGCCCGTCTCCATCTCTCCTCCCTCGGCTACCCGGTGGCCACGGAGGCGGCGCGATGAAATTGAGCGTGGCGGGCATCGAATGCCGGGGCATCAGCAACGATACGCGCACGCTCCAACCGGGCGCGGCGTACGTCGCGCTGCGCGGAGAAAGTTTTGACGGGCACGATTTTGTCGGCGCGGCCTTTGAGCGTGGTGCTGCTGCGGCCGTGGTCGATCACAAAGTTGACGCTGCCGGCCCGCAGTTGGTGGTGGACGACACGCTCGCGTGGCTGCAGAACACGGCGCGCGAGTTGCGCGCACGCTGGGGCGGGTTGGTTGTGTGCGTCACCGGCAGCGCCGGCAAAACCACGACGAAAGACGCCATCGCAGCAGTGTTTGCGACGCGCTACCGCACGGGCAAGACCAGCGGCAATCTGAACAACCACATTGGCGTGCCGCTGACGCTCGCGAACTTGGACGACGATTGCGAAGCGGCCGTAGTCGAGACGGGCATGAATCACGCCGGTGAAATCCGGCGCCTGGCTTCCATCGCGCAGCCCAACATTGCGGTGGTGACCAACGTCGGATCGGCGCACATCGAGCATCTTGGTTCGCGCGACGCCATAGCGGCGGCCAAGCGTGAACTGGTGGAATCGCTCGGGCCCGCGGGCACGGCCGTGCTGAACGCCGACGACGAGCGCGTGCGTGCAATGGCCGGCGCGTGCGCTGGAAAGACGGTTTTTTTTGGTTCAACTGTGTTTGTTTCCGAGGTAGCCCACGTCCGCGCCGAAAACGTCGAGTTCCTTGAACAGGGCTCGACGTTCGACGTGGCGGGCGTGGGCTCATTTTTTTGCCCACTGGCGGCGCGCGGCGGCCTGATGGCCGTACTGGCTGCGCTTGGCGTGGCGCGCTCCCTCGGTATGGAACTGGCGCAGTTGAAAGATGCGATTCGTTCGCTACAGCCGGCGCGGATGAGGCTGGAGCGATTGGAACACGGCGGCATGGTGGTCTGGAACGACTGCTACAACTCGAATCCAGAGGCCGCCATGATGATGCTGGAACTGCTGGGCGCCACTCCGGCGCGCCGCCGCATTGCAGTGCTTGGTGAGATGCTGGAATTAGGCGCCTGGAGCGAAGCGCTGCACCGTGAGGTGGGCCGTTGTGCCGCCGGCTGTGGAGTGGACCTGCTGGTTGGCATCCGGGGCGCCGCTGCGTACCTGGTGGATGCGGCCGTGGCGGCCGGCATGCGGCCGGAAGCGGTTAGGTACTTCGACGATCCGGCCGAGGCCGGGCGTTTTGCCCGCACACTGGCCGAGCCTGGCGATGCACTGCTGTTCAAGGGCTCGCGCAGTACACACGTGGAACTCGCGCTGGAGGCATTTCTAAACTAGCCATGCTTTACTGGCTGCTCTACGAGCTGCTTTATCCGCACTTCTCGCCGTTGCGCATCTTCGGATACGTCACTTTCCGGACTCTCGCGGCCAGCATGACTGCATTTCTGCTGAGCATTTTGCTGGGGCCGTTGTTCATCCGCAAGCTGCGCGAGCTGCACTTTGGCCAGCACATCCGCGAGGAAGGGCCCGCGTCGCACCAGAAGAAGGCCGGCACGCCTACCATGGGCGGGCTGCTCATTGTCTTTGCGATCATCGTTCCGACGCTGCTGTGGACCAACCTGCACAATCCTTACGTGTGGGTGGCGCTGTTCGGCTTGTGCGGTTACGGCGCCATCGGTTTTTTGGACGACTACGCCAAAGTGGCCAAGGCGCGGAACCTCGGCTTGACCGGGAAGCAGAAGATGGCGCTGCAGGTTCTGATGATGCTGATCCTCGGCGTTTGGCTGCTGGTGCTGCACAGCAAGGGGCTTTACGACACGGCAATGAACGTGCCGTTCCTCAAGACTTGGCGGCCCAACATGCTGATCGACGCATGGCTCGGTAATCCGTTTACCTATCCCTTCGCCTTCGTCTTCTTCTTCCTGTTTCTGCTGTTCGTCATCGTCGGCGCGTCGAATGCGGTGAACCTTACCGATGGCCTGGACGGGCTGGCGGCTGGACTGATGATTGTCGCCGGCGGGGCTATGACGCTGCTCAGCTACGTCAGTGGCCACGCGCAATTCGCGCGGTATCTTGAACTGGCGCGCATGCCGGGCGCATCGGAGCTGACCATCTTTTGCGCCTCACTTACCGGCGCCTCACTCGGTTTCCTCTGGTACAACGCGCACCCGGCCGAAGTCTTCATGGGCGACGTCGGCGCGCTGGCGCTGGGTGGCAGCCTGGGCGTGGTGGCCGTTCTGATCAAACAGGAAATACTGCTTTTGTTCGTAGGTGGCGTTTACGTCATTGAGCTGCTCAGCGTTGTCGTGCAGGTGGTTAGTTTCAAGACGCGCGGCCAGCGTGTGTTGCTGATGGCGCCATTGCATCATCACTTTGAAAAGCTCGGCTGGGACGAAACGAAGGTGGTGGTGCGCTTCTGGATTGCGGGACTGGTGATGGCGCTGTTTGCGCTCACCACGCTGAAACTGCGGTAATCGAGCCATGAACGTACAGGGGAAACGGATTACGGTTTTCGGCATGGGCGACTCGGGTCGCGCGACGCTCGAACTGCTGCGGCGCCATGGAGCAGTGGTGCGCGCTTCGGATTCACGCGTACGTGAGGCGCTGGGCGAATTCGACGCCGAGTTTGTGCCGCAGTCGGAAGCGGCGCTCGCAGATTGCGACATCGCCGTGCTGTCTCCCGGTGTGCCCCCAGATCAGAAACTGTTTCGCGATGCCGTTGAGCGCGGCGTCAAACTGGTGGGCGACGTCGAGGCCGCCAGTTGGTTCCTGCGCGGGCCGGTCATCGGCATCACGGGCGCCAATGGAAAGACCACCACCACGGCCCTGGTGGGCCATCTGCTTGAATCGGCGGGCATCGCTTGTCAGGTGGGCGGCAATATCGGTACACCGGTTGCGGCGCTGGTGGACAGTTCGCGCGACGATCAATGGAACGTGCTGGAGCTGTCAAGCTTCCAGTTGGAGACGTCCGTGACGCTCCGCGTGCAAATCGCCGCAGTGCTCAACATTACGCCCGATCACTTGGATCGCCACTACACGTTTGAGAATTACACTGCCGCTAAGGCGCGCATTCTGGCCAACCAGCAGAGCGGCGATTATGCTGTGCTGAACGCTGAAAACGAGCCCACCGCCGGACTTGCCAAGCTGGCGCGCGGCCAGGTGCGCTGGTTCAACGCCGGCGGTGAGTCGCGGCCCGGCTTCTGGTGTGAAGACGAACAACTGGTGGCCGATGGTGAGCCGTTCATGCCACGCTCCGAGATCCGGCTGCGCGGGCGCCACAACGTCGAAAACATTCTGGCCGCATCCTGTTGCGCCTATCTGGCAGGGGCGAAGCTCGATCAGATCCGTGCCGGCGTCGTGACTTTCCCCGGCGTTGAGCACCGCATTGAGTATGTCCGCACGCTGGCGGGCGTCGACTACTTCAACGATTCGAAGGCGACGAACGTCGACGCCACCGTGAAGGCGCTGGAGAGTTTCAAGAGCGGCTTGTGGGTGATTCTCGGCGGCAAGGACAAGAACAGCGACTATACGACTTTGATCCCGCTGCTGAAGGAGCGTGCGAAGGCCGTGCTGCTGATTGGCGCCGCCACTGAGAAGATTGCCGCGCATCTGGGCGATGCCGTGCCACTGAAGCGATGCGGCGACCTGGCGGCGGCCATCCAGTACGCACACGCCGGAGCTTGTGCCGGGGATACCGTGCTGCTGGCGCCGGCTTGCGCGAGTTTTGATCAGTTCACCGGCTACGAGCAGCGCGGACGCGTCTTTAAGCGCCTGGTGGCCGAATTGAAGGAGGGCTGAGGTGATCTCGAACCGTGTACGCACCGACTGGCGGCTGTTCGCGGCGATGATGGCAATTGTCGCCTTCGGCCTGGTAATGGTGTACAGCGCGTCGTCCATCACGGCCGAAGTGGTGTTCAAAAAGGCAACCTGGAGCTTCGCGCTGCGGCAGTTGATTGCTGCGCTACTGGGCATTGCCGCACTGCTGGTGCTCAAGCGGGTCGATTATCGCCGTCTAGGCCATCCGTTATGGGTGTTCGTGCCGCTGGGTCTGCTGTTCGTGTTGCTGCTGGGCGTACTGGTGGCAGATCCGGCGACACACCGCTGGTACCGCCTGCCCGGCGTCGGGCAGTTCCAGCCATCGGAGCTGGCTAAGCCCGCACTGGTGGTGTTTCTGGCGTGGTTTGTTTCCCGGCGCCAAGAGGTGATCAACAGCGGACGCTACACCATTGTGCCGATGATCCTGGTGGTGGGCGGGATGACGCTGCTGATTGGCTACGGCGATCTGGGTACGGCGGCGGTGCTGCTGGCACCAGTGGTGGCAGTGTTCTATGTGGCAGGTCTGCAGAAACGCTACTTTGTGCTGGCCGGCGTATTGGCCATGCTGTTGGTGGCGCGCTCGCTGGTGGAGAAGCCGTACCGGCTGTTGCGGGTGGCGGCGTTTGTCGGGCTGACAGAACAGAAGATCAATACCGATCCGCGCTACGGCTGGTTGCGCGAACGCCTGGCAGGCAGCAACGCCACACGCGACGCCAGCTATCAGGTACGGCAGGCACTGATCGCAGTCGGTAGCGGAGGCGTGGCGGGCCTGGGTCTGGGCCAGTCGAACCAGAAGCTCGGCTATCTGCCCGAGGCGCATACGGACTTCATTCTTGGCGTGATTGGTGAAGAGACCGGGCTGGTAGGTTGTCTACTGCTGCTGATCGGCTACCTTTACGTGTTCTGGCGTGGACTACGGCTGTTCTGGATTGTGACCGATCCATTAGGACGCTATCTGGCGCTGGGCGTGTCTACGCTGTTCGCCACCCAGGCACTGGTGAATATGAGCGTCGTGCTCGAACTCGCGCCAACCAAAGGCATACCGTTGCCGTTGGTGAGCTACGGCGGCACGGCGCTGGTCGGCATGCTGTTGATGATGGGCTTGCTGATGAGCGTCGCCGACCGGGCGCAGGAAGCGTAAGGAGGCTCACTCTGCTGGTGGTTATGGCAGGTGGAGGTACCGGTGGCCACGTGATACCGTCGTTGGCCGTGGCGGCGGAACTGCGCGCGTTGGGCCATGAGGTGCTGTTCATTGGCACACGGCGCGGACTGGAAGCGACGCTGGTGCCGCGCGCCGGCTATGGAATTGAGTGGATCGATATCGGCGGCTTGCAACGTGTGGGATGGCGCAAGGCGTTGCATAGCCTGGTGCTGCTGCCATTGAGCGTAGTGCGCAGCCTGCTGCTGCTGCGCCGCCATCATGCGGCCGCGGTGTTCTCTACGGGTGGATACGTGGCGGCTCCGGTGATGCTGGCCGCCATTGTGGCGCGTATCCCAATTGTCGTTCTTGAGCCGAATGCCATGCCCGGCATGGTGACGCGCCGTCTGGCGCGGCACGTGCGCATGGCGCTGGTGGCTTTTTCACGTTCGCGCGCCTTCTTTCCTCCCGGCCGCTGTGAAGTGACCGGTGTGCCAGTGCGGCGTGAGTTCTTCGACGTGCCGCCGCGCGGACCCCACGCTGTTCTGCGTGTGCTGGTGACGGGCGGCAGCCGCGGCGCGCGGGCGCTGAACCGCGCCGTGCGAGAGGCATGGCCGTTGTTCGCCAGCGCAGGGCCGGCTGTTCACATCACGCTGCAATGCGGTCCGGCAGAATATGACGCGCTAGCCACCGAATTCAATCGCACCGGCCTGGACGGTGAGGTGGTGCCATTCATTCATGACATGCCCAAGGCCTATGCGGAGGCTGATCTCGTAATCAGCCGCGCCGGCGCCGGAGCGCTGGCCGAGTTGGCCGCCGCTGGCAAGCCGTCCATCCTGGTGCCGTTCCCTTATGCGACGGATAATCACCAGCTCCACAACGCCGAGGCGATGGCCGAAGCCGGCGCGGCGCGCCTGCTGGTGGAGAGCGAATGCAGCGGCGCGCAGCTGCGAGCGATGGTTGCTGAATTTTACGCGCAGCCCGACTTGTTGGCCCGGATGAGCTCGGCTGCGCGCGCATTGGCAAGGCCGGATGCGGCGCGCCGGGCCGCCGGACTCTTGGTTGAATACGGCTGTAAGGCCGTCTAGACGGGCTTGATGACGCGCGTTTGTGGATTGACAGACGCCCTGATGCCCGGAACAATATGGTAACGGAATGTTTTTAATACCGCGCAAGCTGCATTTTACGGGAATCGGCGGCATTGGCATGAGCGGCCTGGCCGAGTTGTGCGCCGGCGCGGGCTGCTCGGTGTCGGGCTCAGACGTGAATCTGAGCGCCGTCACGGCGCGGCTGGAGGCCGCTGGAATCCATGTGGCGCAGGGCCACGCCGCGGGTCATGTGCCCGCCGATGCCGAGGCGCTGATCGTCACCTCTGCCGCGCGTGCTGACAATCCTGAAGTGATGGAAGCGCGCCGCCGTGGCCTGAGCGTCGCTCGGCGTGGCGAACTGCTGGCTGAACTGATGCGCCGCGCGTCGGGCGTGGCCGTCGGCGGCAGCCACGGCAAAACCACGACGACATCAATGATTGCGCACGCCGCGCTGGAGCTGGAGCTTGATCCAACGGTGTTTGTCGGCACGCTAGCGCCGTTCCTCGATGGATCCAACGCGCGCCTGGGTGGAGAGCTGTTCGTCGCTGAATGCGATGAGAGCGACGGTTCCTTCCTTGAGCTTTCGCCGCGTCTGGCCGTGATCACCAATATCGACAAGGAGCACCTGGACCACTACGGCACGTTCGACAACGTGCGCGCAGCGTTTGCGCGCTTTGCTAATCGGACTGAGCTACGCGGCGCCGTGGTGGCTTGTCTGGATGATCCGGCGGTCCGCTCCATCCTGGGGGACGTACGCCGCCGCGTGGTGAGCTACGGGCGTTCGGAAGACGCGATGCTGCGTATCACACAAGCTGAAAGCGGGGCTGCGGGCAGCCGATTCACGCTGCAACGGGACGGGCGAGCTCTCGGCGAGTTTCAGATTCACGTGCCTGGTACGCACAATGTACTGAACGCGACGGCTGCGGTGGCTGTGTTGATGGAGCTGGGCGTGGACGCACGCCGGGCCGCAACCGCGCTAGAAGCCTATCGCGGCACGGGCCGGCGAATGGAGTTGAAGGGCGAGGCGCGCGGAGTCACCGTTCTTGACGATTACGGGCATCATCCGACGGAGGTGCGCGCCACGCTGGAAGCGTTGCGCCTGCGCAAGCCGAAGCGTTTGGTGGTGTTATTTCAGCCGCATCGTTATACACGCACTCAGTCGTTGCTGCGTGAATTTGAGCACGCCTTTGACGCGGCCGACATGGTGCGCGTACTGGATATCTACGCCGCCAGTGAGCCGCCGATTGAAGGCGTCACCGGCGCAGCGCTGGCAGCGCGCGTCACTGCGGCGGGCCACCCGGACTGCCGGCACCTGGACGGTCTGGAGGAAGCGGCGCGAACGCTCGCGCGCGAGTTGCGAGCCGGTGACTTAGTGTTGACGCTTGGCGCCGGTAGCGTTACGCGCGCCGGAGCGGTGATTTTGAATTCGCTTCTCGAGGAGGCTCCCGATGGCGGGAAAGAGAAAGCGTGAGTCCCCCCCGCCGACCGAGGAATGGCGCCAGAGCCTGCGCCGTTCGTTGCGCATTGCAGGCTGGATGTTCGGTATAGCTACAACTGTATTTGTGGGCGCCGCCGCGTTGCTTGAGGGCGAACAGTTTCTAAGTCACGATGCGCGCTTTCGCCTGCCGGAGCGCGGCGCCGCGGCGCACGACGATGCAGTAACCGTTAATGGACTGCGCCACGCATCGATGGCGGCCGTCATGCGCGTGTTCGAGGAAGATCGCGGCCGGGGGTTGATCGACATTGATCCGGAGCAGCGCCGGCAGGCGTTGCGCCGCCTGGACTGGGTGCGCGACGCTTCGGTGCGGCGCGTGTGGCCCAACCACTTGCATGTCGAGATCATAGAGCGTGAGCCGGTTGCCTTCATACAGGTCCCAGCGGGTCTGAGCGGCGATTTCGCCGATCCGCTACGCTATACTCCCAAACTAATTGACGGTGATGGCGTGATCCTGCCCGTCGCGGGCACACCACCGCGCGGCCTGACGCTGCTGGGCGGTGTGCATGAGCAGGATGATGTGGAGCGCCGCCGCGCGCGCGTACTCCAGATGCTGCGGATTCTCGATGAGCTTTCCAGCGTGCGCGGACGCGTGGTAGAGATTGATTTGGCCGACCCGGAAAATGTGCGCATCGGCCTGCGCATGCCGGACCGTCAGGTGATGCTGATTCTGGGCAACGAGCGTTTCAAGGACCGCATCGCGACCTTTGACCGGCACTACGACGGTATCCGCGACCGGTTGCCCGAAGGCACTGTGCTCGACGTCAGCCTGGACGGCCGTATCACGGCCATCAACGGAGCGGAGGAGCGCAAGCGCTAGCGCCGTGGCAAAAAAACTCCAACTTGCCGCCGGACTCGACATGGGCAGTCAGTGGACACGTCTGGCCGTTGTGGCGCCCGAGGACGGACTTCTGCACTTTCGCGCCTACGCCGAGACTCCGTCGCGCGGCTGGCAGCGCGGTGAAATTGTCAGCCAGGACGAGTTGGCCGATTCCGTGCGCCGTGTGCTGACCGACGTCGAACGCAAGTTGGGCGAACCGGTCGGCGTCGCCTTGGTGGGCGTGGGCGGACCGCGGCTTCGCTCGCAGCAGGGCCGCGGCGTCTATGAATTCGGGCATCGCCGGCCGATTGAACAGGAAGACCTCGCTTACGCCATTGAGCTTGCGGCGCGCGCGCGTCTGGATGAGCATCGCATGCTGGTGCAAGTTCTGCCACAGAACTTCACCGTCGATGGGCGCCCGCCCATCGCCCATCCGCTGCACCTGGAATGTGAGCGCCTGGAGGCGCACGCGCTACTGATCACGTCCGCCGAGGAAGAACATGAGTGCGTGGTGAACGCCGCGCAGAGCGCTCAACTGCTGGTGCGCGACACCGTATTTGAGGCGACGGCTGCGGCCTATGCCAGCATCCTGGCCGAAGAACGTTCGGGCGGCGTCGTACTGGTGGACATCGGTGCGCACTCCACGAATCTGTTGTTCTACGACGGCGATGCGGCGCTTTTCGCTGTCGGTTTGCCGTTGTCGGGCGATCACTTTACCTATGATCTTGGTGAGCTGAAATCGCTCAGCTTCGACGAGGCCGAGCAACTCAAGCAGGTGCATGGCTGTGCGTTGCTGGGCCTTAGCGCCGACAACATCATTATCGAATTGCCGGCCCAGTCCGGCCGCCCGGGCCGTGAGATCAACCGCCGCGATGTTGTGGAGATTCTTGAGGCCCGCGCCAAGCAACTGTTCGAATATGTGGAAGCATGCCGGGCGCGATTTGCGCGCGGCCTGGTGCTGCATGAAGGGGTCGTGCTGTGCGGCGGTGGGGCGCGGATGGAGGGCATGGTGGAGCTGGCCGAAAAAGTGCTCGGCTGCCCGGCCCGGCTGGGCCTGCCGCGCGGCATTATGGGCTGGCCGCAGGAGTTGCAGACGCCGCAGTGGACCACGGCGGCCGGTCTGGCGATGTACGCCGCACGGTTGAACATGCGCAAAGAGAAGGGCGGCGGCGGCCCAAGCATTTTTGGCCTGTTTACGGGAAAATAGAGGATCGCCGCGGCCGCGGCGGAAAGGACGCCTATGTCAGAGCTGGACAGCCTCAAGTTCGAAATTCAGGACGAATCCCTTGGCGGCACGCGGATCAAGGTTGTGGGTGTGGGAGGCGGCGGCTCTAACGCGGTCAACCGCATGATTGCTGCCGGCGTTTCCGGCGTTGAATTCTACGTGATGAACACCGACGCGCAGGCGCTACGCGCTGCGCAGACGCCCAATAAATTGGCGCTTGGCACGCGCATCACGCACGGCCTCGGCGCCGGCTCGGATCCGGAAGTGGGCCGGCAGGCTGCGTTAGAGGATACAGACCGTGTGATCGAAGTGCTCGAAGGCGCCGACATGGTGTTTGTCGCCGCTGGCCTGGGCGGAGGCACAGGCACGGGAGCCGCGCCGGTAATTGCCGCGCTGGCCAAGGAGTTGGGCGCGCTCACTGTGGCAGTGGTCACTAAGCCGTTCGCCTTTGAAGGTCCGCGCCGCATGAAGCAGGCCGAGCGCGGTCTGGCTGAACTGCACGCCACCGTGGATTGCGTCATCTCGATTCCGAACGACCGGCTGGTGGATCTGGTTCCCTCCGGTACCAGCTTTTTCGAAGCGTTTCGCATGGCAGACGATGTGCTGCGCCAGGGTGTGCAGGGCATCAGCGATATCATCACCACCCCTGGCCTGATCAATCGCGATTTCGCCGACGTCCGGGCCATCATGCTCGGCATGGGCTTCGCCATGATGGGCACCGCCACGGCCAAGGGGCCCAACGCCGCGGTCGAGGCCGCCCGCGCCGCCATCGAGTGCCCGCTGCTCGAAGAGGGTGGCTTGAAAGGCGCGCGCGCCATTCTGTTGAACATTACTGCGCCGGGCCGGTTAAGCCTGCACGAGATGCACGAGGCTTGCAAGCTGATCCGTGAAGCGACCGGTAATGACGATGTGCAGATCAACTTCGGGCTAGTGCCGGACGACCGGTTGGAGGATGAAGTCAAGATCACTGTCATCGCCACTGGCTTTGAGCGTAAAGACCTGATGCAGGTAGAAAAGCCGGATCTCAGCGCTCTGCACGCGTTGCCGCGCGCCGGAGTCGAGCTCTCGGCGGCCGCACAGCCTGCGGAACCCGTCACCCCGTCCATCTTTGATGTCCCGGCGGAAGTGCCCGCTGCTCAACAATCCATGACGATTGATCTGGAGCCGGAGGCTCCGGCGGCGCTGGATCCGCTGCCGCCGCCATCGCCCGCCGCACAACCTGCGGCCGATGACGACGCGTTCAGTTTTGACGACATCGATACGCCGGCCTTCTTGCGCCGTGAAAGAAAACTGTTTCAATAGAGGGTGATGGGCGCACCGGCAAAGGCACTTGAGGCGGACAGCATGATTCTTCGCGGCGGCAAGCCCCTGGTCGGAGAAGTGACTCTGCGCGGCGCCAAAAACGCGCTGCCGAAGATCATGGTGGCCGCGCTGCTCACTGAAGAGCGTTCGACGCTGCGCAACGTCTCGCACATCTCTGATGTCGCCATCATCAGCGACATGATACGCGCTCTTGGCGGCGAAGTGCGTGAGGTTGAGCCCGGCGTGATTGAGATCTGCGCGCACGATGTCCAGCCGATGGAGCGTGCCGTGCTGCGCGAATTCTCCGGCCGCAGCCGCATCCCAATTCTCACCTGCGGTCCGCTGCTGGCTCGCTTCGGCCATACCCCCGTGCCTTCGTTGGGAGGTTGCCGTATCGGCTCGCGCCCGGTGGACTTTCACATTCGCGCGCTTCAGGACCTCGGCGCAACGTTGCACGACGAGGCTGGCGACGCCTACCTCACTTGCGAGCGCCTTACCGGCAATAAGATCCATCTGGACTATCCAAGCGTCGGCGCCACTGAGCAGGTCATCCTGGCCGCTGTCCGCGCCGAAGGCGTCACCGAACTGTCGAACGCCGCCAACGAGCCCGAGATCATGGACCTGATCATGGTGCTGCAGAAGATGGGCGCCATCATCAGCGTGGATGTGGATCGCGTCATCACCATCGTCGGCGTGAAGCGCCTGCGCGGCTTCGACCACACTGTCATCCCGGACCGTCTGGAGGCCGCCAGTTGGGCCTGCGCCGCCGTCGCCACGGGTGGGCGCATCTTCGTTCGTAACGCGAAACAATTTCACATGATGACGTTCTTGAACCGCTACCGCCAGATCGGTGGCGAGTTCCGGGTGCTGAACGAAGGTATTGAGTTTTGGCGCGCCGGCGAGCGGCTGCGCTCCGTGGCGCTCGAAACAGATGTCTATCCGGGCTTCACCACGGACTATCAGCAGCCCTTCGTCATTGCACTCACACAGGCCGAGGGCATCTCCATTGTGCACGAGACCGTGTACGAGCAGCGCTTCGGCTATGTCGATGCGCTGAACCGCATGGGCGCCAAAATCCAGCTTTACCGCGAGTGCCTGGGCGGCTTGCGCTGCCGGTTCGGCCAGCGCAACTACAAGCACTCCGCCGTCATTGTTGGACCCACGCCGCTGCATGGCGCTGAGATTGAAATTCCGGACCTGCGTGCCGGTTTCAGCTATGTCATCGCCGCGCTGGCCGCCGAAGGCGAGTCTAAGCTCACCAATACGGCGTTGATTGAGCGTGGCTATGAGAATCTTGTTCCGAAATTGGTCGCTCTCGGCGCCGGGATTGTGGGCGAGCCTTGATCGACCTCCACACGCACAGTCAGGAAAGTGATGGGACCGATTCACCGGCTGCGCTGGTGGAGCGAGCGGCTTCGGCCGGGCTGGAGGCCCTGGCCATCACCGATCACGACACTCTCTCCGGTGTTGCTGAGGCCTCTGCCGCAGCGGCTCAGGTGGGCCTGCCGTTTGTTGCCGGCGTTGAGCTCTCGACCCGCCGCGTCGACGAGCCGGATCCGGCCTCGCGCAGCGTCCATCTGCTCGGTTACTTCTTTGAGCCGCCGCGAGATGGCTTCTGCGCGTGGCTCGAGTCGTTGAAACAGTGCCGCCGCGATCGTAACGTGCGCATGGCGGAGCGGTTGCGGGAGTTGGGCTACGATGTGTACGTGGAGGAGGCCGAGGCGCTGGGGCACGGCATCACGGGACGGCCGCATTTTGCGCGACTGTTAGTCGACAAGGGCTATTTCAAGACTTATGAACAGGCCTTTCGCGAGTTGCTCGGTGAGACGCGCCCAGCTTACGTCGAACGTCTCGACCCTTCGCCTGAGGAAGGCATCGGCCGCCTGCGCAACGCCGGTGCGCTAGTCTCGTTGGCGCACGCCGCGCGCATCAATAAGCGAGGCGTCGAGGAAGAGCGCATCATTCAGGGCATGGTGGATGCGGGCCTACAGGCGCTGGAAGTGTGGCATTCCGATCACGGCGAACGCGAGCGTTCGCGTTACGCCCAACTGGCCGATAAGTACAATCTGGCGCTCACGGGCGGCAGCGACTATCATGGCGCGCACAAGCCAGATATTCTTCTGGGCCGCGGTCGCCGGACGGACCAACGTGTGCCGCTAAGCGTGCTGGACAATCTGCGCAGCCGCGCCGGCCACTGACAGCGCGTCGAGCGTCCGTAAATACGCCAGCGCGCGCACTTCGCCGTGACGCGGTGAATAAACGGCCGAGCTGATTTCGCCCGCCTCGCGGCCGTTCGACAGGACTTTCTCGCCAGCCGCCGGTACTGCCGTGCCCTCAATCCCCAGTGCGCGCAACGTGCGATGCACCTGCCCGCGCGAACGTACGCGCTCCACAATCTCCTGGCCCAGATAGCAGCCTTTATTGAAGTGGACACGCGCCATTTGGCCTGTCTCCTGGACGAGATGTGCCTCCACGATCTCCTCGCCGTAGCGCGGCACGCCGTTTTCGATCCGCACTGTGCGCGCGTCTTCCGCCGTGGCAATCGGGCGAGCCAAAAACTCGTTCCTCCGCTCGATTGGCACTACTACACGGCAGCCCGCTGCGCCTAGCAGAGTTGTCGGGAACGTGATTTCTCTTTGGGGCGGCGCGCCGCCAATGAGACATAGCTCAGCGGTTGAGTCCGTGACATCTTCCAGCGTCACGTCATCGGCGATGATGTAACGGTCCAAGTGTGTGAACACTTTGGAGCGGACCTCCGGCTCGACATCAATCAGTAGATCATCGTCGCCGCAGTAGATGTCGGCGTCGGCCAGGATGCGCCCCTGCGCGTTCAGGAAAAACACAGCCACGCTCTCGCCCGGCTTCAGGCCCGCGACGTCGTTTGTCGTCATGGCGTGCAGCAAACGCGCGCGGTCGGCGCCCGTGGCGCGGATGCGCCCGCGCGTCGAGTAATCAACCACGGCTGCGCCGCTCAGTATCGCTTCATAGCCTGGTGTGGACATGCGTTTCTAGTGAGTAAAGTTGCTCAAGTACAAGCCTATCGCGATGACAATCGCGCCTGAAATCAGCGCGCCGCGCCGCAAACGCGCATCGCGTTCAGGCGAGCCCGTGCCACGCGTAATCAGTAGCACCACGGCAACGACGTGCAGAGCCAGTAGAATCTTGATGCCGATCAGCGCGTGCCACAGCGGTGGCGCGCCCTTCATCCGTGTCATGAAGTTGAAAGCGCCGGTCAATATCAGCCCGGCCACCGCGGCCAGCGCCACGCCGCGCCAGGCGCGCACCTTGCGCGCCAGCGAAATACCGAATAGCCCCAGCCCCAACGCCAGGTGCAAGTAGAGTGAAGCGTCGCTCATATGGATCCATTTATACTGATGACCAGCATGAAGCACGCGATTCTGCCGGTTGGCCTGTTGTACTGCAATTGCTCAATCTTTGCCGATGAGGCCACCAACGAGGCGATTGTCATCGATCCTGGCGACGGCCGGGATCTCGAGCGCCTGCAGGAATTACTCGACCACAACGGCTGGCGTGTCAAAGCGATTGTCATCACGCACGCGCACATCGATCACATCGGTGGTGCGGCTGCCTTGAAGGCGTCCACCGGAGCGCCGGTCTACATGCACGGCGCCGACGAAGTGCTCTATCAGCACCTCGACCTGCAAGCCGGTTGGCTAGGCATGACAGCGCCGGAACGAACCGACATCGATCAGGAACTGAAAGATGGTGACGATGTCGCGCTGGGCGACCGCAATTTCCATGTTCTTCACACGCCCGGTCACACGCCCGGCAGCATCAGTCTGCATCAGGCTGACGAGAAGATTCTGGTGGCCGGCGATACGCTCTTCCGGGACTCCATCGGCCGTACGGACCTGCCCGGCGGCGATTCACGCGCCATCATCCGCTCGATCCACACGCAACTACTGCCGCTCGACGACGCCACGCGCGTCATCTGTGGCCACGGCCCGGAAACTACCATCGGCCGGGAGCGCGAGATGAATCCGTTTCTGTAGCTACTTCCGCAGCAGCCAAACTTCCGAAACCTGCGCGCCACGAATGCGTCCGCTCGGCGGCGCTTCGCGGTCCCACTCCAGCGTCAACGTACCCGTGCGCGTCGCCTCGCGCGGAATGTCGAATTCTACGGGCCGTACCGGTAGCGGTCGTTTCATGTAGGGGTGTACGGCAACGGTTCCATTCGCCATCAGCCGGATGCCTTGCTCCTGGTTAACGTTTTCACCCGCGTACACCACTCTCACCTTGTAGGCAGCGTTTGGATCAAGCCCCGTGTAGCGCAGCACCACCGGCCGTCCAGGCCAACTGGTGGCGTGGTCGAACCACGCGAGTGGCTGGTCACCCCGTCTAGTGTAGCCTTGCAGGCTGAAATCGCCGTACTTCACTACGTGCGGTTCGTACGGAGGGTTGCCGACATCGTCGTAGAAACCGCCCGGCCCCGGATCTGTCCGATGCGCCAGTGCGTCAAGCTCCGCCAACCGCTCCTTTTCATCGCTGATCTTGCGGATCTGTGCGAACTCGGCCGTCAGCCACGGCCGGTCGTTCAATGGTTCATCCAGCGTATCCAGCGTGACGCCGCGTTCCCAGCCCGCGCCCTGGTACAGCTTCACACTCAGCTGCATGCCGATGGTCTCAAACAACGCCTGGGCTAGCTGCCGCACACGCTCGCGCAATTCCAGTGCGACAGGCGCCGTCGCCAACGCCTTCTCTGCGGTGTCCATTGCTTTTGCCGATCCGCTCTGCGCCGCGTTGCGCAGCGCCGCGTAAGCGCGCTCTTCCTGCGCGGATTCGGCCCGCAGCCGCTGCTGCGTGTAAGCGTCATACGTAGCTCGATACAACGCCTGTTGGAAACGCCAGTTTTTCAGCCGTTCCGGGTTTTCCAGGGCTCGCAACTGCCTGAGCGTTGGCGCCACGCTGTTGTTTTCTGCCAGCCGCCCCACCCAGTTGCGTTCCAGCGCCGCCAGCGTGTCGCCAAACTCTTCCGCTCCGACGAAATAGCGCCCGTATTCGTGTAGAGCGGTCGTAATATCAGCATCCGGATCCCAGCCGAGCGCACTCCAGACAATCTTGTTCACGTCGTCGTTGCTTCCGTCGGAGTAGGTGATGAATCCGTTGATGGACCGGCGATGCGTGCGTACGACTTCGGCCTCTGCCTTGGGGCGCGGATTGATTGGCTCGCGTACGTAGGTCAACGCAAACGCGCGGTCCCAGTCCCGCACCGGATGCTGGCAGCGCATGGTATGCGAGATGTCGGGGTAGAGGCGGATGGGGTACCGGCCCGGCACTGCGGCGCGCAACTGTTCTGGGCTGACGCGCGCCCACGGCCCGTGCACAATGCCGTTCAGCCACTTGGGCTCAGTGCGTAGAACGGTGTACAACTCATTCAGCCACTCCTCGTCCAGTCCTTGCGGCGAAATCCACATCTGCGCCTTGGGATGATGCTTCCGCAATACCGCCGACGCCTTCTCCAGGAACGGCATCAACACTCCGGGCCGCGTGTGGCCCGGATCGCCGCCCGGCACAAACACGGCGTCCAGCTTCGGTAGAGCCGCGAACAACTTGTCCCATTCGCGTAATGCCCGCTCCACCGTCGCCGCGTCCGCGTAGTCTTTTTCCGACGCGGGCAGCCAGATGGAAACGTCCAGGCCGTATTCGGCGCAGATCCGTGAAATATGCTGGTCCATCTCCAGCGGAGGCAACTTGAAATGCGGACTCGCCTGGGGCGGCCCCGGTGCGGTCAATTCAATCGTGTTGGAGCCGAAGACGGCCAGATCGCGGATGTACTGCTCAAACTGTGCGGCGCTCCACGCGTCCCACGTGTTATTGGCCTCGCGATAGCCCAACTGGTGCCCGCGTATGGCGAAGCGCGGAGCGGTGGTTATGTTCAGTGGCGCCGGCAGGACAACACTGCCCGGATGAATGCGCAGTTCGCGCAGTAGCCGTCCGGCCGCGTACAGCAGACCGCGCGAATCGTTGCCCGTCAGCTTCACTGCACAACCCGCTCTACCCGTCTCAATCCGGTAACCTTCGGCTGGCCTGCCGTTGCCGGTGATATTCATTTCGACACACGTTCCGCTTGCCACGTTTCCCACCGGCCAGCGCACCTGGCTGCGCTTCTCAACTTCTTCGACAAGCAACGCTACAGCTTTACGTTCCGTTCCGTTGAAGCTTTGCGGAATCCGCACAGCGGCGTGGCGGAGATCAATCGTCGCCGCACACACAGTCGAAGCCAGACCAGCCAATAGGCAGAGTGAAGAACAGAAACGCATGCGTCCATCGTAACGGCGATTGCGTTGACAGAGGTGTGGGGCTATGATATCCCTAAGTGGCTTATGGGAACGTTGAGCAGGTTTGTCAGCCGCATTAGGGCGCTATTTCAACGGCGGCGCCTGGAGCAGGATCTGGAAGACGAGTTGGCGTTCCATCTGGCGATGCGTGCCGGGCAGATGGCGTCGGATGACGCCGCGCGCCGCCGCTTTGGCAACGTGACACGCATTACGGAACAGTGCCGGGAGCTTTGGACCTTCCCGGCAATCGAGTCGTTATGGCGCGATGTGCGCTACGGCCTGCGCGGGCTTCGACGCACGCCGTCGTTCACCATTGTTGCCGTGGCGTCGCTTGGGTTGGGCATCGGCGCCAACGCGGCACTGTTCAGCCTG
The DNA here is from genome assembly GCA_964478395.1 of uncultured Candidatus Solibacter sp. GTDB lineage: Bacteria > Acidobacteriota > Terriglobia > Bryobacterales > Bryobacteraceae > Paludibaculum. Next base: position 70,218 of record CAYZIX010000003.1, read on the forward strand.
ATGGATGTGATGTTGCTGCGACATCTGCCGGTGCGCGACGCCGCGCGTTTGGTGGAATTTGCGCGCATCAGCCCGCCTTCGAAGATGACCAATCAACCTGAGGCCGTGTTCGACTATCTGCGGCGCGATCATAGCGTATTGTCCGATGTCTTTGCCGTGCGCCGGGCCGATGCCGCCGTACAGGCCGGTGGCGCGGGCGAGTCGGCCGAAGCACACCTGGTTTCCGGCTCGTTTTTTCCGGCATTGGGCGTGAATGCGCAGCTTGGCCGGATACTCTCATCGTCTGACGACAACGTGGCTGCTCGTGCGGCTGTGCTCAGCCACGGCTACTGGACACGCCGTTTCGGGTCTGACCCCGGTGTGGTGGGGCGCGTGGCGCGGGTGAACGGTGCGCCTCTGGTGGTGGTGGGCGTCATGCCGCGCGAGTTCTTTGGCTTTGACCGCGCCCATGTGCCGGATCTGTGGATGCCCCTATCGTCGGAGCCGGAGTTGCATGCCAATCTCTGGGTGCTCGGTCACTTGCGGCCCGGCGTCTCCATTGCACAGGCGGAGGCCGCGCTGTCGCCGCTGTTTCGTGCGGCATTGGATGATAACGCGGGTGACATGACGGCTTGGCCGGAAGCGGACCGCCGGAAGTACTTCGCGCAAACGTTGCTGGTACAGAGCGCTGCGGCTGGCCCGGCGACGCTGCGTTGGACGTATTGGGAGCGAATGGGTGTGCTCAAAATACTCGTTGCGTTGAGCGGACTGATTTTGTTAATCACGTGCGTCAACCTGGCCAGCCTGCTGATGGCGCGCGCGGGCGAACGCACCCGCGAGATGGGTGTGCGGCTGGCGCTGGGCGCTGGCCGCGCGCGTCTGCTGCGTCAACTACTGACTGAAAGTCTTTTGGTGGCGACGGCCGGCGGTGTGGTTGGAGTTGCTTTAGCAAACTGGGGTCATGACGCTCTGCTGGATCTGCTGGTGACCGATGCGCGCACGATGGCGCTCGACTTCCGGTTGGATGCCCGGTTGCTGGGCTTTGCCGTGGCGGTGTCAGTTGTGGCGTGCCTGTTGTTTGGTCTCGCGCCGGCCGTCTGGGCCACGCGCACGGACTTGTCTAGAGCCATGCATGGAGCCGCGCATCGCCGTGATGGGATCCCTGCGGCTCGCCTGTTGGTGGCCGCGCAGGTGGCGTTCTCGATGGTGCTGTTGGCGGCGGCGGCGCTGAGCACGCGCAGCCTGTGGAATCTGGGCTCGACTGACCTGGGTTTGGCGCGCAAGGACCTGTTGCTGATGAACGTGCATGCAGGCGCGAATGCACCACAACTTTGGCGTTCGCTGGAGACGCAGGCGCCAACCGTGGCGCTGGCGGGTGCTGCCATATTCGGCAATGGCGGTTGGAGCCAGACGGTGTGGGTCGACCAACCGGGTAAGGCGCCGGTCCATGCACAAGTCGGATTCAACTCGGTGAGCCCTGGCTTCTTTGCGGCGGTCGGTATTCCGGTGTTGTTGGGGCGTGAGTTTCAGGCCGCCGACCATGCAGGTGCGCCCGAAGTGGTGATTGTGAACCAGACATTTGCGCGCCGCTATCTCGGTAGCGCCAGCCCGCTTGGCCAGCGCTGCGGCGACGATGGCCGTGAATCCAGCGCGCATTACCAAATTGTCGGTGTCGTGGCCGATGCGAAGATATCGCGCGTGCGGGATGCTGTGCCGCCAATGGTGTTTCATGCGTTGGCGCAGATGGACGCGCGCGAATCGCTGGTGGTCCATGCGCACGGCTCGGCCGATGAACTCCGGCGTGCTATTGCGGCTGCCGATCCGGATGCGGTCGTCTCGGATGTGCGCACACTGCCGGAGATCGTGCATCGTCAGTTACGGGAGGACCGCATGATCGCCTCTCTGGCAGTCTTTTTCGCATTGTTGGCCGTGACGTTGGGCGCCATCGGAATCTACGGGGTGGTGGCGTGCCAGGTCACCGCGCGCTGGCCTGAATTTGGCGTGCGCGTAGCCCTGGGCGCTGCACCGCGCGATGTAGTCGGACTGGTGGTGCGGCAGACGTTCAGGCTGGCGTGTGCTGGCGCGCTAGTTGGCGTCGTTGGAGCATTCGCCGCCATGCGCCTGCTGCGCAGCCTGCTATACGAACTGAGCCCGGCCGATCCACTTTCATTTGCCGCCGCGTTGCTGATATTGCTGGGCACCGGCGCACTGGCCGGCTACCTGCCGGCACGCCGCGCCGCCGCCGTTGACCCGGCCCTCGCGCTGCGCGCCGAGTAGCACTATACTGCGTTCAAATTCGCATGTGCGACGAACAGGATTACGATAGCGTGGAACTGCGCACCGGCCGGCTCCAGAAGATTCGTCTTTCGGAGGCGCGCATGCTCGGCGATGACGACCGCATGGCGGCCGTCGTCAAATGCTACTGCCGGTCGCACGACGTGCTCACCGCCGAGGAGGCGGAGAAACAGAAGCGCCCGACTTTTGTCTTTGCGGCGCAGTTCTTCAAGAGTCTTGAAGGACTGATTGGCCGCGAGTTGGAGGGGCGCATCTATAGCGACAGCGCGCAACACCGCGTGAAGTTCTATCTCGACCTGAAGGAGCACGCCGGCTTTCAGTTCGAGGACGAACGTAACGATCTCAATAGCCCCTGGTTCGACGAGAGCGTGTTGAAGGAATAGGCCTCAGCCGAGCTTCCACGGCTTGCGATAGCGCCGCGTCACCAGTTGATTCGCCTTCGAGTTGCCTTGGATGCGCTCTTTTTGATCGTCCCAATAGATCCGCTCACCACTGCGAAATGCAATGTTGCCAAGCAGGCCGCCCTTGGTCAGGCGGAAGCCGTAATCCACGTTGCAGGTGGTCAGTTCGCGTGATTTGATCGAATTCAGAAACTCGCGGATGTGTCCGGGTGAATCGGGAATCGATTGCGGCGGGCGCTGGAAATCGTCCACCTTCTTGCCCTTGACCCACAGCTCGTGACGCGTGTAGTTGGTCACCAGCGTGGCTTCCGTTCCTTCGAAGATCACGCAACTGCCCATGTGGTCGTAGCCCGGCCGGCCTTTCGGATGCAGTGTCCACGACAACACCAGGCCGGGGTATTCGTACAGCACTTCTAGCGTGTCCGGCGTCTCGCCGTTGTCGTCCACCAGCCAGCGTCCGCCGGCTGCGGAGACGTTCTTCGGCGCCTGCAAGTCCAGCGCCCAATACACGACGTCCGTGTAATGGCACCAGAAATCGATGAAATAGCCGCCTGAATAATCCCAGAAATAGCGGTATGTGAAGTGCGACCGGTTGGGATTGTAGGGCCGCTTGGGCGCCGGGCCCAGCCAGAATTCGTAGTCGAGTTCTTTCGGCGGTGCGCAATCGGCCGGCTTGCCCAGCGATTTCTCATTGCTTGTCATCGCGCAGTAGACGCGGTCGATCTTGCCGAGCATCCCGGACTTCACAATCTCAACCACGCGCCGGTAGTTCGGCAGGTCGTTGTGAATGTGGTTGCCCATCTGCGTGATGCGCTTGTAGCGTCGCGCCGCCTCGGCCATTGCGCGGCCTTCGCCAATTGAGTAGCACAGCGGCTTCTCGACAAACACATCCTTGCCCGCCTGGCAGGCCGCTACCGTGGGTAGGGCGTGCCAGTGGTCAGGTGTGGCAATCATCACGGCGTCAATGTCCTTGCGCTCAAGCAGCTTGCGGAAGTCGTGAAAAGTCTCCGGCTTCGGCCTGCCCGCCTTGTCCACCAACGCCAGGGCGCGATCCACGTGCGTCGTGTCCAGATCGCACAACGCCGCCACGTCCATGTCGCTGTGCTTCATGAAGTCGCGCAGGCGGCCGGTGCCCATGCCTCCCAGGCCGATGAATCCGACGCGAATCTTATCGCTCGGCGCCGTCTGCGCCGCCACGGCCCGTATGCCCATCCCCGCCATTGCGGCGCCAATAAAGACACGTCTGCTTTCGGTCATGTTGATCAGTTCCCTTCGCTATATGGCCTGGCCCGCGGGGCTCAGTTTTACTTTGCGTTCTTCGCGGAACGCGATGTTGGCGATGTGGGGGCCCGCCACGGCGCGCGCCGCCACCTCAATCGGGCAGTTCGGTTCACGCCGCGTTTTGATGCACTCAAGGAAGTTCGCCTGGTGCGCTTCAGACGCGCCGCTCTCCGCAATCTGCTTCACCGGCGCGGCCGATGGCTTCTGGTTCCAAGGTTGGTCTGACAGTCCCGGATCGGCAAACAGGCTCAACCCGTGGCGGTCCATCAATATCGAGCCCTCTTCGCCCAGGAAGCGGATAGACCAGTCGAACTCCGATGTTGTGCGATAGTTCAGCGTCCAGGTCGCCATGAAGTTCGGATACTCGAATACCGCCGAAAAGACGTTCGGCACCTCCGAACCTTCGGTCTGTTGCATCTGACCCTGGCAGACGGCCGACAGCGGCGCGCCGGAATTGGTCATCCACTGTACCACGTCCATCAGATGCGTGCCCTGGTCCGTCATGTTGCCACCGGAATAGTCCCAGAACGACCGCCACCAGCGGAACCGCCGTGGTTCCAGTGCGCGCGCCGGCGCGGGTCCGAGGAACCGCTTCCAGTCCAAGTCGCCCGCCAGCGGCGCGTTGTTCAACAGCAAGCGAAAGTGCCAGTTCCACATCGCCCGCACCATTGAGATCTTGCCGATGGCGCCTGAATCGATCAGTTGCTTGGCTTCGTGGATAAACGTCATGCTGCGCCGTTGCATGCCGATTTGCACAATGCGATCCGTCTTCCGCACGGCCGCCGTCATCTCCGCGCTCTGCGCCAGGTTTAGCGACAGCGGCTTCTCCAGATATACGTCCTTGCCTGCGGCCAGCGCGGCCTGCAGCATGGGCCAGTGCTGATGATCGGGCGTTGCAATCACGACGAAGTCGAGCCCGGGCTGCGCCAGCAGGTCTTCATGGTGGGCATACGTTTTGACGCCCGCTGGCGAGAGCTTGCGCTCCTTCTCCAAGTACGGAGCGTAGACGTCGCACAGCGCGGCGCACTGTGCGCCGGCCTTCTGGAAGAGCTTGTTCAGACCGCCGCCGCGGTTGCCTGTGCCAATCAGGCCATAGGCCGGCCGGTCGTTGGCGCCGCGCACGGCGGCGGGCAGAATGAATGGCGCAGTGGCCAGTTTGACGAAATCACGGCGATGGGAGATCACGGGAAACCTCGCCTGCTATCGTATTCGGCGACGGAGCGTCAATCAAGCGCCGGTGCGCAGGCTGGCGATAGTTTCTACCAGCGCTTCAACGTTCTCAAACGGGAAGCCGCGGTCGATTTCTACATAGAACCACGACCCGCCGCCGTTCACGGCGAACGTCTCTACTAGTTCCCGTACATAGTTGCGCACCTGTTCGGGCGTGGAGCGAATCATCATTTCGCCGCGATCCGGGTGCAGCGCCAGCGCAACACGCCGGTCTCTCGAAAACGCGGATAGCCAGCGCGGATCGTAGGCGTTCAACTGCGGCCAGATGGCGTCGGCGCCAAGCTCGGCGATGTCATCCAGTAGACGGCGCACGTTGCCGCAGGTGTGAAAGAACACTTTGGCGCCAGCCTGGTGCGCGGCTTTCACCAGGGCGCGATAGCGCGGCTCGAAGAAACTGCGCCAGGTGCGCGGGGACAGAATCAGCTCGTTCTGCGTTCCGAAGTCGTCGCCGAATTGAATGGCGTCTACGCCGCGCGCTGCCAGGTAGCCAATCTGCGCCAGTTGATGCTCGGTCAGACGGTCGGCCAACTCGTGAATTTCGGTGCGGTCTGTGGCAATGTCCATCAGCACGTCTTCGAAACGGCGCAGTGAGTGCATCAGTTCGAAAAGGCTGATCCATCCGCTCTTCTCGAAGTACTCGCGCCGGTGGGCGGCTACCCGCGCTCGTTCGGAGTCGAACGCCGCGCCGGAGCAGGCGGGCAATAGCGGCAGGCGGAACGATGCGGCTTTCGATATGTCGTCCAATGGACGCTCATACGGGATGCCGCCAGCGCCGAAAGCCTCCTCGCGGCGCACTACGCCCCACTCGTCGCGCCACTCTCGCGGACCAGCGGCAGCGTTCGGAATGGGGAAGCGGTCCGGCGGGCCGAAATCGTCAGGACAGGCCAGAAGCAAGCGGCGCAAGCGCTCACCGTGCTCGACAAAGCCGGCCGGTGATGCGTGGTATTCCAGCGGTACTACGCCGGGCGCGCGAAAATCCAATGCGGCGAAGACTCTTTGACGCGGCAGCATGATAGAGCGACAGATCCAGTGTTGGAGCGTATCACGTTTACCCGGCTATACAATGGAGTGGCTCGGAAGCCAGTCCTATGTCGTCCAAGTCATCCAAAGCGCTCTACATCCAGGTGTTGATCGCCATATTCTGCGGAATCATGCTGGGCATCTTCGCGCCAACTGCCGGCGCGGCGATGAAGCCGTTTGGCGACGGCTTCATCAAGCTGGTGAAGATGATTATCGCGCCTGTCATCTTCTGCACCGTAGTGACGGGTATTGCGGGCTCAGAAGACGTCAAGCGCGTGGGCAAGACTGGCGCGCTGGCGCTGATCTACTTTGAAGTGGTCAGCACGCTTTCCTTGATCATCGGCCTGATCATCGTCAACACTATCCGCCCGGGTGCCGGCATGAACGTTGATCCGCACCTGTTGGACGCCAGCGTCATCACAGCGCAAACAGGCCAGCACCGGCTTGAGACGTTGAAGGACTTCCTGCTGAACATCATTCCGCAGACGATGGTGGACGCCTTCGCGCGCGGCGAAATCCTACAGGTATTGTTGCTGGCAGTGCTGGTGGGCATTGCGTTGCAACGCCTGGGGGGGCGCTCCAATCTGGTCTTCCGGTTGATTGAAGCAACGGCCGAAATGCTGTTCGTGGTGGTTGGCTACATCATGAAGCTCGCGCCGGTGGGCGCTTTCGGCGCAATGGCTTTCACCGTCGGTGCATATGGTGTGCAAAGCCTGATGTCGCTCGCTCGCCTGATGGGTACCTTTTACCTCACCTGCCTGCTGTTTATCTTCGTGGTGCTGGGCTCCATCGCCCGCGCGCATGGCTTCGGCATCTGGCGCTATCTCTGCTATATCAAGGAAGAGTTGCTCATCGTGCTCGGCACCTCTTCGTCGGAAGCGGCGCTACCGCGCATGATGACGAAGATGGAGAGCCTTGGGGCGGGCAAGTCCACGGTCGGCCTTGTTATCCCTACCGGCTATTCGTTCAATCTGGATGGTACGTCCATCTACCTGACCATGGCGGCCATCTTCATTGCGCAGGCCACCAACACGCCAATGACGCTCTGGCAGCAGATCACCCTGCTGGCTGTGCTGCTGTTGACTTCGAAGGGCGCAGCGGGCGTCACTGGCAGTGGCTTCATCGTGCTGGCCGCCACGCTCTCCGCCGTGGGCAACGTGCCCGTTGCCGGCTTGGCGCTGATCCTTGGCATCGACCGCTTCATGTCCGAGGCTCGCGCGTTGACCAATGTCATCGGTAACGGTGTCGCTACGCTAGTCGTAGCCAAATGGACAAAAGATCTGGACGTGGCTGTTCTGCGCCAGCGCCTGCATGCTGGCCGTGACGAACCGGCGGCGTTGGCCCCGACAGGTGAAAAGGCATGAATGTTGATCGTCGGCAGTTTTTGGCTCTATGCGGCGGCGCGCTTTCGCCACGCGCGGATTTGATTGGCGAAGTTGCGCAGCAGACCATCTGGCGTGGTCGCGACGGCGGCACGACATGGTTTCAACTGCGTGCCTGCTGTGTGCCGGGCAGCTCTACTGGTCTGTTAATGACCTGTCAGCCGATCACTGGTTCAGACTTTTATGGTCCTGTCCACTACTCGGAATCGCCTGACTTAGGCCGCACCTGGAGCGAACCGCGTCCCATCCCTGGCCTTGGACGGCGCGCCCTGCCCGATGGGCTGGAGGAAGGTGTTTGCGACGTGGTTCCGGAGTATCACGCCCGGACGCGGAGCGTGCTCGCCATTGGGCACAACGTTTACTATCGCGAGAACCGGTTGACGAAGCCGAGTGAGGCTCGCTGGCCCGTGTACACGGTGCGCGGGCCGCGCGGCGAGTGGGCGGCGCCCCGCAAGCTCGACTGGAATCACCCGGGCATCGACGCCATCTACACCTGCAATTGCGCGCAGCGCGTCACCCTGGCGGACGGCGATATCCTGATCCCGCTAAGCTATGGCCCGTTAGGGCGTGCCGACCGCGCCGTCTGTAGTGTGCGCTGCCGTTTCGACGGGCGTGAGCTCGCAATTGTCCAGTCCGGCAACGAATTGCGATTAAACGTGGGGCGCGGCTTGCTGGAGCCCTCCTTGGCGGAGTGGGGTGGCCGTTACTTCATGACCATTCGCGCCGAGGACAATCGCGGCTATGTGAGCGCTTCTGCTGATGGCCTCACTTGGCGCGAGATGCAGCCCTGGTGTTGGGATGATGGCGAGCCACTCATTATGTCGACTACGCAGCAGCGTTGGCTGCTGCACAGTGAGCGTTTGCTGCTGGTCTACACGCGCAAGGCGGCAGAAAACGTGAACGTCATGCGCTGGCGTGCGCCGCTCTACGCGGCTGAGGTGGATATGCGCACGCTCCGGTTGATCCGTGCAACCGAACGTGTGGTGGTGCCGTTGCGCGGCGATGGCGTGAATGCGGCGGCGCAAGTGGCGCACCTCGGCAACTTTCATACCACTGAGGTTTCGCGCGATTTTTCGATCATCACCGTGGGCGAGGCCATCCCGCAGCAGGGTTTCCGCGGCGACGCGCTACTGGCGCGGGTCATGTGGCGCCGGCCCAACCGGCGCGCGACTCCCTAGACGGTGGTGGCTACCCCGGGAACGACGTCGCTCCAGAATTCTGGGACCGAAAATATGGCAACGGGCGTGATTGCAGTGTTATTATGATAAAATTTTCCGGGCAGTCGATTGCAAGCTGCATGGGGGAATATGAAAATATTTGTGAGTTGGTCAGGAGACCGAAGCAAAGTTGCCGCTGAAGCACTAGTCGACTGGCTACCCAATGTAATCCAGGCTGTGCGCCCTTGGATCTCCACAAATATCGATAAAGGGAAGCAATGGGGTGCCGAGCTAGTTGAACAGCTTGCTAATACCGATTTCGGCATCCTGTGCCTGACTGCCGAGAATCTGAAATCTCCGTGGCTGCTCTTCGAGGCTGGAGCACTATCTAAATATGTCGGCAATTCAAATGTGTGTCCATTGTTGTTTGGGTTGAAAACATCGGACGTTGATTATCCGTTAGCTCAGTTCCAACTAACATGTGCCTCGATTAGGAATGACATGTACAAACTGGTTCAGACGATCAATGGGGCCTTGTGCGATAGGGGGCTTTCGGCGGATAGACTTGAACGTGGGTTTGGGGCATGGTGGCCTGAATTGGAGTCGAAGTTTCAAGGGATGCCGGAGGTTCCTTCCAATGTTCCGAAGCCAGGCCGATCTGACCGCGAAATCCTGGAGGAGCTTCTTGCACTCACACGCTACCGCGCTCAACGCACCATGGCACCGTCGGGAGAACGGCAATCAGTCAGCGAGGTGATGAGGTTGGTCGAAGAGGAAGGCCGGTGTCATAACATCAAGTGGTCAACGATCGAGCCTGTCTACTCACGCATGCCGCCGCCGCCTGACGAGCCGCACATGATGCGTCTCCGAACAGAATCCGGAAGATCGTATGTTGTCAGAACCCCGTTAGATTTGTCGCTTCGTCAGATTCGGGGACTTGTGAGCGGCGACTTGGAGCGTGAACTTGGCATCCACCCCTAATCGAACCTTCATTGCGGCTTCAATAAGGACTTAGCGAGGCGCTTTTTTCGACGCCCGCATGGCGCGCTCAAACGCCCAGGCGCGGATCTGATTGATCTGTTCCTTCATTGTGCGCGACAGTGGCACCGTCTTGGCGGCGATAGTGATCAGGTCCTGATCCGTAATCGAGCGTTCTGCCAGCCTGGCTTTGGTCAGCGCGGACACGACGCATTGCTCAATCTCGGCCCCGGTCCAGCCTTCGGTGAACGGGACAATCTGGCCGATGTTGAAGTGCAGTGGATCCTCGCCGCGCCGCGCCAGGTGGATCTTGAAGACCTCGACGCGCTCTTCTTCGGTGGGCAGATCAACGAAGAAAACTTCGTCGAATCGGCCTTTACGGATCATTTCGGCCGGCAGCAGGTCGATGCGGTTCGCCGTGGCGGCCACGAACAGACCGCGCGTCTTCTCCTGCATCCAGGTGAGGAAGAACGCGAAAATGCGCCCCTGTTCGCCTCCGTTTTCAGACGAATTGATGCCCATCTCAATTTCGTCGAACCACAGGATGGCCGGCGCCATCTCTTCCATTACGCGGCAGGCCTGCACAAACGCGCCTTCCGGCTTGCCGTGACGTCCGGAGAAGATCTCGATCATGTCCACGCGATACAGCGGCAACTGAAACGCGTTTGCCACGGCTTTCACGCACAAGCTCTTGCCGCAGCCCGGAATGCCCATCATCAGCAGGCCCTTGGGCACGATTTCGGATTCCAGGTCGTCGCGCATCTGGAACAGCTTACGCCGCTCCATCAGCCAGCCCTTCAGGATTTCCAGCCCGCCGACCTCTGCCATGTCCGTTCCGGTTGAGATGTACTCGATGTAGCCGGTTCGGTTTACCAGTAGGCGTTTTTCTTCGAGCAGCGCTGGCAGCGACTCCGTGCCGAACGTAGGATGCGCCATGCGTGCGCGCTTCAGCGCGTAGCCCGCCTCGTCCAGCGTCAAGCCCTGCAACGCGCGCGCAAACTGGAACGTCACGGCCTCGTCCATCTGTTCTGCACCGGGCGTCGAACGAATGAAACTTGCCAGTTCCACTACGTCCGGCGGGCGCAGTTCCAGGAAGACGATGTCGCGGTCCAGCTCTTCTGGAATGAAGTGCACGGCTGACGTAATTACCACGTACTTCTGCTGGCCCGCACATTCCTGGTAGACGTCGCGCAGGCGGCGGCGGATCTCGGCTGAATCCCGCAGCGGCTCGTGAAAGTCTTTCAGATGAAAGATGCCTGGATGCGGATGTGCGGCGATGAAATCGAGCACCGTCCGCGGCGCGGTGGTGTCTGCCATCGGCTCGGCGCCATCCCGCGCCAGCCCTTCAGTCAGGCTCCAGGTCCATGCCGGCAGCTGGTCACTACCCACTTCGCGCAGCACGTTCGCCACGCGGCGCTCCTCGGTGGTCCTGATGTAGGCCAACGGGCGTCCGGACTCAAAAATCTCACGAATGGTGCGGGCCGCGCGGCTCTCGGCCGGCGGGTGTGCAATCGGGTTTTCCATACTGTGGGCCAAGGGCCGCTACGAATAGAGACGTATGTCACATCGTCTAAAGTCGAAGCCCTCATCCATCGTAGCCCGATGTGGCGCGCGCGGCCCCGGGTGATAACGTGAATCCATGATTCACTCCAGGCGCGCTCTGCTCGGCTCGTTGTTTGGCACGGCCTTTGCCCAGACATTCAGCCGTGCCGTGATATCTTCGTGTCCGAGGTGGGTAGCATGACGTGGACACGTAGAAGTTTTCTGGCCACCGGCTCGGCGCTCTCATACGCCCAGATTCGTGGTGCCAATGAGCGCGTGCGCATTGGCGTGATAGGTGCTGGCGGGCGTGGCGTTGAAGACGCCCGGCGGGCCAAACAGCACGGCAACGCTGAAATCGTTGCGCTGGCCGACGTCTATGCGCCACGCCTGGATAAGGCGCGGGCAACTTTGAATGAGACTGCGGCGGTATATTCTGACTTCCGCGCCGTGCTCGACCGCAAGGACATCGACGCTGTTGTCATCGGCGCACCCGACCACTGGCACGTGCCCATGACCATCGCCGCCGTCGAGGCCGGCAAGGACGTCTACGTTGAAAAGCCGTTGACGCACTCTGTCGAAGAGGGCGCGCGCGTCATCGCCGCCGTGCGCAAAAGCGGTCGTATCGTGCAGGTTGGCTACCAGCAGCGCTCCTATCCGCATTTTGCTCAGGCGCGTGAAATCGTTCGCTCCGGTCGCATCGGCAAGGTCACGCAGGTGCTCACCTGGTGGAATCAGAACCTCGCCGCCGCCAAGCCACCCGCCGTCGATCTCTCCAAGCTGGACTGGAAGAGCTTCCAGGGTAACGCCTGCCCGCGCGAGTTCGATGTCCATCGTTATTGGTATTGGCGCTGGTTCTGGGACTACGGCAACGGCACCATGACCGACCTCTTTTCGCACTGGATCGATGCGGTGCACTGGATAATGGGCGAGAGCGTGCCGGCCACTGTTAGCGGCCAGGGCTCGCGCTATATCGTGGATTGGTCCGAAGCTCCGGACACCGTGTCGGCGTCATTTCAGTACCCTGGGCGCTTCCAGGTCTCTTATGTGAGCACCATGGTGACGGGCATCGAGGATGGCGGCATTATCTTCCGTGGCACCAAGGGAAGTCTCAAGTTGTTGCGGCCGTATTTTGAGTTGTATCTCGAGGATGCCAAGCGCGATCCGAAGTCACACATTCCTCCGCCCGAGATGCATGTCGATTCGCTGCGCGATGGAACCATCGATCACGTCTTGAACTGGCTCGATTGCATCAAATCGCGTCAGCAACCGAACGCGCCCGTCGAATCGAGTGTCGATTCCGCCAACGTTGCGCATTGGGCTAACGAGGCTATCCGCAGCGGTCTCACTTTGAATACACCGCTACGTCCCGGCCCCTGGCGCCCGCTGTTCAACGGCCGCGACCTCGACGGCTGGCAGCAGGACACGCCCGGTGTCTGGCAGGCGCGCGATGGCATGATCGTCGGCCACCACGCCGGCCAGAAGTGGAACGATTTTCTGCGCGCGAAGGAACACTTCGGCGACTTCGAGCTCGAACTCGAGTTCCGGCTTGCCGGCGGCGTTGGCAACAGCGGCATTCAGTTCCGCAGCCTGCCCGCCGCAAAGGAGCACGAGCTCTCCGGCTATCAGGCTGACATCGGCGAAAAGTATTGGGGCAGCCTGTACGACGAAAGCCGCCGCAACCGTACGTTGGTCCCGGCGCCCGCGCCAGCCATTGCGCGCATCGACAAATCCGGCTGGCACACTTATGCCGTTCGCGCGCTCGGCAATCACATCACGCTGACGCTCGACGGCATGCGCACTGTCGATTACACCGAGACCGAGCCCGGTATTCTGCGCCGCGGCCTCATCGCGCTGCAGGTGCACTCCGGCCCCGGCATCACGGTCGAGTTCCGCAATATCAGAATCCGCGAACTCTAACGCTGCGGCGCGCCGCGCTCAATCGTGGCCTCGTGTTTCTGCATCAGCGTTGCCAGTTCGCGCACGCGCTCCGGCTGCGCCTCGGCGCGGTTGAAGCGTTCGGAAGGGTCTGCCTCCACGTTATACAACTCGATCTGCCCCTTCACCACGCGCAGCTTCCACGCGCCCTGCCGCACGGCCTCCAACGTCTCCTGGTTCCAGTAGAAAAACGTGCGCGCATGACCCGGACTAGCGCCGGTCAGCACCGGCATCATATCTTCGCCGTCGAATACGCGCCCGGTCGGCAGCGTGGCTCCGCCCACGGCCGCGAACGTTGGCAGCAGGTCCAGCATCGAGCCTTGCGCCATCGACACCGCTCCGGCCGGAATACGTCCCGGCCAGCGCGCCAGGCACGGCTCCCGCATCCCGCCCTCGTAGGTCGTCCCCTTGCCGTCGCGCAGCAGTCCTGCCGTGCCGCCAAACTCCTTGCGCGTCAGCCATGGTCCGTTGTCGGAGCTGAACATCACCAGCGTGTCGCGGTCGTGCCCCGTCTCTTTCAACGTGTGCAGCACCTCACCCACGCTCCAGTCGATCTCTTCAATCACGTCGCCGTACAGCCCCGCCAGGCTTTTGCTGCGGAAGCGCTCGCCGGCGTACAGCGGCACGTGCGGGAAGGTGTGCGCGAAATACAAGAAGAACGGTTTTTGTTTCGAGCCGCGGATCACTCTCACCGCCTCTTCCGTGTAGCGCGCCGTCAGTTTTGTCTGGTCCGGTTCAGTTTCAATGGTTGTCGTGTCGCGCACCATCGGCAGCCGGGGATGGCGTGGCGCGCCCGGCGAGCCGGGGCCCGGCGTGGGTGTCATGTCGTTCGAATAAGGAATGCCGAAGTAGCTGTCGAAGCCGTGCCGCGGCGGCAAATAGCGCTCCTGATGGCCCAGGTGCCACTTGCCAATCGCCGCCGTCGAGTAGCCGCCTGCGTGCAGCAACTCCGCCACTGTTGCCTCGTTTGGCTGAATACCGCCGTCGGATGCGGGGAACAGCACGCGCGTCAGCCCGCTGCGCATCGGATAGCGCCCCGTTAGCAGCGCGGCTCGGCTCGGTGTGCAAACAGGCGCGGCCGAATACCACTGCGTAAAGCGCATGCCTTCGGCCGCCATGCGGTCTAGGTTCGGCGTGCGGATCGTCGGATGCCCGTAGCAGCCCAGATCACCATAACCCATGTCGTCGGCATAGATCATCACGATATTCGGCCGTGGCGCCGGCTTGATCAGCGCCGGCGCGGCTAGTGTGGAAAGAAATGTGCGGCGGTTCAGCATGGTGCTCCTGTTTCGATACGCAGATTATCAGTTGGCGCGCGTGTGCGCCGCCTGGCTTGACGTCGGGCTCCGGTTAACAGACGATCAGCAGGAGGGAGTGGACACCATGGATAGACGACAGTTTCTCGCGGCGTCTGCCGCGGCCCCAATTGCGCTGGCGGGTAGCCAGGCCGCCGGCGCCAACGAAAAAATACGTGTCGCCGTCATTGGCGTGAACGGTCGAGGCAAGGCGCACTATGCCGGTTTCGAGCCGCTCGAAAACGTTGAGGTCACAACGTTCGTCGATGTTGATCTTGATGTTGCCAATCAGCGCGCCCGTGAATTCGAATCGAAGTTCGGCCATCCGGTGAAGGTGGTGCAGGACATGCGCCGCGTCTTCGACGACAAAGATATTGACGTGGTCTCCATTGCCACGCCCAACCACTGGCATGCACTCGCCACCATTTGGGCCTGCCAGGCGGGCAAGGATGTCTACGTCGAAAAGCCTGGCACGCATTCCATCGCGCAGGGCCGCAGCATGATTGCCGCCGCGCACAAGTACAAGCGCATTGTGCAGCACGGCGTGCAACTGCGCAGCTCCGAAGCCATCCAGGAGGCGGTAGCCAAGCTGCGCGAAGGAGTCATCGGCGACGTCTACATGGGCCGCGCCACCATCTTCAAGTGGCGCCCAAAGCTGGCAAGTTTTCCGAACGAGGAGCCGCCCAAAACGCTCGACTACGATAAGTGGGTCGGCCCTGCCAAGTGGCGTCCGTACTCGAAGAACCACGTGCACTACAACTGGCACTGGACCTGGGATTTCGGCAACGGCGAAATCGGCAACCAGGGCATCCACGAGACCGACATGTTGCAGTGGGGCCTTGGCGTGAAGCTGCCTACCAAGGTCGCGTCGATGGGCGGCAAGTATCTGTGGCGCGATCGTCGTGAAACGCCGGAGGTGCTCACCGCGCTCTGCGAGTTTGAGCGTGAGAAGAAATACGCTGAGGTGGCCGTGCGCTTCTGGTGCTCGAACACTGAAGCCGAGCAGGCCTCCAACGGCAATCTCTTCTATGGCTCCGAGGGCTACATGGCCATCAGCGGTTACGAAAAGTATTCGGTCTTCCTCGGCCCCAAGCATACGCCCGGTCCCACGGCCAAGGCGCCGACAAAACACTTCGAAAATTTCATCAAGGCTGTGCGCAGCCGCAAGGTGGAGGATCAGAACGGCCCGGTAGAGACGGCGCATTATGCCTCCGCGCTGGCCCACGTGGCCAACGTCGCCTTCCGGCGCGGTAGTATGCTACAGTTCGATCCCGATACGGAGCGCTTCGTCGGCGATGCGCAGGCCAACGCTCTGCTGCTGGACACCTATCGGCCCGGTTTCGTTGTGCCCGCGCCGGACAAAGTGTAGGAGACACGAAAATGACATCCATCAGTCGGCGTACGTTTGTTGGATCGGGCCTCGCGTTGGGCGTTGCCGGCGCGGCTCCTAAGTACTCCCTTAAGTTGGGTTGGGTGACGTATCAGTGGGGCAAGGACATGGACTTGCCCACGCTGCTCGCCACCTGTGAAAAGGCCGGTATTCATGGTCTCGAGCTGCGCACTCAGCACGCCCACGGTGTTGAGCCCACGCTCAGCAAGGCCCAACGCGCCGAGGCGCGCAAGCGCTTCGCCGATAGCCCGGTGAAGTTGATCGGTTACGGCTCGAACTGTGAGTTTCACTCCGCCGATCCCGCCGCCGTTAAAAAGAACATCGAGCAGGCGAAGGAATTCATCCTGTTGATGCACGACTGCGGTGGTCTCGGCGTCAAGGTGAAGCCCAATGGCTTTATAGCCGGCGTGCCGCACGAAAAGACCATCGAGCAGATCGGCAAGGCGTTGAATGAAGTCGGCGCGTTCGGCGCTGCGCACGGCCAGAAAATCCGCCTCGAAATGCACGGCCGCGAAACCAACGAGGCGCCCAACACCAAGGCCATCCTCGATGTCGCCACGAACAAAAACGTCTATCTGTGTTGGAACTCGAATCCCACTGACCTGAAGGGCGCGGGGCTCGACGCCAACTTCGCTATGGTCAAGACGCGCATCGGCGACACCACTCACGTGCGTGAACTCGATGGCGGCGATTATCCCTACGATCAGCTCTTCAAGCTCTTCGCCGGCAACGGCTACAACGGCTGGATTCTGCTGGAAGCCACCCGTGCCGTGCCCGACAAGGTGGAGGCGCTCATCGCACAGCGCAAGGTGTTTGAAGGCCTCATCGTCAAGCTGAGCTGAAACGCGTGGCCGTGTCTCGGGCGACAATGGAGACACGGCCATGTCTTTCGATGCTGTTTACGATCTACGCTCTGCCCTCGCGTTGCTGGAGTCGACGCCGGGTGAGCTCCTGCGCACCCGCACCCCGGTGGACCCCGTCGCCGAACTTGCCGGCGTCTATCGCCGCATCGGCGCGGGCACGCCCGTCGCACCGCCCACTCAGCTCGGCCCCGCCATGCTCTTTGAGAACGTGAAGGGCTACTCCATGCCCGTCGTCACGGGCCTTCTGGCCAGCCGCCGGCGCACCGCACTGCTGATGGGCTCGACGCCGGAGCGACTCGCCTTTCACCTGCTCGATGCGCTGAACCATCCGCACACGCCAGTGGTTGTTAACAGCGCGCCTTGCCAGCAGCAGGTCATTCGTGCGCCGTTCGACTTGCGCACGCTGATCCCCGCGCCCACCAACACGCTGCTCGACGCCGGCCCGTATTTCAACATGGGACTGGTGCGGGCCGAGGATCCGGAAACGGGCGAGTCCGATGTCACCATCCATCGTATGTGCGTGCATGGCGCGGACCGGCTCAGCATCTACTTTGTACCTGGCCGCCACATCGATCAGTTTCGCCAAAAGGCTGAACGCGCTGGCCGCGCGCTTCCCGTTTCCATCAGTATGGGCCTTGATCCGGCTCTCTATGTCGCAGCTTGCTTTGAGCCGCCCACCACGCCGCTTGGCTTCGACGAACTCACCATCGCTGGCGGCTTGCGCCGCAAGCCCGTCGAACTCGTCAATTGCGTCAGCGTTGCGGCCAAGGCCATCGCGCACGCTGAAATCGTGCTCGAAGGTGAGATCCTGCCGGGCGAGCGCATTCGCGAGGATGCGCAGACGAACACCGGCTTCTGTATGCCGGAGTTTCCGGGCTATCTCGGCAAGGCCCAGCCGTCGTTGCCGGTCATTCGCGTCACGGCCGTCACGCACCGTACAAATCCGATTCTGCAAACCATCATCGGACCTGGTGAGGAGCATGTGAATCTTGTCGGCATTCCCACTGAGGCGAGCATTCTGCGCTTGGTCGAAGCGGCCATGCCTGGCCGGCTGAAGAATGTCTACTGCCACCCGTCGGGCGGCGGAAAGTACCTCGCCATCCTGCAATTCGCGAAGCTCTCCGAAAGTGATGAGGGCCGCCAGCGCCAGGCCGCACTCACCGCCTTCACTGCGTTCAGCGAACTGAAGCACGTCATTCTGGTGGACGAAGATGTTGATCTCTTCAACACGAACGACGTGCTTTGGGCCATGACCACGCGCTATCAGGGCGACGCGAGCACCATGTTCCTGCCCGGTGTCCGTTGCCATCCGCTCGATCCGTCGCAGTCGCCGTTATTTAGCCCGTCGATCCCTGCTGACGGCATCTCGTGCAAGACCATCTTCGACGCCACCGTGCCCTTCAAGTTGAAGGAACGCTTCAAGCGCGCCCCTTTCGTCGACGTCGATATCGATCGCTTTTTGAACTAGGCCGATTTCAGCTCGGTCCACAGCCTGTCGCGTAGCCGCTGCGACGCGGCCGGCAACGGCTCGAACCACTCACCGCGCTTGAGCGTTTCCGCTGGCGGAAACAGCGTCTGCAATTCGCGCAGTTGCAGTGGCAGCAATCGGCGCGCTGCCTCTGACGACGTGGCCGTGCGCGACGTCGCCACAATCGACGCCGCGATGTCGGGCCTTAAAACAAAATTGATAAATTTGTAGGCCAGCTCTTCGCGCCGCGATTCGCGCAGGATGGCCGCGCAATCGGCATACAGTGCGAAGCCTTCCTTCGGGTACACGAATCGCAAATGCGGCGCCGCGTCAATCGCTTGTTGAGACGTCGTCGCCCACAACTGGCACACCGCCACATCGCCCGCCACGGCCTGGTCGCGCACCTCGGCGTTCAAGTAAGCTCGCAGCAGCGGCTTCTGCCGCAGAGCCTCGCGCTGCGCCAACCGCAGGTGTTCCGGCGAAGCGTCGTTCAGTGGTAACCCGTGCATCTTCAGCGCTGCGCCGAACACCTCCGGCGGATCATCGAGCATGGTCATGCGTCCCGCGTACCGCGCATCCCACAGGTCCGCGTAGGACGATGGCGCGGCGGCCAACCGCGGATTGCACAGAATGCCGCTGGAGCCCCACATGTACGGCACGGCCCACTGCAACTCGCGATCCCAGTGCGGGTGCTGGAACTGCGCGTCGAGTTCGGCCGCGCAGCGCAGGCGCGTGCGGTCCAATCGCCTTAGCAGTCCAAGGTCTCGTAGCGCTCCAACAAAATAGTTCGACGGAAAGATGACGTCCCAGCCCGAGTTGCCGCCGAGGATCCGCGCCGTCAGCTCTTCATTCGATTCGTAGATGGCGTAGCGGACCTCGATCCCCGTCTCACGGTAAAACCGTTCAAGTGTGTCCGGGCCAATGTAGTTCGACCAGTTGAAGACGTTCAGCCGCGTCGCCGCGCGCCGGCACCCGGCCGCGCCGCTTAGCGGGAGGAAGAACAGTGTGCGCCGCTTCAACATGTGCGCCGGTTCAGCCGTTCAGCGGCTAGGATCAGAAATCCCAGCCCGAAGACGATTAGCGTGGCGACGGCGTTCACCACCGGATTGGCGCCGCGCCGGGCCAGTGCGTACAGCTGCATCGGCAGCGTTTCGCTGTCGACGCCCGCCACTAACGACGTGATCACGTAGTCGTCGAACGAGATGGTGAAGGCCAGCAGAGCCGCCGAAATAATGGCCGGCGTGAGGTTGGGCAACGTGACCCGCCAGAATGCCGCCGCCTCCGATGCTCCCAAATCCATCGCGGCTTCTTCCAACGTCCGGTCCATGGTCTTCAGCCGCGCCGCTACCACCAGCACCACGAACGCCAGGCAGAACGAGACGTGCGCCGCAATCACCGTGTGCAGTCCCAGCCGTGCGCCGAGAAAGCGGAACAGGCCCTGATAAAACGCCAGCAGCGCGATGCCGAGCACAATCTCCGGCGTGGCCAGCGACAACGAAAGGCTCATCGACAGCCACTTCGAGCCGCGCTTCCACAGCCCGTAGGCGCACAGCGTGCCAATCACCGTGGAAATCAGCGTGGCCGCAAACGCGATAAGCAGGCTGTTCCACGTGGCCTCAATTAGCGCGCCGTCGCCGGCCGCGGCCTTGTACCAGCGCCACGAAAAGCCCTGCCACACGGTGAAGCGGCTCGCGTTCACGCTGAACGCCGCCAGCACCAGCAGCGGCAGGTGCAGGAAGGCGTAGATCGCCACCGCCGTCAATGGCAGCAGCCGTTTCACGACGCCTGCTCCGAGCCGCGCGCCTCAATGAACAGCAGCACCAGCACAATCGCCATCAACGCCAGCGCCAGTGCGGAGCCGAACGGCCAGTCGCGGGCGTTGGTGAACTGGTTTTGGATCAGCGTGCCCACCAGAATCGTCTTGCCGCCGCCCAGCAGGTCCGGCGTCAGAAACGTGCCGAGGCAGGGAATGAATACCAGCACTGTTCCAGCCCGCAGTCCGGGCATCGACAGTGGAATGATCACGCGCCACAGCGTCGAAAACGGCCGTGCGCCCAGGTCGGCCGCGGCTTCCACCAGCGACGGGTCCAGCCTCTCCAGCGTCGAATACAGCGGCAGCACGATGAAGGGCAGGTAGCCGTACACGAGGCCCAGAATCACCGCGCCCCAGTTGTACAGCAGCGGCAGCGGCTGATGAATGATGCCCGTGGCCAGCAGCACCGTGTTGATCAGCCCCGTGTCGCGCAGCAGAAACATCCAGGCATAGGTCCGTACCAGCAGGCTGGTCCAGAACGGCAGCATCACCAGCGCCAGATAAAGGTTGCGGCGCCGCCCGGCGCGGCTGATAAACAGCGCCAGCGGAAAGCCGAGCACAACGCAGATGGCCGTGGAAACCGCCGCCACGGCGAATGACTTGGCCAGCACGCCAGCATACAGTGGATCAAACAGCAGCCGCCAGTTTTCGATTGTTGCCGGAGCCGCCACGCCGCCGTAGGTGCCGCGCGTCATCACGCTGTAGCTGGCCAGAATCGCCAGCGGCGCGAAGAACAGCGTGGCCAGAGTGGCCGCCGCCGGCGCAAGCAAGAACGAGCGGAAATGTTTCATGGCTCGCTGACCCGGATTTCGTCCGCCGCGTCCCACTCCACCCACACTGGCACCTCTGGCGCAAAGGCGCGGCGCGCCGGCACCTCCGCCACCACGCGATTGCCGTTGGCCAGCCGCGCAGTGACGTGCAGGCAATTACCCAGGTAAGTGACGCTCTCCACCATGGCCTCGACGCCACGTTCAGTGCGAGCTTCGTTCAGCCGCGTTGCCTCCGGCCGCACGCCAACCCCGTCCATCCAGTTCACGGGCCCCAGGAAGGACGCCACGAATCGGCTCGCCGGATGGCGGTAGAGTTCGCGCGGCGTGCCCAGTTGCGCCAGTCGACCCTGGTGGAGCACGGCCATGCGGTCCGACATCGACAGCGCCTCTTCCTGGTCGTGCGTCACGAAGATAAACGTGGTGCCGATGCGGCGTTGCAGTTCGCGTAACTCGCCGCGCACCTGCTTGCGCAAATTCGGGTCGAGTGCTGATAATGGCTCGTCCAGCAGCAGCACGTCGGGTTGCAGAATCAGAGAACGCGCCAGTGCCACGCGTTGCCGTTCGCCGCCGGAAAGCTCGGCGGGCTTGCGGTCGAGCTTTTCTCCCAGGTCGAGCATTTCGACAATCTGCCCGAACGGCGCCGTCTCGCCCTTGGCGTAGCGCAAGCCGAACTCAATGTTGGCGCGCGCCGTCAGGTGCGGAAATAGCGCATAGTTCTGAAACACCGTCGATACGTGCCGCTCGTTGGGCCGTAAGCCATTGAGTGACCGGCCGCGCAGCCGGACGTCGCCGCGCGTCGGTGCATCGAATCCGGCTATCAGCCGTAGCGTCGTTGTCTTGCCGCAGCCGGAAGGGCCCAGCAGGGCGAACAGTTCGCCCTGCTCGATGGCCAGCGTCAACCCATCTAGGGCGACGTGCCGGCCGTAGTGGCGGGACAGATCGTCGAGTTCAACCAGCGTGGGCATCGGCGTCCGGAAAAGAAGAGGATAGCGCAGCGCGGGGCTTGACGGACGAACTCGTTCAATATATATATCAACTGATACTGAGTGAGTCCATGTCGAAAACGCCATCCGAAGAACGATTCCTGCCGCTCAAGCCGAACTGGTTCCACATCCTGCTGGCCCTGTCCGGCGACGAGCAGCACGGCTACGGCATCATGCAGGAGGTGCTGGAGCGCACCGATGGCAAGGTGCGTCTCTGGCCGGCCACGCTCTACGGTGCGCTGAAGCGGTTGATGGACGAGGATCTCATCGAAGAGTCTTCAAACCGTCCGGTGGCCGAAGCTGACGACGCGCGGCGGCGCTACTACCGTCTGACACGCCTCGGCCGTCGTGTGCTGGAAGCCGAAAGCCGCCGGTTGGAAGAACTCGTGCAGGCCGTCAACCTGAAGCGCGGCGCGCTGGCGCGGAGGGCCGAGTCGTGAGCCGGCCCGTGGCGTTCACATTGCGGCTCTACCGGGCTCTGGCCCGTGCGTTTCCGCAGGAGTTTCAGAACGCCTACGGCGAGGAGATGATGCAGGCGTCCGAGGACTCTATTGAGCCCGTCTGGCGGCGCCACGGCATTGCCGGGCTCTTGCGGCTCATCATCGACATCGCGCTGCGGCTGCCCGCCGAGTATGCGGCCGAATTGAAACAGGACGTGCGCTACGGGCTGCGCTCGCTGGCCGGCTCGCCGGGCTTCACCGCGGTGGCGATGATCTCACTCACCCTCGGCATCGGCGTGGCCACGTCGGCGTTCAGTGAAATGAACGGATTCGTGATGCGCGACGTGCCCGCTGTGTCGCATCCGGAAGAGCTGGTGATGGTGGGCGCGGCCACATCGTATCCGCATTACCAGCGCTACCGCGAACACAGCGAACTATTCACGTCGAGTGCGGCCTACGCGGCGCCGGTCGCGTTTGCCGTGCGCCAGGGCAACTCGACCGAGCGCGTCTGGGGCCACATCGTCACGCCGTCCTACCTGGCGGCGCTCGGCGTGCGGCCGGTGCTCGGGCAGGACTTTGGCGCCGGGGACGAAGCCGGCGGAGCCGCACCGCGCATCATCGTCAGCTACGCCTACTGGCGGCAGCACTTGGGTGGCGATGCCGCAGTGGTCGGCCGCAGCCTGACGGTCAACCACCACCTCTGCACCATCATCGGCGTTGGCCCGCGCGATTTTCGCGGTGCTTCGCCAATGACCTTCGGCGCCGACCTCTGGATGACGTTGCACGGCGCCGAGCGTCTGGCGCCGGAGCTGGCGGGCGGCGTGCTGCAGCGGCACGACGTCACGCGGCTCTACGTGATTGGCCGGCTGCGGCCCGGAGTGACGGAAGCGCGCGCCGAAATGGTGTTGGACGGCGTGGCGCGCCAACTCAGCCAGGACTGGGGCGAACGCGAGCCCGGCGGCAAGGGGCGCACCGTCGTCATCCGGCCGGGCGGGAAGCTGGTTCCGCTGCGCAAGCAGGACTTGCCTTTCTTCACCACCTTCTTCACCGTGCTCGGCGGCATGATTCTGCTGATCGCCAGCGCCAATGTCGCCAACATGATGCTGGCGCGGGCCATGGACCGGCGGCAGGAGATCGCGGTCCGTCTGGCGCTGGGCGCGGGCCGCGGCCGGCTGGTGCGCCAACTGCTCACCGAGTCCATGCTGGTGGCCGCCTCCGCCGGTCTGCTGGGCTTCGCGCTGGCCAGCATTCTCATGCACCTGGCCTCGCGGCTGAAGTATCCCAGCCCCATGCCCATCACGTTCTACCTGGAGCCCGATGCCAGAGTGCTCATCTTCACGCTCGCGATGACGCTGTTCACCGGCTTGGCGCTGGGCCTGCTGCCGGCGCTGCGGGCGACGCGCGCCGACTTGAGCGTGGCGCTAAAGCCCAGCGTGGCGCCGCGCCACCGCCACTTCGGCCTGCGCAACGCGCTGATGCTGGCGCAGGTGGCGGCGTCGCTGGCGCTGCTGCTGATCACCGGTTTTCTGGTGATGGGCCATCGCGCTATTGCCGGTGGCGATCTCGGTTTCGAGCCGCGCGACCTGGCGCTGGTCTCGCTGGACCCCGTGCGCTCCGGCTACACGCCGCCGCGTGCCGCCGGGTATTTCCACCGCCTGCTGGACCGCATCAAAAGCCGGCCGTCGACACTACGGGCCAGCCTCGCCGATTCGGTGCCCATGTCCGCCGTGGGCAAGCCCGGCGTGGCGTTCACCGTCGACGGGCCGGACGGTGTGAAGCGTCTGCACGGTGGCCGGCGGGCGCGGGTGGGCGAGGACTTTTTCTCGACCATCGGCATTCCGCTGCTGGCCGGGCGCACGTTCCGGAAGCAGGACGAGACCGACGAGTCCACCGCCGCCGTGGTGAGCGCCAATCTGGCGCGCGATTGCTGGCCGGGCCGGGAGGCGCTGGGACAGCGGATCGAGTTGGGCGACGACGATGCGGCGCGTTTTGACATGGTCGGCCAATCCGCGGCTGGCGGCCGGACTGGGCTGGTGGGGCAGACGCGCGTGGTGCAGGTGGTGGGCGTGGTGGAGGGCGTGCGCGACGGTGTGAACAAGTCCGCGCCGGGCATGATCTATCTGCCGTTGCGGCCGGCCGATTATGCACGGTCCGGAGCGCACGGGCTGACGGTCGTTGTGCGTTCAGCGCCGGGCGCCGATGCGCTGGAGGCCGTGCGGCGCGACGCTGCCGCGCTGGACGAGCGCCTGACCCCGTTCGAGATGCGCACCATGGTGGAACAGGTGGACCAGATGATGTTCGCGGTGCGTTCGGCGCTGTGGACCTACGGCGTCATCGCCGCCTTCGGCCTGCTGCTGGCCGTGGTGGGCCTGGCCGGCGTGACGGCCTACACTGTGTCGCGGCGCAGGCGCGCAATCGGCATTCGCATGGCGTTGGGAGCGCGCCGTGGCGCCGTGCTCCGGATGGTGATGCAGGAGGGCGCCGCGTTGACTGGCGTGGGCACGGCGCTCGGCCTGGGCTTGGCCTGGGCCGGCATCCGCGCCCTGTCGGTGTTCCTTTCCAGCGTCGCCCGGGCGTCGGCCGTCAGTACGTCCGATCCGCGCCTGCTGGTGGGCGCGCCGCTGCTGCTGGCGGCGCTGGCGCTGGCCGCCTGCTACCTTCCGGCGCGCCGCTCGCTCGGCATCGATCCAGCCGTGACGCTGCGCGAGGAGTAGGCCGCCCCTAGTAGTCGAGCGCGATAATCCGGCCGGAGGTGAAGGAGAAGAATTTCACCTTGTCGGCGACCTGAATGCCGGGCGCCAGATCGGCGCCGGTCTTGCCCGCCACCTTCAGGCAGCCCGGACACGCCATCAGCGTAACGTTGTGCTTCACCAGGTCCGCCAACAGCGTCTTCGACGACGGGAAGTGCGCGAAGCGGATGTCGGGCGAGGTCTTCAGCACGGCGTCCACCGCTTTGATGTCGAAATAGACGAGCACGGGATGATCAGCGGCCATCATGTTGGCCATGTTCAAGGCCATCAGCAGGCGGTGCGGGTCGTCCGAGCCGTGGCTGATGTGGATGAACATGCCGTCGCGGTTGTCAGCGGCCCGCAGCGCGGCGGGCATCAGCAGCGCGGATGCAAGCGCCAGTCCGAAAACAGTTCTTCTCAACATGTCATTAAGATGCTGGTTTTCGCTGCGGCGTGACACCTCAAGCCGGACATTCTGACCCAATCCGCCAGATTCGCGGCAGTTGTGAGGTCCTGAGAACATTGAAATACGCAACACTGGAGTATAACGTTTGGCCCAAGATAACAACCCACGAACGTAATGTATGATTGCTTCGGCAAGTTCTCAATCATATTGTCTGTAGGGGACCGCCAGTTTTCTTGCCATTACGGAGTGGGTGGCCAAATCTCAGGTGCCGAATATCCTCTCGGAGTTGGCCATGGAACGTCGAACCAATTTGAGGAGTAAACTCATGACCGCGTTCGTCGACGATCTTCGATTTGGGGCAAAGGCTCTCGCCAAGACTCCCGGCTTCACATTGGTGGCTGTGGCCACGCTCGCCTTCGGCATCGGCCTGACCGCGGCCTTCTTCAGCATGGTCGATCAGCTCCTGCTGTGGTCCGTGCCAGCGCGCGACGCCAGTCGCCTCGTGAAGATCGACGGCGCCTACAGCCGCACCTATCCCTTTTTCACGGCCTATCGCGACCTGAACGGCGTTTTCGAAGGAGTTCTGGCTAGCAGCGACAATCTCAGCGCCAGCCTTCGGCCCGCCGGCGCGCCGGGCGTGGAAACCGGCAAGGCGGAATACGTCAGCGGCGGCTACTTCCAGGTGCTCGGAATTGGCGCCGCTGCCGGACGCGTTATCACTCCGTCTGACGATACCGCTGGCGCTGCGCCCGCTGTCGTCCTGTCTTACCGCTACTGGCAGCAGCGCTTCCACGGCGACCCGCAAGTGATCGGCCAGCAGTTCTCGGTGAATACCTTCCCGCTCGTAATCGCTGGTGTGGCGGAAAAAGGTTTCGGCGGCTTGTTCAACGGGGACGAGCCGGATGTCTTCATGCCCCTGGCCATGTACCCGCTGACCAACCGTGGTGCGGCCGAAGATTGGAACTTGGCGCGCAAACCCTGGCTCACGCTGGTGGCGCGCTTGAAGCCGGGCGTTTCCGTCACGCAAGCGCAAGCCTCCATGCCGGCGCTGTGGGCGCGAGCGGTGGAACAGGTAAATGACAAAATCGTCAATTATGCCATCCAGAGCCATCAATTGGCAAAGGATGAAGGCCGGCTCACGCCTGCCGCGCGGGACGTCCTCTTTATCCGTAACGAGAAGTTTCTCGATCCGCTCAAAGCCATGGCGGCCGTAGCCGTCCTGGTGCTGCTGCTCGCCTGTGCGAATGTGGCGAATCTGCTGTTGGTGCGCGCCGCGCGCCGCTCAAAGCAGACGGCGGTGCGGCTGGCGCTGGGCGCCACGCGCGGGCGCCTGATCCGGCAGTTTCTCACCGAGAGTTTCCTGCTCTCCGCCGCCAGCAGCGTGGTGGGACTTGGCGTGGCCCATGCCGGCATCAGCGCTCTGGCCCGGCTCAGTTTCCTCGGCCCGAATTTCCGTTTCCATTTGAGTCTGTTCGTCCTCGCATCGTCCGCCGGCCTGACGCTGCTCACTACGGTTCTGTTCGGCCTGATCCCCGCCTTGCGGGCCACGCGAATGAAACTCGCGTCGAGCCTCAACCAGCAGGGAACGG